>JBMOMO010000037.1:0-15100 GCA_049324135.1 Chloroflexota bacterium
CATGTTCAAAAAAGTATTGGTCGCCAACCGAGGAGAGATCGCCGTGCGCATCCTGCGCGCCTGCCGCGAGTTGGGCGTCAAGACCGTAGCGGTCTTTTCGGAGGCCGACCGGCAGGCGCTGCACGTCCGTTATGCGGACGAGGCCTACTTGCTGGGTCCGGCGCCAGCGCGCGAATCCTACCTGCGCGAGGACAAAATCATCGACATCGCCCGCGCGTGCGGCGCGGACGCCATCCACCCCGGCTACGGTTTCCTGGCCGAGCGCGAGGATTTTGCCCAGGCTTGCGAAGAGACGGGCGTCACCTTCATCGGTCCCAAGCCATCGGCGATTGCGGCCATGGGCGACAAGGCCGTTGCGCGCGCTACGGTCATCAAGGCGGGCGTGCCGGTAGTGCCAGGCACGGAAGACGTGGGCAACATGAGCAACGAAGACCTGCTGGCGCGCGCGCCGCAGATCGGCTTCCCGTTGCTCATCAAGGCCACCGCCGGCGGCGGCGGGAAAGGGATGCGCGAGGTCAGGAACCTCGAAGAGATGCCCCTGCTGCTGCAATCGGCGCGCCGCGAGGCCGAGTCTTCTTTTGGGGACGGCAATGTATACCTGGAAAAACTGGTGGAGGGCGCGCGGCACATCGAATTCCAGATCATGGCGGATATGCACGGCAACGTCGTCCACCTGGGTGAGCGCGAATGCTCGCTGCAACGCCGCCACCAAAAACTGCTGGAGGAGTCCCCGTCTCTTTTCCTGGACGATGACCTGCGCCAGCGCATGGGACAGGTAGCCGTCAAGGCCGCGCAAGCCGTCGAATACGTCAACGCCGGGACGATCGAATTCCTGGTGGACAAGGAGAAGAATTTCTACTTCCTGGAAATGAACACCCGCTTGCAAGTGGAACATCCTGTCACGGAGATGGTTACCGGCATAGACATCGTTGCCGAGCAGATCCGCATCGCGCGCGGACGCCATTTGAGTTACAAGCAAAAGAACATCCGCTTCAACGGTCACGCCATCGAGTGCCGCATCAACGCCGAGGATCCCTACAACGGCTTCCTGCCCTCCACCGGGCGCATCACTCACAGCCTGCTGCCCACCGGGCCCGGCGTGCGCGTGGATACGGGCGTGTACCCCGGTTTCGAGATCACGCCCTTCTACGATCCGATGATCGCCAAACTGATCGTGTGGGGCGAGACGCGCGGGCAGGCCATCCTGCGTATGCGGCGCGCGCTGGAGGAATACCGCGTGGTCGGCGTGCGCACCAACATCCCCTTCCACCAGACGATGATGGACTCGCACCGTTTCATGGCCGGGCAATACGATACGCGCTTCGTCGAAGAGCGCTTCTCCATGCAAGAGATGGAGGAAGGGAAGGGAACCTACGACGAATTGGCCGCCATCATCGCCACGCTGGTAGCCCACCAGGAGACCCAACGTTCCGCGCAGATCGTCCGGCGCGGGGAACGGGACACCAGCAACTGGAAATGGGTCGGGCGCTGGGAACGGATGCACCGCTAGAGGCGACGCCATGAAATACATTACCACCGTCAATGACAAGGAATTCCTGATCGAGATCGTGGACGAACACCGCCTGGCGGTCAACGGGCGGGTGTTCCAGGTGGATTTCGATTCCATCCACGGGCAGCCGGTCTTCTCGCTGCTGCTGGATGGCCGCTCCTTCGAAGGCTTCGTCTATTCGGGCGAGGAACAAATGGAAGTGCTGCTGATGGGGCGCCAGTTCCCGGTAAAGGTCGAGGACGAGCGGGAAAAACGTTTAAGGGCGGCAGCCGGGGGGGCGGTGTCCGAGGCGGGCGAGTTCCACCTCAAGTCGCCTATGCCGGGCATGGTCGTCTCCATCCCGGTCGAGGAAGGACAAGCCGTCGAGAAAGGACAAGTGTTGGTGATCCTCGAATCGATGAAGATGCAAAACGAGCTGAAAGCGCCGCGCGCCGGGACGGTGCACCGCGTCCGCGTGCGGGCTGGCGAAAGCGTGGAACAGAGACAGACCCTGTTGAGCGTCCGGTAGGGACAGGTTTCACACCTGTCCAACAGGACAAGGGAGGGGCCTGAAGTTGAGGAAATATGAACGACCAAGAGACCGAAGTCAAATTCTACATAAACGACCTGGGGCAAGTCGAAGACCGTTTGCGCGCGCTGGGGGCGCAGTTGGTCCAGCCGCGCGTGCATGAGACCAACCTGCGCTTCGACCTGCCGGACGGGAGCCTGCGGGGCGCGGGCCGGGTGCTGCGGCTGCGCATGGACACGCAGGCGCGTTTGACCTACAAAGGCCCGTCCGAACGGCTGGACAGGGTGTTGAGTCGGGCGGAATATGAGACCAGCGTTGGCGACTTCGAGACAGCGCAGCGCATCCTGCGCGCGTTGGGGTACGTGGTTTCGGCCACCTACGAGAAATTCCGCGCCACCTACGAGTGGGAGGGGTTACACGTCATGTTGGACGAACTGCCCTACGGCGATTTCGTGGAGATCGAAGGCCCGCACGCAGAGCGCCTGCAAACCGCCTCGCGCGCGCTAGGACTGGATTTCAACGCCGCCATCCCGGCCAGTTACCTGGCGTTGTTCGAAGGCCTGTGCCAGAAGCGCGGGCTGGACCCTTCCAGGCTGACCTTCGAGGCCGTGCAGAAAGGCTCGGTCTCCGCGCAAGACCTGTGCACGCCCTTCATAGAGAGTGTGCGTGCGGCAGATGAGCGCGCTTAGCCCTGGCATTGCATCCCTTTTCTGGTCGACGGTCGGCGCGGAATGCTTGGTGACCGCCCTGGTACTCATCAGCATCGTCTTGCCCGGCCACCGCGTCTGGCCTCCCCGGCAGCCAGGCGCTTGGGGGCAATTTACGATGTCATTTCTCTTCTTCATTTCAGGCGCGGGCGTCATCCTGCTCGGCATTTTGGACTGGGGCGCTTTCCGGCTCGCCCCCTGGCTGCGCGCCGGCGTCGGCCTGCCTTTATGGCTGGCAGGCGATTGGTTGGCGCTCTGGGCAATGGTTACACTTGGCCTGACCTCCACCACCGGGGAACGGGGCGCGCTCGTCCGGTATGGACCGTACCGGTTTTCCAGGAACCCGCAATATGTCGGTTTCATTGGCAGTCTGGCCGGTTGGGCGCTGATGACAAACTCGCTCCTGCTGCCGCACAATATCGTCAATGGCTTTTTGCGGAATACGCTTGCGCTCGAATATGGAAGGGACAGAGACAATAGTCATTGTTTTAAGTTTCCAATAAAATTATAGGCCATTTTTTCCTTTTGCGGAATCCTTCTTTTTTCCCTTGTTCACTGATTTCTCCTCACTGATCTTCCTTGTCACCCGTTTCTTCGCAGGCTTCTTCACCTTCTCATCAACAACTTCTTCTTTCCCCCCAAACATCTCCTCCCACTTCGCCTGCACGGACTCGACGCCCGCGCCGTTCAAAGCGCCATTTACCAATTCCCAATCCCCTCCCTCCACAAACCTCCAATCCAGGAAGGCGTGGTGCTGGTAAGCGCCCAACTGCACGAACAGGCCTTTTTCCCACAGTTCGCTGCATGAACGGATGTATTCCAAGTGTGTAACGTAATCCTTGAAAATAACGTAGCCCTCGAACGGTAAATCCAGCCCTTCGGCCAGCGATTTCTGCCGCAGGTCGCCGGAGGTTTTGTCGAGGTAGGCGGCGGAGGTCTTGATCCAGCCGCTCGTTTCGGCGAACTTGTTGTGGTAAAGGATCAGTCCCTTTTCTTCCCCGTGACGGTTCGAGTAGGCAAACACATCCTCGTTGACATGACCTGCGCCCGCGAAAAAGTCGTAGAGCAGGAAATGCTCGGAACCGGCGAACAAGTACCGGCGGTGCAGGAGCGGGAAAATCTTCCACTCGTGGCCGCGCACCAGGCCTTCGTCCACCTGCTCGTCCCATTTGGGGTGGCGGAACTCCATCCCGTATTTCTCGTGGAAGCCCTCGATCTGTCCGTGCCCAAACATGGGCAGACCGGGCAGCGTCGCCAGCAACGTGCAGACGCCGAAATACTTGTCCCCGTTACCGAACTGCTCGACGGCGGTCTTCTCGTCTGGGTTGTTCATGAAGTTGACGTAGCGCTTCAGGATTTGCGGGTCGAACTCGACCGTGTTCTTGATCACCTGGCGGTACTTAGCGTTGTCCTCGTCGCGCAGCATGTGCATGAAGGCCGAGTTGTAGACGCGGTGCATGCCCAGCGTGCGCACGAAGTAGCCTTCCATCAGCCAGAAGGCTTCGGCCAGCAACAGCGTATCGGGGACTTCGGCGGCGACGCGGTCGACCACTTCGCGCCAGAACTCCTGCGGGACTTTCGCCTCGAACTCGGACACGGACATGCCCTGCTCCGAGCGGGATGGGATGGCGCCCCCGCCGCCCGGCTCCGGGAACCACAGGCGTTGGATGTGCTTCTTCGCCAGCGTCATGGCCGCGTCGAAACGAATGATGGGGAAGTTGCGCGCCACGTGCAGGATGGTCTGGATGACGGCTTCGCGCACTTCGGCTTTGGAAAAGTCGAGTTGGGCGGTGTCGTTCCAGGGCATGGAGGTGCCGTCGTTGCCGTGGTAGATGTAGCGCGTGTCGCCGGTCCAATGGTCGACGCGCTTGAAGACCACCGCCGCATCCGTGTGATTGTAGTAGTGATCTTCCAAAACGACCGAGACCCGTTCATCATCGCACAGGTCTTCGCTCTGGAACTGGTAGCCGGGATAAGGCGCATACGGCAGCGCCAGGAACCAATCGGGATGCTCGATGACCCATTTCGAGTCGATGCCCATGTGGTTGGGAACCATGTCTGCCGAGAGACGGATGCCTCTCTGCCAGGCGCGCCAACGCAGGTTTTCGAGCGCGGGCCAGCCGCCCAGGTCTTCGGCAATGTCGTAGGAATAGAGCGAGTAGGCGGACGCAACCGCGTCATGGTCGCCCATACGCTGTTTGATGCGCTGGCTGGCGCGGCTGCGCTCCCACAGGCCGATCAGCCACAGGCCGGTGAATCCGCGCTGCGCCAGGAGGTCGAGTTCTTCGTCAGGGATGTCGCTCAAGAAACGGATCCAACGCCCGTATTTGCGCGAGAGTTGTTCAAGCCAGACATAAGTGTTCTTCGCCATCAGGATGGCGCGCGGCATCCAGTCTTTGTCTTCGCTGAATCGTTCGTATTCGGGATAGCCGCGGAATTCCAAGACGGGCGCTTCCCCACCAAATCCACCCGTGCCAAGATGACGGGTAGCCTCCTCGGTCACGTAGTCCACGCCGCGCAAGAGGCGTTGGATAAAATCCTCGCCCAACAACCCGCCCCACCGCTTGAGGATGAATTCCAGTTGACCGGCCAGCGAATAAGGGGACGCGATGGCGGGCGCACGCAAGGCCTGGATGAGCGTCTCGCCGGAACCCAGTCCGCCAAAGCCGGGCTGGCCGTTGAAGAAATCGCTCAACTTGCCCACCACCTCTTCGTAAGCGCTGGTCGCTTTGAGCGGGACTTCATCGAACAGTTCCTGGTAGGGCTGCGCCGCCGGGTTGAGATTGGTGATGTGCAGCATCAGCATTTCTTCGAGCGTGGTTTGGCGGTGCGGGACATTGCCCGTGCTGCTGGTCAGGTAAACAGGCGCGGGCAGTTCGTTGCGATACACCGCCAGCGGCGGGAACTCCTCGTTGAATCGCAATTGGCTGTTCTCCAATGGACTCACGCCAACGTGGGTCTGCGTCCATGCCAGGGCGCGGCGCAGGACGCCGGGGTTCTGCAATTCGTATTGTCGCAGCAGCAGGTGGAACACCTCGTCGAGCAGGCCCAAGGCATTTATATCGGAAGCAGGCACGGGCTGGGAGCGATGCGTGGACATCTTCTCGGCAAAGCGGCGCGCAGCGAGGAAGTCCGCAACGACCACACGCCCATCGGTGGAAAACAGCCCTTCATTGAAGGCGTATTTTTGACGGGATGCGCGAGAGACATGGAATTCATAGAGGTTCATGGAGATATCCTTTGCGGTTGCGCTGGCTGACAGGCGAATTAATCTTACCGCATAAACACGATTTGGTCGAAAGGTTGTCATTTTTTAAGAGCAATACGCTGGAATTCGAGTATACTGTGCGAGATGCTTACTCCCCTGCAAATCGTCGATCTACTCATCTATTCGCTGGCGGCTGCGTTCTACCTGCCGGTCATTGTCAATGCCTTTCGCGGGCGAGACGGCCACCAGACAGCGCATTACCTGTTGATGCTGTACGCGCTGGGCGGGCTGCTGCTGGGGCTGGGCGAGGCTTTCTGGCGCGCGGGATTGGCGCCAGCCATCAGCGCAGGGACGTTCCAGGTCTACCAGTCCTACGCCGCGTTACTGCTGGCCGCGTTGATGCTGCTGGTCGTGAGCGGCTTCCTGCGGCGGGAGGGATGGCCCTGGCTGATCCTGGCCGGGGTATTGACCCTGGGCGCGGCGCTGATAGCGCAGAACGTCTTCGGCCTGCCGGATACCATCTGGAGCAGTGGGGAATGGTCCTTGCCGCGCGACGACCTGCCGCTCTACCTGATTATCCTGGGATGGCTGATCTTCATTGCAAGCGCGCTGGCCGCCATCCGGACGGCCTACCGGCATTCGCAACAGCCGCTCTACCGCAACCGACTGCTCTACTGGCTGCCTTTCTTCCTTGCCATCATCGCCAATGACCTGCTGATCTTCAGCGGCTATACCCTGCCGACCAACCCGTTCCGCATCGGCGCAGCCTGGCTGATGGGCTACGTGGTGCTCACGCATGACATGCCCGACGCGCGCCAGATCTTGCGCCGCGCCCTGGTCTATCTCATTACGATCCTGTTGGTGGTAGTCTTTTACATCCTGGGTTTCACCGTCACCCAAACGGCTTTCCGCGCAGCGCCGAACTTCAACCCCCTGCTGGTGGGCGCGGTCATTGCCCTGGTGCTGGCGGCCCTGTTCACTCCCATGCTCAGTCTCGTGCGCCGCTGGGTGGACTCCTGGTTGGGGCTGGAACAATTCGACCCCAGCCGCACCCTGCAACAATACGGCGAGGCCGTCAGCAACATCCTCGAGATGCAACGCCTGGCCAGCGTGGCAGTGGGCTTGATCATCGAGGCGCTGGGCATCACGCGCGGCTTCCTCTTCCTGGTTGACCAGGATCCCGGCCAGGACGAACGCAAGGCCTACTTCCTGCGCGCCGTGCGCAGCTCAGGGGAACGACAGTTGAAGGCCGGCATCCTACCCGAGACCAGTCCCATCGTGCAATACCTGACGCGCGAAGGGCGCCCGCTTCTGCAATATGACCTGGACCTGCTCCCGGCATATCGGTCGGTGACGCGCAACGAGCGGGACTGGTTCAACGCCACCCAGTCGGAAGTGTACGTGCCGATCTTTGCCAAGCGCCGCTGGATCGGGCTGCTGGCCTTCGGCCCAAAACTCTCCGGCAACCGCTACACCGAACAGGACCTGGTCACGCTCAGCGCGCTTGCCAACCAAACCGCTGTGGCGCTGGAAAACGCCCGCCTGGTGGAAAACCTGGTGCGCCTCAACCAGGAATTGCGCGAAGCCTACCACTCGCTCGACAAAGTCAACCGCGACCTGGAACGGCTCGACCGCACCAAATCCGACT
Source organism: Chloroflexota bacterium (assembly GCA_049324135.1). Classification (GTDB taxonomy): domain Bacteria; phylum Chloroflexota; class Anaerolineae; order Anaerolineales; family Villigracilaceae; genus JAABUE01. Next base: position 7,582 of record JBMOMO010000037.1, read on the forward strand.
TCATCAGCATCGCCTCGCACGAACTGCGCACGCCGCTCACTGTCATGCGCGGCTACACCGAGATGCTACTGGAAGATACCAACCTGAACCCCGACCTGCAAGCCATCATCAAAGGCCTGCACGACGGCACCATGCGCATGCATGAGATCATGGACTCGATGTTCGACATCGCCCAGATCGACGCGCGCGCGCTGCAACTACACCTGCAATCGGTGGATGTGGCTGACCTGGTACGCGAAGTTTGTTTCAGCCTGTCGAAGCAACTGGCCGCGCGCAAACAATCCCTGGCAATTGACCTGCCCGTCCTGTCCAAGATCAAGGCCGACCCGAACATCCTGCACAAAGCCTTCCATCATGTCGTGACCAACGCGATCAAATTTACGCCCAACGAGGGCAAGATCACTATCACCGGCAAAGCCCTGCTGCACGGCAACAAGGATGCGCCCGATGGCGGCGTGCAGATCACGGTCGCCGACACGGGCGTGGGCATAGCGCCTGAATTCCAGGAATTGATCTTCACCAAATTCTACCAGCCCGGCGACCTGAACAAACACTCCACCAGCAAATCGCGCTTCAAAGGCGGCGGGGCCGGGCTGGGACTGGCGCTGGCCAAGGGCATCGTGGAGGCGCACGGCGGGCGCATCTGGGCGGAAAGCCCCGGCTACGACGAGGTCAACTTCCCCGGCAGCAAGTTCCACATCCTCCTGCCGCTCAAACTGGAAAAGGGGGAAAAAATGGAACAGGGGCGGGAAGTCAAACTGACGCTTTAGCGTCCGGGCTTTTTGTTGAACAAATGCAAGTTGTGCCCGGTCAGATCAAAAAAACGTTCCAATTCTGCCCTCGAAAGAATCAAGGTGGCTGTGTTCACCAACGGATGGGAGAGAAAATATTCACCCTGCCAGATGCCAGCGTCCATCCATAATTCCACCTTATGTTCCGCATCGTTCGCCAACCCCATCATCGTCACCGAGCCGCGCGTCACGCCCAATAACCGTTGCAGATTCTCCTCCGAACCGAAACGCAGATGCGAAACCCCCAACTGTAGAGCCAGGCTTTCCAGGTTCACACTCGTCTCGCAAGCGGTCACTGCCAAAAAGAAACGCCGTCCTTTTTTATCGCACAGGAACAAATTTTTGGTGCTGACGGCAGGCGCATCCGGACGATGCAATTCCGCTTCGGCGCAAGTGAACACAGCGGGATGCTCGATGCGTTGGTAGATAAAGCGATGGGCATCCAGGAAATCCAGGAAATTTTTTTCCGAAGTAATCATTGTTGTTCAATAGCAACCGGGCAAGTTGGTGGCGCCCATCCATGCCATCGCATGGCCTGGCAAGCCTGGACAAATAGTATAGCAAAGAATCCCCTCCGGTCAATGAGCAATCGCGCACAATCGAATGTAGTAAAATACGCGCACTCAAGGGAACAACAGGAGCGCACATGAAATCCTATCGCAAAGAACTGTGGTTCAATGTCCCAACGCGCCGCGCTTTCATCAATATCACGCCTGAAGTGGAAACGTGCCTGAAAGAAAGCGGCATCACAGAAGGCCTGGCGCTTATCTCGGCCATGCACATCACCGCCTCTGTCTTCATCAACGATGACGAGAGCGGCCTCCACCACGACTATGACGCCTGGCTGGAAAAACTTGCCCCCCACGAACCCGTCAGCCAATACTGGCACAACCGCACCGGCGAGGACAACGCGGACGCGCATCTCAAACGCCAGGTCATGGGCCGCGAAGTGGTGGTCGCCGTGACCAACGGCAGACTCGATTTTGGCCCCTGGGAACAAATCTTCTACGGCGAGTTCGACGGACGGCGCAGGAAGCGCGCGCTAGTCAAAATCATCGGGGAATAATCTATCGTTCGCCCAGCAAGTCCGCCAGGCCTCGCAGCCCCAACGTGTACGAATGCCAGCCCAAGCCGCTGATCTTGCCCGCACACACCGCCGAGAGCAGTGACGTATGCCGGAACTCCTCCCGCGCATAAACGTTTGACAGATGCACTTCGATCACAGGGACGCCGATCGCCGCAATCGCATCGCGCAGCGCCACCGAAGTGTGAGTGTACCCGCCAGGGTTAAAGACTACCCCATCCGCCCATTCCCGCGCCTCGTGCAGCGCGTCGATCAGCGCGCCCTCATGATTCGACTGCCGGCAGGTCACTTCCACATTCAGTTCTTTTCCCAGGTCAACCAGACGTGTATTGATGTCATCCAGCGTCAGGCGGCCGTACACATCCGGCTCACGCACGCCAAGCAGGTTCAAATTGGGGCCATGCAGGATCAAAATTTTCATAACGCAGCCTCCAAGTCCTTCACTTCCACCCCCACCTTCACTTCGCCGATCATCACCGGCAGCGCAAAGCGAATCACGCCCGCCGCCTTCTTTTTATCCAGGCGCATCGCGCGGATCAGGTCAGCGCGCGCCAGGTTAGTGGGGATCTCGACAGGCAACCCCAGCGCAGAGAGCGTCCCCGCAATCGCCTCGGACAACCCCGGGCTTGCCACCGTCAAACGTTCCGCCAGCCGCGCCTCGGCCACCATCCCCACCGCCACGGCTTCGCCGTGCAGCAATTCAAACCCGCTGACCAGTTCCACCGCATGACCAATCGTATGCCCAAAATTGAGCGCCGCCCGGACGCCCCGCTCGTAGGGATCTTCCTCGATCACCTTCACTTTCACGCCCATGCCGCGCCGCACAATTTCCGGCAGGCGGGCAATGACACTTTCCCAGCCCTGGTCGCACAAGTCGAATAATCCCGGATCGGCAATGACGCCGTGCTTGACTACCTCCGCAAGCCCGGCGCGCAGTTCCCGCTCTGGCAGCGTCGACAGGGTTTCGGGGTCGGCCAGCGCCAGCCGGGGCGGGTGGAACGCGCCAACCAGGTTCTTGCCTTCGGGCAGGTCGAAGCCGGTCTTACCGCCCAGCGAGGCGTCCACCATCGCCAGGAGCGTGGTCGGCGCGGCGACCCAGTTGCAGCCGCGCATGTAGGTGGCTGCCGCAAACCCGGCCAAATCGCCGACCACGCCGCCGCCCAAGGCAACGATGGTGCTTTTACGATCCAGACCCGCCTCCAACGCGCCGCGCCAGAGCAAGGTCACTGTTTCGACGGTTTTGTACGTCTCCCCGGCCGGAATCGTGACCTGCTCCGCCAAATAGCCTGCTTCACGCAGGGAGTCTAACACCCGCCCGGCGTAATGCGGGGCGACATTCCCGTCGCTTGCCACCAACACTGGCCCGCCAGGTTGACGCGCCTTCAACATTTCGCCGATCCGGGAAATCCCTCCTTCTTGCACAATGACATCGTAGCCCGCTCCCATGCCGCGCAGGCGGTAGCGCCCGATCAGTCGCTGGATGTCCCAGGTCGTTCGCTCTGGCGTCTGCGCAGCGTCCACCCGCAAGGGAAAAGATGCGTAATGCGCCTGCCGTCGCGCCAAAAGCGCGGAGAGTTTGGCTTCCAGGTCGCCCGCCAGCAACGGACGCTGGTTCCCGTCCTGCGAAAGCCGCGCCGCCAATGTAGACAGAGGCGCTTCGAGCAGGACAACCTGTCCCGCAGATTCAGCCAACGCCCGGTTCTCGTTCCGCAGCAACGCGCCGCCGCCCAGGGCAACGACCGCTTCGGGAGCGGGAACAGCCTTTTTAACGGCAGCAGTTTCCAGGTCCCGGAAGAACGGTTCCCCTCGTCCAGCCATAAGATCAGGGATGGACTGTCCGGAATCCCGTTCGATCTCAACATCCAAATCCCAAAATGGCAAGTCCAGTGAATCGGCAAGTAACTTGCCGACGGTACTCTTGCCAGAGCCAGAGGGACCATACAGGAAAATGTGCATGTTCACTCCCACCAGGTATGCGGTTCGTTATCCATCCGCAGGTCTTCGAGCCGGGCTTGCCGCAAGGCATCGAAGCGCGGTTTCATCTCGTCTAGCGAGTCGCCGCCCAGTTTCTCGAGCAGCGCGTCGGCCAGCACGAAGGCCACCATTGCTTCGAGGATCGGCGCGGCGCGCGGCGCGGGGCAGAAATCGGAGCGTTCGTAACGGGTCGGGGCTTCCATGCCCGCAGCGAGATCGACCGTCTGCTGCGGCGTCAGCGTGGTGGCTATCGGCTTCATCGCGGCGCGGATAACGAGCGGCTGGCCGTTGGTCACGCCGCCTTCTACGCCGCCGGCGCGGTTGGTGGGGCGGGTCAGGCGTTGCGCGCTAGAGAGGGCAATGGCGTCGTGGGCCTGTGTGCCGGGCAAGCGGGCATTTTCGAATGCGTCGCCGATCTCCACACCCTTGATGGCCTGGACGCTCATCACCGCCTGCGCCAGCCGGGCTTCGAGACGGCGATCCCACTGGGAAAACGAACCCAGGCCGACGGGCAGGCCGAGCGCCACGATCTCGATCACCCCGCCAAGCGTATCCTTGCCCTGGATGATTTGCTGGATGCGCGCCCGCATCTTTTCCGCGGCGACCGGATCGGGGCAACGCAGGTCGCTTTCCTCGGCCGCCTCGAACCGGACCTGGTAACTGCTCCCGCTAAAATCGGCCTCCACCTCGCCGATAGATTTCACGTACCCGCCGAGGACGACCCCAAACTGTGACAATAATTGCTTACATATTCCACCAATGGCTACACGCATGGCGGTTTCACGCGCGGAAGCCCGCTCCAGCGCCGGCCGCAGGTCGCGGTAGCCGTATTTGACCGCGCCGGTCAGGTCGGCGTGACCGGGCCGGGGCGCGGTCATCGGCTCGACAGCCCTACCCTTCCATTTGGCGTGATCGGCGTTCTCGACCAGCAGCGCCAGCGGCGCGCCGGTGGTCTCGCCCGCCATGAGGCCGCCCAAAATGCGGACAGCGTCCTGCTCGATCTTCATCCGTCCGCCGGAACCGTAGCCTTTCTGGCGGCGGGACAGTTCCCGGTCGATGATGGATGCGTCCAATGGCAAGCCGGCCGGTATCCCGTCGAGGATGGCGGTCAGGGCTGGGCCGTGCGATTCGCCGGCGGTGAGGAAACGTAAGGGCATGGGGGGACTCCAGTTTTCAGTTTTCAGTAATCAGCAGGCAGTGAGCGGCGGTCAATTGACAGCGGCCCTCAAGGCATCACGCGATGGGGCGCAGCCTGTCCATACCTCGAAGGACAGGGCGGCCTGCTCGACGAGCATCCCAAGCCCGGTGACGGCAGGGAGGCCGGCAACGTGAGCGTCTTTCACAAGTTTCGTCTTGCGGGGATTATAGACCAGGTCATATATTGCAACGCTTGAAGGGAGCGGCAGGCGCTCGGGCCAGGGAGAGCCATCCTCGTTGGGGGACATTCCAACCGGGGTGGCATTGACAATGAGATTGAGTTCAGGGAGTAAAGCGCGAAGGGCGGCTGGTGTGTATTCGATGCTCGCCAGGCGGGATTCGGGAAATGAAAAATGGGCAACGAGCGCTTCTGTCTGCTTTGGATGGATATCGGTAATGGCAACGTTCCAACCAGCGTTGACGAGCGCATAAACTACAGCGCGCGCGCCGCCGCCGGCGCCCAAAACCAAAGCCGAATTTTTGTCTCCGCGTCTCCGTGTCTCTGTGGTCAGGAACTTTTTTAGATCTGCCAAAAATCCCGGGGCGTCAGTGTTGTCGCCGGTGAGTTGGCCGTTTTGCATGGAAATCGTGTTTACCGCGCCAATAGCCTGCGCGGTCGGGGTGAGTTCATCCAACAACGGCATGACGTTCTGTTTGTGCGGGATGGTGACGTTCAAGCCATGCAGTTCGCCGCCTCGGACGCGGGCGAGCAAGTCGGCCAATCCATGCTGATCGTCGGGGAGGATTGGAAAGAGCGCATAACTGCCCAGCAAGCCGCAAGCCTGCAACGCTGTGGTGTGGATTTTGGGCGAGAGCGAATGGCCCAGGGGGTAACCGATGAGTCCAAAATTAAAAAACATAACCTGTCTCCTTGGGCGGACACAAGGCCGCCCCTACCTGTCTACCTGCAACCGCTCGAGCGCCTCGAAAAAATCGGGAAAGGTCTTCGAGACGCAGCCAGGGTTTTCGATATCAACTCCCAGCACACGCAGACCGACCAACGAGAAAGCCATCGCCATGCGGTGATCGTTGTAGGTTCGGATGTTCGCAGGTCGAAGATTCAAAGTTGGATAAATCGTCATGCCGTCTTCATGTTCCTCGACGCGGACACCAAGACGGGTCAGTTCGGCGCAGGTGGCCGCCACCCGGTCGGTCTCCTTGACGCGCGCGGAAGCGATCCCACGGATGCGGGTTGGAGACGATGCAAAGGGCGCAATCACCGCCAGGGTTTGGGCGGTGTCGGGGATGTCGCGCATGTCCACGTCCAGGCCGCGAAGTTCTGAGCAACCAGTGACCAGTATACAGTTTTCAGTCTCTTCAACGGTGCATCCTATTTGCTCTAACACGTCGAGAAAGCGGATATCGCCTTGAACGGATTTGCGGGAAATGTTTTCGACGCGCACCGTCCCGCCGCAGACGGCTGGGGCGGCAAAGAAGTAGGAGGCGGCGGAGGCATCCGACTCAATTTGGTAATTGGATGTTGGTAATTGGTAATTGGTGATTGGCACAGAAAAAGATTTGTAGCCATCGCGTTCGACTTCAACGCCGAAATCTTGCATGATAGACAGGGTCATGTCCACGTAGGGCTTGGAGTTGAGGTCGGTAATGACTTCGATCTCGACCGGTGCTTGGGCGTAAGGGGCGACCATCAGCAAGGCGGACAGGAATTGGCTGGAAATATCCCCTGCAATTTTCGCCTTGCCGCCCGGCAACCCGGCTGCCACAATTTTTATGGGGGGACAGACATTGGAGTAATCAGCGCCCAGTGACCAACCTGCCCTGGGCGAAGCCGAAGGGCCTGCCCTGAGCGAAGCCGAAGGGTTATCCGTATTCGCGGGGCCGAGTTTTGCGCCAAGTTGACTGAGCGCATCCACCAAATCGCCAATGGGACGCTCCCGCATCCGGGCGTCGCCGTCGAGGGTGTATTCCCCATGCCCCAGGGTGAGAAACGCCGAGAGGAAGCGCGCCGCCGTGCCGGCGTTGCCGATGAAGAGTTCGGCGCTCGCCGCCGGGATGCGCCCACCCAAACCGTCCACGCTCATGCGGGAGGCTTCAGGGGCAAGACTTACGTCAAATCCCAGGGTTTGCAGGGCGGCGGCAAAGTAGCGCGAATCGTCGGAAAAAAGCGCATTTTCGAGGACAGTGGCGCCATCTGCCAGGGCAGCCAGGAGCAGGGCGCGGTTGGTCAACGATTTGGAGCCGGGGACGCGCGCGCTGGCGTTCAGGGGATGAGGGATGGGAGTGATGAGCATGTCAGTAATCAGCGTTCAGTGTTCAGTGTTTAGTAGTCAGTTGTTGGTAGTGCGCGCGGGCGGCGTCGAGGTCCGCTTTGAGTTGGTTGACATTGTTGGCGATCAGCGCCGATTTGAGGGCGGCAAGTTGCGCTTGCAATCGGTCGACGGCGTCGAGGACGTTGTCACGGTTGGACTGCAGGACGCCGAGCATCATGCTGGACGGGGTGCCTGCCAGCCGC
>JBMOMO010000037.1:15200-28620 GCA_049324135.1 Chloroflexota bacterium
GTTGGCGATCAGCGCCGATTTGAGGGCGGCAAGTTGCGCTTGCAATCGGTCGACGGCGTCGAGGACGTTGTCACGGTTGGACTGCAGGACGCCGAGCATCATGCTGGACGGGGTGCCTGCCAGCCGCGCCGAGGAGCGGAATCCCGGCCCGACCAGGGGCGCGGCGTCGGCGGGGACGGCGAGCGCCAGGGCTGACGAGAGCAGGTAAGGCAAGTGGCTGGTGGAGGCCAACATCCGGTCGTGCGAAACAGCATCCAGCCAGATCGGGTTGGCGCCCAGGGCTTCGACCAATTGCAGGGCGGCGGAACGGGCGCGGGCCGTGGTGCGCGCCAGCGGAGTCAGCACGAAGGGGGCATCCCTGTACAGGAATCGCTCGGCGTTTTCGAGCGAGAGACGCTCGCGCCCGCAAATGGGATGCCCGCCGATGGGGTCGAAGCGGCCGGGCAGGTCCTCGAGCGCGGCCACGATCATCCGCTTGGAGGAGCCGATGTCCAACACGATGCACGGGTGTTGGATGTACTCCGGCAGGCGGCGGATCCAATCCAAAATGGCGGGGACGGGACAAGCCAGGATCACGAGATCGGCCTCGGCCAGGGCTTTGGCGGGGTCGCTCTCAGCCAGGTGAACGATCTCTTGACGGCGGGCAAGCTCGAGCGTGGATTGATCCGTGTCGTGAGCGACCAGGCGGCGGCAGCGCGTCTTAAGGGAAAGCGCCAGGGAACCTCCCATGAGTCCCAATCCGAGCAGGGCAATTCGGGAGGTTCTAAGAGTAAAGTGTGAGTCGTCCATCTTGGTCATGGGGGATTGGTAAATGGAAATTACGATTGACCATTTACCAATTTTCTGTCGACCGCCTCGGCCACAGCCTTGACCTGGCGCACCATCCTGGCAAAGTTTTCAGGGGTGAGCGACTGGCGACCATCCGAGACGGCGTGAGCCGGGTCGAGGTGGACTTCGACGATGATGCCGTCAGCCCCGGCGGCGATAGCAGCCCTGGCGATGGCGGTGACATAATTGTAGTGACCGGTGGAGTGGCTGGGGTCTAGCACCACCGGCAGGTGGGTGAGTTCCTTGAGTACAGGTACAGCGTTGATGTCGGTGGTGTTGCGAGTGGCAGTCTCGAAGGTGCGAATGCCGCGCTCGCACAGCATCACCCGCTCGTTGCCGCCCGCCAGGATGTACTCGGCCGCCATCAACAGGTCTTCGACCGTGGCGCTCATGCCGCGCTTGAGCAGGGCCGGCGTGCGGATATCGCCCACAGCCCGCAGCAGGTTGAAGTTTTGCATGTTGCGGGCGCCAATTTGAAGCACGTCCACATATTTCACCATCACCGGCACCTGCGAGACAGCCATCACCTCGGCCACGACCGGCAAGCCGGTGATCTCCCGCGCCTCGGCCAGGTATTCGAGGCCCTCTTCGCCGAGCCCTTGGAAGGCGTAGGGGGACGTGCGCGGCTTGAAGACGCCGCCGCGCAGGGCGTTTGCGCCCGACTCCTTGACGGCTTGCGCGGTTTCGATGATCTGCGTTCGGGACTCGACCGAGCAGGGGCCCGCGATGATAGGAATTTCTGCGTCCCCAATCGTGAAACCGTCCAGCGGGAAGACCGAGTTCTCCGGATGGAACTGGCGCGAGGCCAGTTTGTAGGGCTTGGAGATGCGCTGGACAACCAACACGCCCGGCAGGGTCTCGAAAACGCTGGTGGGGATGCTGTGACTCTCGCCGACTGCGCCGATGATGGTCTGTTCGACGCCGTAAATGGGATGGGCGAGCAGGCGCTGTTCTTCGATGTGCTCGATGACGTGATCAATCTGTTCTTTGGTAGCGCCAGGTTGCATGGTGATGATCATAATGATAAGACTCCTGAGAGTAGAGGGTAGAGATTAGTGGGCAGCAGTTTGTACGCCGGCAAGACGGCGACCCATGATCTCGGCAATCTGGCCGACTTGCTTGACCATAGCGGCAAACTTTTCGGGTTTGAGCGATTGGCGTCCATCCGACAGGGCATGGGTCGGGTCGGGGTGGACTTCGACGATCAGGCCGTCAGCCCCGGCGGCGACAGCAGCGCGGGCAATGGCGGCAACGTAATCGAAGTGGCCGGTGGAATGGCTGGGGTCGAGGATGACCGGCAGGTGGGTCAGGTTCTTGAGAACCGGAATGGCGTTGATGTCGGTGGTGTTGCGGGTGGCGGTCTCGAAGGTGCGGATGCCGCGCTCGCACAACATGACCTGTTTGTTGCCGCCCGCCAGGACGTATTCCGCCGACATGAGCAGTTCTTCGATGGAGGCCGAAAGACCGCGCTTAAGCAATACAGGCGTCTGGGTTTCACCGATGACCCGCAGCAGGTTGAAGTTTTGCATATTGCGAGCGCCGACTTGCAGCACATCTACGTATTCGACCATCAGGTCAACCTGCACCTGCGACATGATCTCGACCACCACCGGCAAGCCGGTCTGTTCACGCGCTTCGGCCAGGTACGCGAGGCCTTCTTCGCCCAACCCCTGGAAGGCATAGGGAGAGGTGCGCGGTTTGAAAATACCGCCGCGCAGGGCGTTGGCGCCCGCCTCCTTGACGGCGTGCGCTGTCTCGATGATCTGCGCACGCGACTCAACCGAGCAGGGGCCCGCGATGATGGACAGTTCCTCTCCTCCAATGGTAAAGCAATCCAATGGGAAGACCGAGTTCTCTGGATGAAACTGCCGCGAGGCAAGTTTGTAAGGCTGGGTAATACGCTGTACAGTCTCGACTCCATCCAACACCTCGAACTGGTCGGTCGGCAGGCTGTGGGTTTCGCCGATGGCGCCGATAATGGTCGCTTCGACGCCCTGCGAAAGGTGCACGGACAGGCCCGCCGCTTTGACTTTCTCGATGACGCGCTCCACGTCCCGAGGTGTGGCCGTGGATTTCATAATGATCATCATGGGAAGACTCCTTTGAAATGTAATCAGAGCGAAGGAAGTAGAAACAGTTAGTTGCGCATGGCTAAATCCGGCCTGAGCCTGGCCGCCTCGCGCAAATACACATGCTGGATGGCAGATTGTCCCAATTCCGTGTTCCAGTGGATCAGGATGCGGATACATAACGGCAAACTGCCGGGGACGGGGATTTCGCGCGCGCACACCATCGGGACCAGGTCCCAGCCCATTTGGCGGGCAGCAAGCGCCGGGTAGGCCGAGGCGATGTCTTCGGTCACGGTGAACAGCGCGCTGGCAATATCCTGTGTCCGCAAAGCCGGGTTGCTTTCCAGGATAGCGGTCAGTAGTTCTTGTGTCGCCGATAGGACCTGTCCTTTGTCGTCTGCGCTAACGGTGGTCGCGCCGCGGATTCCTCGAATTGCCATAAATGTCTCCATGCCCCCTTCCAGAGGGGGTAAACAAAAAAGGAGCGGGACCGTTTGGTCTCGCTCCTTGCGTGTACAGAGTTCGCTCTGCTACTTAAGCGCCACCAACGGCAACCGAGGTCGGGAGCCGTAAAAATAAAAGCCAAAAAAGTAGCGGTGGGAGCGTTCCATGTTGGGCGCTATTCTATGCCTGCGAGGCAATCCTGTCAAGGTTATTGCTCGGATTGCCATTTCTTTTGCACAAACTAATCGGCCGGCGCAGATGCGAGTTGAGTCAAATCCACAGCAACCTGGCTGTCTGCAACATAGTCCAACCAGCTTTCGTATTTCGCGTCCTTGCCGCGCACCGCATCATGAAAGGCCTTCTGAAGCGCGCGCGCAACCGGGCCAGCCTTGCCAGCGCCGATCTTCCGGTAGTCGATTTCGGTCACAGAGACGCACTCAGCAGCAGTGCCGCTCAGGAAAACTTCATCGGCAATATAGAGTTGGTCGCGGGAAATCTGTTCTTCGATGACTTCATAACCGAGGTCGCGCGCAATCGTGATAAGCGCGTCACGGGTGATGCCTTCGAGGATCGATGTGCGAGGCGTGGTGTAAATCTTTCCGCCGCGCACCACAAACAGGTTCTCGCCGGTACATTCAGACACCAGGCCGTTGGGATCAAGCATAATGGCCTCATCGAATCCGGCGCGCACGGCAAACGTCTTTGCCATCACCGAATTTGGATAGTTGCCAGTAATCTTGGCCTTGGTCATATTCACATTGGGATGGTGACGGGTAAAGGATGAGATCATCATCCGAACGCCCTTTTCCAGCGCTTCCTCGCCCAGGTATGCGCCCCACTCCCAGACCGCGATGCCCACTGCGGGCCGCGAGGCGTCAAGGTTCAGGCCAAGCAGGCCATGAGCCATGTAGATCAACGGGCGAATATAGCATTCGGAAAATTCATTTACGCTGATCGTCTCATGCACGGCCTGGCGCAGTTGTTCGACGCTATAAGGAAATTCGCGCACCCCCAGAATCTCCAGCGAATCAACCAGTCTTTCCAGGTGCTCACGCAGCCGGAAGACTGCCGGACCTTTCGACGTGTTATAACAACGGATGCCTTCGAAAACGCCCAGGCCATAATGCAAAGCCGGGGTGAGAAAATGAACGGTGGCCTTTTCGAACTCGACCAACTTGCCGTCCATCCAGATATACTTCGATTCCATTGCCATGTAGAATTTTCCTTTCACAACCTTGAAATAATTTCATCCGCCATCTGGCGGGTATTCAACTTGCCGCCCACGTCCGAAGTGCGGACGCCATCTGTAATCGCCCGGTCTACAGCCTTTTCGATGGATGCGGCTTCGGCTTCCAATCCCAACGAGTGACGCAGCATCATCGCGGACGAAAGGATGGTGCCGACCGGGTTGGCGATGCCCTTGCCGGCGATGTCCGGGGCCGAGCCGTGGATCGGTTCGTACAAGCCCGGGCCTTTATCTTTCCCGGCGGGGGCCTGGCCTAAACTGGCCGAGGGCAGCATCCCCATCGATCCCGCCAAAACGGAGGCTTCATCGGTCAGGATATCGCCGAACATGTTCTCGGTCACGACCACGTCCATCCAGGCGGGGCCAGTGATCAGGCGCATCGAAGCCGTATCGACCAACACATGCTCCAGTTCCACGTCCGGATTCTCAGCCCCTACTTTGGTCGCGATCTGCCGCCACAACCGGGACGATTCGAGCACATTGGCCTTGTCCACCGAGGTTACTTTCTTCTTGCGGCCTTTCGCCAGTTTGAAAGCCAGTTCCATCACGCGCCTGACTTCGTAATCGTAATATTCCAGCGTATCCACAGCGCGCTCGCGGCCATCTTTCACATCGCGGCCTTTGGGCCAGCCGAAGTACAAGCCGCCGGTCAGTTCGCGCACGACGATGATGTCCACGCCCTGCAATTTCTCGGCCTTAAGCGGCGACCATTCGATCAACGCCGGGTGGACTTTGACCGGGCGCAGGTTAGCGAACACGCCCAGCCCCTTGCGCAACGCCAACAGGCCGCGCTCCGGGCGGTCTTTGGCGCTGGGATCGTCCCATTTCGGGCCGCCGACCGCGCCCAGCAGCACCGCATCCGCAGACTGGCAATCAGCCAGGGTCTCATCGGTCAGCGAGGAGCCGTATTTGTCAATCGAGCAGCCGCCCATCAGCCGCTCGGTAAAGTTGAAGGTATGCCCGTGTTTGCTGGCAATGGTTTCCAAGACCCGCACGGCTTCGGTCACGACCTCAGGACCGATGCCGTCGCCGGGGAGGAGGGTAATGTTGTAGTTCAAGGTAATCTCCAGGTTAGTGATAATTGGGAAATGGTAATTGACGATTATGCAGGCGACTATCAGACTATTCGACCATTTGCTATCTGACTAATGGGCTACCATCAGCCCATACTCGACCGAGTCGGCCAACGCGCGCCAACTGGCCTCGATGATATTGCCGCTGGCGCCAACGGTACTCCAGCGCTTGGTGCCGTTCTGGGTATCGATCAACACACGAGTGATGGCTTCTGTGCCGTTCTCGCCATCCAGGATGCGGACCTTGTAATCCGCTAAATGGAAGGCTGCCAGTTGGGGGTAGATCGGCTGCAATGCCTTTCGCAAGGCAATATCCAGGGCGTTGACCGGGCCATTTCCTTCCGCCGCAGTGTGCAAGATCTCGCCATTGACCCGCACCTTGACCATCGCCTCGGCAAAGGTGCCGCGTTTGTCGCGATGTTCTACATTGACGAAAAAGTCCACCAGTTCGAAAGGCGGCTTGTAATACATTTCCTGGCGCTTGAGCATCATCGCAACCGAGGCTTCGGCGGCTTCGAAGGCAAACCCGCGCGCCTCCAGTTCCTTGATGTCGTTCAGTACGGGCAGGACCTCTTCGCCTTCCACTTCCACGCCATGTTCCTCGGCCTTGCTGAGCAGGTTGCCGCGCCCCGACAGGTCGGATACGACCACGCGCATCTTGTTGCCAACTGCTTCCGGCTCCACGTGCTGGTAGGACTGCGCCGAGCGCCGCATGGCAGCCACATGGACGCCGCCCTTGTGCGCAAAAGCCGACTTGCCGACAAAAGGCAAGTGCTCATCAGGCGTGAGGTTTGCAACTTCCATCACGAAATGGGATAACTCCGTCAAACGCGCAATGTTGCCATCGGGCAGGCATGCGTAGCCCATCTTGAGTTCCAGGTCGGGGATGATCGAGCACAGGTTGGCGTTGCCGCAGCGTTCGCCCACCCCGTTGATGGTTCCCTGCACCTGGACGGCGCCCTCGCGCACGGCCGCCAGCGAGTTGACGACAGCGCACCCGGAGTCGTTATGGGCGTGAATCCCAAATGGGAGCGCAAGGGCAGGCTTCAAGTCGCGGATGATGCGTTCCACTTCCCAGGGCAAGGTTCCACCGTTGGTATCGCACAGCACCACCATCTCGGCCCCGCCGCGCGTAGCCGCTTGCAACGTCTCCAGCGCATAGGACGGGTCGGCTTTGTAGCCATCGAAGAAATGCTCGGCGTCATAGATGATGCGACGCCCCTGCTCGCGTAAGTAAGCAACCGATTGTTCGATGATGCGCAAGTTGTCTTCCAACGTGGTGCGCAGCACATCGGTAACGTGAAGCGTCCAGGTCTTGCCGAACACTGTGCAAACCGGCGTGTGGGAATCGAGCAGGGCCTTGATGTTGGCGTCGTCTTCCGGGCCGCCCCGCGCGCGGCAGGTGGCGCCAAAAGACGCAACCAGGGAGTGCTTGAACTCCATGTCGCGGGCGCGCTCGAAGAACTCGACATCCTTGGGGTTCGAACCCGGCCAACCGCCTTCGATGAAAGCAACACCGATGGCGTCGAGGCGCTTGGCAATGCGGATCTTATCGATGCCGGAGAGGGTAAAACCTTCCGATTGGGTGCCATCGCGCAGGGTGGTGTCGTAGATTTCGATCATGTTACCTCCGGGAACTTTGAGTGAGCAGGAACCCTGAGAACCAGGGTTTGCCGGTCTCAGAATTCCCGTTTGTTACGAAATAATGGCAATGCCGTTCCGCCGCTCATAAGCAGCAATTTCGTCTTCGAATGTCATAATGTAACCCAATTGGTCCACGCCTTTGAGCAGGCAAGTCTTGGAGAATGGATCTATCGGGAACGAGGCCGCCTGCCCGCCCGGCAAAAGGACAAATTGCGCTTCCAGGTCGACCGTAATTTCAGCCGAGGGCGACTCGTCCACCAGGTCGAAAAGGGACTTGTGGGTCTCGGCGTCTACAATGACCGGCAGCAGGCCGTTCTTGAGGGCATTGTTGCGGAAGATGTCCGCAAAGGAGGTGCTGATGACGGCGCGGAATCCGTAGCCGGTCAGCGCCCAGGGGGCATGTTCGCGGCTCGAACCACACCCGAAGTTGTCCCCGGCTAAGAGGATTTGCGCGCCCTGGAATTTGGGGTCGTTAAGCGCGAACCCGGGCTTTGGGCTGCCGTCCGGGTTATAGCGCCAGTCCGAGAACAGCGCCTCGCCCATGCCGTTCTTGTCGGTGGCTTTCAGGAAGCGCGCCGGGATGATCTGGTCGGTATCGATGTTTTCGACCGGCAGCGGGAGCATGCGAGATGTGAGCGTTGTAAATTCAGCCATAGAATTCCTTTGGAAAACCTTGTGAACGTTGTACCCTTCGCAAGGTTCTATTTGAGGGCGCAAAAGACGCCAATGAAGGCATGTTTGAAGACACAATCTACCTGCGAAAAGCCGGCTTGTCCAAGCCACAAAAGTTGGTCGGCCAGGGACGCCTCGCGGTCATACTCCCTGCGGCGCTGGATACTGGCCTCGATCTGCTCTTCCGTCGCGCCGTTACAGCGGACCCACTCCAGCCACTGATCCCAGTAACGCGCCTGCCAGTATTCGGTCGGACCCCAGACCTGGTCTATGTTGATGAACAGGCCGCCATCCTCCAGCAGGGAATGAATGCGGGCGAACAGGGCGCGCTTGTCCTCGTCAGGTAAATGATGGATAGAAAGGCTAGAGATGACCAGGTCGAATCCCTGGTCGGCGGAAAATTGCCGGTAATCCTCGACCAGGTATGTAAACTGACCTGCGTATGGCGCGAAGCGTTGCCGGGCGATCTCCAACATCTTGGGGGCCAGGTCGCACAAGGTAAACCGTGCGGCCGGGTATCCGCCCAAGACATGCCAGGAGAACAGCCCGGTGCCTGCGCCCAGGTCCAAGACACGGATGGAGGCGGCCTTTTCGAAGGGGATCTGTTCCAGGGCCGCCGCAAAGATGCCGGCGTAACCGGGCAGCGCCTTACGCATCCAGTCATCGTAATACTCGACCGAGGCGTCGAAGGCCTGGGCAATCGCCTCTGCCACGTTCTCACCCTGCCAGCATGGTGCGCACATCCGAGATGGCGCCGGTTATGGCCGTCGCGGCGGCGGTCAGCGGGGAAGCCAGGAAGGTGCGCCCGCCTTTGCCCTGGCGGCCTTCGAAGTTGCGGTTGCTGGTACTGACGGCGTACTGGCCGGGTTCGAGCTGGTCGCCGTTCATTGCCAGGCACATCGAGCAACCGGCTTCGCGCCAGTCGGCGCCGGCTTCCTTGAAGATTTTATCGAGACCCTCGGCCTCGGCCTGCTTCTTGACCTGCTGCGAGCCAGGTACGACCATGACGCGCACATCGTTGGAGACTTTGCGGCCTTTCAAAACGGAAGCAGCCTGTCGCAGGTCGGAGATGCGCGAATTGGTGCAACTGCCAATGAAGACCACGTCCACTTTTTTGCCGAGCAGCGGCTGGCCGGGCTGCAAGTCCATGTAGGCCAGGGATTTTTCCAGGGCGGCCTTTTGGGAAGGATCGCTGTATAAAGCCGGGTCAGGGACGCGCTCGCTGATCTTCATGCCCATGCCGGGGTTGGTTCCGTAGGTGATCATCGGCTCCAGGGCAGAGGCATCCAGCGTAATGGATTTGTCGTAAGCGGCGCCATCCTCGCTGGGCAGGGATTTCCAGGCGGCGAGCGCCTTGTCCCAGGCCACGCCTTTGGGGGCAAACTCACGCCCAGCGAGATATTGGAAGGCGGTCTCGTCGGGAGCGATCATACCGGCCCGCGCGCCGCCTTCGATGGACATGTTGCAGACCGTCATGCGTTCTTCCATCGAGAGCGCGCGGATAGCCTCGCCGGTGTACTCGAAGACGTGTTCGGTCCCGCCGCCGACGCCGATCTGGGCGATCAGCGCCAGGATGATGTCTTTGGCTGAGACGCCATTGGAAAGTTTCCCATCCACGCGCACTTCGTAGGTCTTGGGTACCCGCTGGAGCAGGCACTGGGTCGCCAGCACATGCTCGACTTCGGAGGTGCCGATGCCGAAGGCCAGCGCGCCGAACGCGCCATGCGTGGCGGTGTGACTGTCGCCGCAGACGATGGTCATACCGGGCTGGGTCAGTCCCAGTTCGGGACCGATGACGTGGACGATGCCGCGCTTGGGACTGTCCAATCCGTAGAGGGTGACGCCAAACTCGGCAGCGTTCTTCTCCATCTGGCGGATCTGGGCTTCAGCAATCGGGTCCGCAATCGGCAGGGAGGGGTCATGCGTGGGCGTGGAATGATCCATCGTGGCGAAGGTCTTGTCTGGGCGGCGCACTTTCAGGCCACGCTGGCGCAGGCCGGTAAAAGCCTGCGGCGAGGTCACCTCGTGAATGAGATGCAAGTCAATGTAGAGGATGGCCGGGGAGTCGGGTTGTTGGGCAACAACGTGAGAATCCCAGACCTTTTCGAAGAGGGTCTTGGGCATGGAAGTTCCAGTGGTCAGTTACCAGTGTTCAGCGCCTTGTAGACTGGTCACAGGTTACTGAGTGAACGGGATCAGGCCTCAGCCGTGTCGCTTTCCGGTGAGACGGAAGCAGGTTCCGGGTCCGGGACGAGGCCGCTCAAGTCCCAGCCAGAGGGCATGGTATTGGGTTCAGGGAATGGCTCGAAGATCGGGGCTTCGGGGGCGCTGGTATTTTCATTCGAGGTGGACATGGTGATTTCTCCTTGTTGGGCAGGCATGGGACCCGCCCGTACTAATTATCCGACCAGCATGACGCCATAGTCATTCTGGTGGGCGGCTTGGGTTTCGGTTTTCGAGATGATGAGTTTGTTGAGCGCGTTGATGTAGGCCTTGGCGCTGGCAACGATGATGTCGGTATCGGCGCCGTGACCGCCAAAAACGCGCGTGTAAACGGCTTCCGATTGCGGATCCATGGTATGTTGGCCGTTCTCGCCCTGGACACGGACGGTGACTTCACCCAGCGCGTCTATGCCCTCGGTCACGGCATGGACATTGAACTCGAGCAGTTTGCAGGGCGTCTGGACGATGGCGTCGATGGCTTTGTACGCGGCGTCGACAGGCCCGGTGCCCATGGCGGCGTAGACCTGCACAGCGCCGTCGGGCCCCTTCAGGCGCACGGTGGCGGTGGGCATGCCGATGGTGCCGCAGGTGACTTGTAGGCCATCCAGGGTATAGACGGATAGCGGCTGGTAGAATTCGTCTGCGATCAGCGCTTCGAGGTCGAGGTCGGTGATGGTCTTCTTGCGGTCGGCCAATTCCTTGAAGCGGGCAAAGGCCTGGTCGAGTTCCGCTTCATCCAAGGCATGTCCCATCCCGGCCAGCCGGGCGCGCAAGGCATGACGACCGGAATGTTTCCCAAGCACCAGGTTGGTCTGGCTGACGCCCACATCTTCGGGGCGCATGATCTCATAGGTCATCTGGTTCTTGAGCATCCCATCCTGGTGGATGCCCGCTTCGTGCGCAAAAGCGTTCGCGCCGACAATGGCCTTATTGGGCTGCACGACGATGCCCGTGTAATTGCTGACCAGTTTGCTGACGCGGGAAATCTGGGTGGTATCGATGCCCGTCGTCAGTTTGAAAACCGGGTAGCGGGTCTTGAGCGCCATCACAACTTCCTCCAACGAGGTGTTGCCCGCCCGTTCGCCAATGCCGTTGATGGTCACCTCGGCCTGACGCGCACCCGCGCGGATGCCTGCCAGGGCGTTGGCGGTAGCCATCCCCAGGTCATCGTGGGTATGCACCGACACGGTGATCGCGTCGCTCATGCCGGGCGTGTTCGCAACGATCCCAGCGATCAGCGCGCCGAATTCGTCCGGCGTGGTGTAACCGACCGTGTCGGGGATATTGAGCGTGGTGGCGCCAGCCCTGATCGCTTCCCCTAAAACAAGGTACAGGAATTCCGGGTCCGAGCGCCCGGCGTCTTCAGGGCTGAACTCCACGTCGGCGCACAGGCTACGGGCATAGGCTACCATTTCGCCAACCCGCTCGATCACCTGCTCCCGATCCATGTTGAGTTTGTGTTTCATGTGGATTTCGGAGGTAGCCAGGAAGGTATGGATGCGGGGCTTTTGCGCCCCCCTGACGGCTTCCCAGGCCTTATCGATATCGCCCTTGGTGGCGCGCGCCAATCCGCATATCACCGGGACACGGGCCTGCTCCTCGCCAACCGGCGGATTCCCGATCTCGTTTGCGATCCGTCGCACCGCTTCCAGGTCATCGGGCGAGGCGGCAGGGAAGCCCGCTTCGATAATGTCCACGCCCAGGCGCGCCAGGTTGCGCGCAACTTCCATTTTTTCGGCCGAAGTCATGGTCGCGCCGGGGGATTGTTCGCCATCGCGCAAGGTAGTGTCGAAGATTTTGACGTAATTGCTAACCATAAAGTCTCCTTACAGGAGAGCAGAAACTAGAGAGTGGAGAGTAGTAACTGTCCTCTGTTCCCTACTCTCTAATTCTCTTTCTTCCAGTTCTCTGGCCTCAGCGACCTCACTGCCGCGCCTGCCTGCCACATCTCAGAATCGCGCATTACTTTAAGTTCGGCGGCCAGGTTTTCGCGGTAGTTCGGGTCTGAGTTCTTCTCCAACACAATGCGGGTCTCTTCGCCGTCCACGACGCTCTGGTACAGTTCCTCAAACAGAGGCGTAACCGCCTCCCGGAAACGTGGATGCCAGTCCAATGCGCCGCGCTGGGCAGTAGTAGAGCAGTTGGCGTACATCCAGTCCATACCGTTCTCCGCCACCAGGCGAATGAGCGACTGGGTCAGTTCTTCGACGGTCTCATTGAAGGCCTCGCTGGGACTATGACCGTGTTTGCGCAAGGTGTTGTATTGCGCCTCCATCACGCCAGAGAGTGCGCCGATCAGGATGCCGCGCTCGCCGGTCAGGTCACTGTAAACTTCGTTTTTGAATGTGGTCGGGAAGAGATAGCCTGCGCCAATGGCAATTCCCAAGGCAAGGGTGCGTTCTTCGGCCTTGCCGGTCGCATCCTGGTGGATAGCGTAACTGGCATTGATGCCTGAGCCGTCCAGGAAGTTGCGACGGACGCTGGTGCCTGATCCTTTTGGCGCGACCAAAATCACATCAACAAAACCAGGCGGAACAACTTTGGTTTGCTCCTTATAAACAATCGAAAAACCGTGAGAGAAATACAGGGCATCTCCCTTTTTCAAGTTGGCCTGGACTTTCGGCCACAGAATCATCTGGGCTGCATCAGAAACCAGGTACTGAATAACTGTTCCGCGTTGGGCCGCTTCTTCAATGGAGAAGAGTGTTTCGCCAGGAACCCAGCCATCTGCAACGGCTTTATCCCAATAGAATTTGTCATCGGGAGTTTGACCAACAATGACGTTGACGCCATTCTCGCGCATGTTCAACGCCTGGGCAGGCCCCTGTACACCGTAGCCAAGCACGGCCACTACTTCATCTTTCAACACTTCGCGCGCCTTCTCGAGCGAGAATTCCTCGCGGGTCACAACATCTTCTTCCACGCCGCCAAAATTGATTTTTGCCATCTTGTTTATTCTCCTGAACTATTTTTGATATAAGATGTACACACGCCAGACAGTATCCCTACGGCTACGCGCCTGCCCATCAAGGCGCCATCTCGGCAACCGCGTAATCATCCTGGTACACGTATTCTTCCAAGCCGGGCATACGGCGGACGCCGGAATTCGAGCCGCGCGTCATAGCGACCTGCCCGGTGCGCACCATTTCCATGATGCCGAGCGGACGGAGCAGTTCGATCATGCCTTCGATCTTCTCCTCCGTGCCGGTGGCTTCCACAAT
>JBMOMO010000038.1:0-24135 GCA_049324135.1 Chloroflexota bacterium
CCGAGGAACTGGGCTGCCCGGCCGAGACGATGAAGGATAATGTGGCGATGAACGTGTGGCTGCACAAGGCTGTCTTGTCGCAGATTGCCAAGAATGGCGGCAATATCCCGAAGGAACTGCTGGACTAGCCAGACCCAGTAGATGAAAGTTTCGTAGTAACGACTTCAGTCGTCTGTCGAAAAAGCGACTGAAGCCTGCACTGAGTTTACCGAAGTGTCGCTACTACAAGCCTGATTTTCACCCACAGAGACCGATAAAGCACCTTCCGTCAGGAGGGCGCTTTTATATTCTGGCCTGGTCGTTGTTATTACGGCATGAGCGCAAAGCAGCCTGTCTCGTTGCCGCAAGCGGTCCAGCGCTCGAAGTCGGGGATGCCTTCGGGGTGACGCTGGCGGCATTCGGCGGGAGTCCCGGCCTGGTCCACGATACAGAATTTGAGGGCAAAACAATCCGGGTTCGAGAAGCAGGCGGCGGTAACTTCGGCGCATTTTTCGGTCAGGCACAATTCGCCTTCGTTCAGGGTCATAAACTGCCCGCAGTATTGAAAGCGGCAGGCGAAGTTTTGCATGTATTTTTCCGCGCCGGGCATTTGGTAACAGTTCGAGATTCCGCCGTAGCCGCGCATTCCGCCGTTTTGCTGGAAGCATTGCGCGGCGGCGACGCAATCGAGGTCGTTGTTGCAGGCGGCGTTGGTTTCACAGCAGTAGGAATCTGTGCAAGCGTTGAAGTTGGTGACGCTTCCAACCGCGCAGGCCTGGTTGAAGATATTTGCCGCTGCGGAAACCAGCGTGGGGGTGATGGTTTCTGTGGGAGCAGCGGGCAGTGTGTTTGTGGGGGGCGGCAGCGTTGGCGCGGTAGAGGGCGTTTCAGACATGGGAATGGCCGTCGGCTGCGCGGCGGCGGTGGAGGTCAGAGCCGACTGGCTGGTGAGGGAAATGACGGCGTTCAGGTCGGCGGTGGGCGCGGCGGGAGCGGCGCAGGCGGACAGCATCAACAGAATTACAGCAAACGTTTTTTTCATGCGGCGACCTCCTGGTAGGGTCGAGAGTCCAATGGCTGCGCCAGCAGGGGCAGGACGGTCTCTTTCCATTGCAAAAAGTGACCGCTTTCCAAGTGCGCTGTGCGGGCTTCTTCGCTGGCATAGGACTCAATCACCAGGAAATGCGCCGGGTCATCCGCCTGTTGGAACATTTCGAAGCGCAGGACGCCCGTTTCGGCGCGGCTGCAGCGGACGGCTGTTTCGCTGGCCGAGAGAAATGCGGCCATCCGTTCCGGTTGGACGTAGAGTTGGATGATGCGCGTCAGCATAGCCGGGCTGGCTCATTTCTGGGGGCGTTTCAGGAGTTGAAAGGCAATATCCGGTCCGTATCCCTGGCGATACGCCAGTTGAATCCACAGCATGGTCAACGCCTCGAGGGAACGTGAAACGACCAGCCCACCGCTGTCGATTGGCTCGAAGCCGGCTTCCGCCGCCAGGGCTGCGGCGATTGTTTTGGCGGCAGGATCGTCGCCGCACAGGAACATGGAGGGTTTTTGCGCGCCGTAATCGCTGTTTGCCATGTTC
Organism: Chloroflexota bacterium; assembly: GCA_049324135.1. Classification (GTDB taxonomy): domain Bacteria; phylum Chloroflexota; class Anaerolineae; order Anaerolineales; family Villigracilaceae; genus JAABUE01. The sequence goes on from JBMOMO010000038.1 coordinate 1,565, forward strand.
CCCGCGCCCGTGGAGTTGAAGATTTTCACCACTCGCGCGTTCTGCGCCCACTGCGCTACCTGTTCGCCGCCGGAAAAATCGAATCCCAATGTGAGTTGACCCTTTTCATCCAGCGGATTGGTGGCGTCCAGCAGGGGTTTGCCCTGCAGGTCGCCAAGCGCCTGTAAGGTGGCCTGTGTGGCTGCCCAGGGGACGGCCAGTAAGACAACTTCCGCGTTGCTGGCGGCTTCCTGGTGGGTGTGCGCGCTGGCGCTTTCGCCGCAGGCGCGTAACAGGGTTTGCACTTTTTCACCCTGGGGATTGGTCGTTCCAAACAAGACGGTATGCCCGGTTTGCGCCCAGCGTTTGCCGAGCGCGCCTCCGACATGTCCGGTTCCGAGGATGGCGATTTTCATGTTGATTCCTTTCCGGTAGAAGTTTGCCAGGCAGTATAATAGCGTATCTTCTATTCGATAAGTATGCACTTGTTTGTTGTATACATACCTTAAGGATACTGTCATGCTTTCCCCGAATGTTCTCAATCCATATTGTCCCTCGCGCCAGGTGCTGGAAATGCTGGCGAACAAGTGGACGTTGTTGGTGGTGCGCATCCTTGCGCAAGGGACGCGGCGCTATAGCCAGATCCAGCGCGAATCCGGCGGGGTGACGCAAAAGATGTTGACCCAGACCCTGCGTGAACTGGAAGAGAATGGGATTGTGCGGCGCGTGGTCTACCCGGTCATTCCCCCAAAAGTGGAGTATTCGCTCACACCGCTGGGCGAGTCGCTCATCGAGCCGTTGAATGCAATCTGCCGCTGGGCGGAGACGAATTTTGCGGAAATCGCCCGGGCGCGGACGGCGTATGCGGAGGAAAGAGGGGTATCCGATTACGCTTTGGCGCGGTAGGAAGACTAAAAGGAAATAAAAACGATCACCAGCAGGGTCATTACGAGCATCATGCCGCTGGCGAGCCATTGCGCCCACGTCCCCCATCCGGCGCGTCTTTCCAGGGTTGCCTCGGCGGGGTTGGCCGGGTCGTACCAGACGGTCACCGGGCTGCCGGTGGGATAGCGCTGTATCTCTCGTTTTGCATCGCTGGCTTCCGAAGGGAGAATGAGAGTCCCCAGGCGCAGGCGCCCGGCCCGGTAGCGCGTCCCGTTGACAGTGTATTCGTAAAGCAGGATGGGGGCATAGCGGGTTGCCAGGCGATATTGTCCGGCAGATGTTTTCACCCGCACCGGTGTCTTGACTTCCTGTACGCTGGCGGCAATGATTACGCCGGGGGTGCGTGACCAGCCGCGAGCCGCGCTCACATGTCGGTGCTCCCGCCAGGCGCGCGCTGCCAGGGACAGCGTGACGAAGCCCATCGGCAGGGAAATGACCGGGAGCAGGAGCAGCCTGAAGTCCAGGGAGGAAGCGTTCACAGTTTCTCCAGCGAAAAGATATCCGTCAGGCCGTCCCAGTAGTAGACCGCATACGCGGCGCCGTCCTCCAGTTCGGGGAAGGCTTCGTCTGGCACGGTAAAGATTTTGTCCTCCAGGTGTAGTTCGGTCGCGACGAAGGTACTGGTGACGTTGTTGGTGCGCTGGGTGCGTTGGACGCGGGCCACGCGCGCCGGCCCTTTGGCTGCGGCGACTTTGACAGGGCGCATCGGTTTGACGCCCAGGAAGATCAGCGGCGCGCCGAACAGGGCAAAGACGCCCGCGCCGATGAGCAGACCAATGCCGGCGGCTTCACCTTTGTAGAAAGAAACGCCGCCCAGCCCGGCAAGGGCCCCGCCGCCCACACACGCCAATATAACTCCCAGCGACAGGAGAAAAAGTTTCTGGGCGCGGCGTTTGCGCGTCAGGCGGGCGCTTTGGCGGGGCGAGAGAGCGCCTTTGCGATTGTGTGCCAGGTCATCCTCGGTAAAGTCGAGGCTTTGCATGAGGCGATTGGTCATTTTTCCCTCAATTCACGAAAAAATTAAAAATGGCAGGCCTATCCCGCACATCATTAGATTGACGATCACCAGCACGAACCAGAGCATCTTTACGGAGGCGGGCGTATTGGTTTCCAGCACCGCCTCGGACGGATTGTGCGGGTTGTAGTACGCCTTGACTTGCGAGCCAACCGGGTACTTTGCAATGACCCCGGGCGCGCTTGTCCCGCCGACTTCCATGCCAGGGCTGACGCGATTGCTTACATAGGATTGTCCGCCCACGTTGTAGGTATACATCACGCGCGGATAATTGACCCAGCCTCGATTGTTCGAACTCCGCCTGCTCTCCAGCCGCGATTCGATCACCGCCCCGGCCGCTGTGGGCCAGTGTTGCGCTGCGCTTGCTTTCCGTTGGGTCGAGAAAATGCTGACGAGGAAGATAGCGTTGACCAGTAAGGCTGAACCGCCGACTGCGCCAACGACGATAAAAGTGGTGAGCGTATCCATATCTTTCCTTTCAAGAGTTCAGTTGCTGGAATTCCCTGCCGATCTCTTCACGCTCGAAGGCCAAGGTCAATTGCGTTTTATCCTTCGAGAGCGCGGCGGACAGGCCGAGATAGGTTTCTGTGTCGCTTAAGATTTCGATAGCCGTCAACGGGCGTTTCAGCAGAGAATTGCCGTAGACCGGTGTAAATAGCAGTTTGAACGCCAGTTCGACGAGAATCCCGCCCAGGATGCCCGCTATCAAACCGACGAAAGCGCCGATGACCAGGCCAAAAAAGCGGGTCTGCACGGTCTGCAGCGGCGGTTCGGGAGCAAGCAGCCAGGCCGGGACGAAGGCCGCCAGGCCGACCAGCAGGCCGCCAATCAGGAAGGGTACCAGCGTCACTTTGGCCAGGCCGCGCTCCAGTTTTGCGCCTTCTGCGCACATGGGAAGGGACAGTTCCAAGATGACCGGTTTCGCGCGTTTCTCGACGCCCATCGGGATTTTGACCGGCAGGGTTTCAGCGGCGGGTTGGCCGCAATGCACACAACGCGCCGGGAACTTGAGCGCGGGCGGGTTTTTCGGATCTGGGATGGGGATATTCAAAACGAACATATCATCAATTCCCTGGGAGATGGGAGGAATACAACTTTGGGATTTATTAAACTAAATTTTATCATAATTATCATAATTCTGGCGAGAAAAAAACATGAAATTGCAATGACGAGGAAAGCCAGGACGCTTGAATAAAAACAGGCTGGCGCGCGCCAGCCTGTTTTGTTCCCTTGTCGAAGTCTTGTTTTGTTACCAGGCCGCTGTCAGCGCGCCCTCCTCGTCCTGCCAGAACGGCAGCCAGGCCAGGGTGAGGAGTTGCACCTGGATGTCGGTCTTCTTGGGTTTCAGGCTGATGGTTTCCATCGCTTCGGTCAGCGGGTCGATTTTTTCCTCCAGGGCGGCCATCTCGGCCTCGAACTCGGCTTGCAGGTCGGCCAACCGCGCTTTGGCAGCCTCGACCGTTTCCCCGGCGCGTTTCACGTCCTGGCCCTCGTCAGCCGATTTGGTGACGCCGCGCATGGCCGAGCGGGCTTTGCTGATGTTGCTCTGGCTGAACACTTTGCGCCCGGCAAACGCGCCCAGCAGGGTGGCGCCTACCGACAGGGCGGTGTCGATTTTGGCTTTCTTGGCCTGTTCCTCTTGTTTTTCGCGGGTCGCTTCGGCCTTGCGCTGGCGCTCTTGCAGCGCGGCGATCTTGGGGGCGTATTTCTTGCGCAGGGCTTCGGCCAGTTGGTCGCGGTGTTCGCGCGCCAGTTGCGACAGGCGGATGCGGAAATCGCGCTCGTCTTCGCCGGGGTTGGAGGCGGCCTTCAGGCTGGGGCTTTGCAGCAGGTCGAGCCGTTGCGAGCCGTACAGCCAGGTTGCAAAATCCTTTTCCCAGTCGGCGTAGTGTTTGGCCTGGCTGGCGGCGGATGGCAGGGCGCCGAACTGCGCGCCGCCGCGCGCGGATTTCTCCAGGTCGGTGGCGGGAACGTCGAGCGTTTCGGCCTTGTCCCACAGCACGGGGATGACGTCGTCGGTGACGGGGGTGACGTAGACCAGGCTGGCGGAGGTGTCCACTTTGGCTTTGCTGTCGCTGTAGCGGACTTTGGCCGCGCCCAGGATTTGGGGCTGGTAGACGAGTCCGCTGCCCCCGGGCGCCCCGCCTCTGGCCGGGACGAAGAACTGCTTCAGGCCAGGGGGCAGGGACGGCGGCTGGGAACTGGTCCCGCTTCCCATAGCGGGAGCAGGCGCAGGTCCGGGTTGCGAGGCGGTGGGTTTGCCGTCCTTGTAGGGCTGCATGAGGGTCTTGACCTGGTCGCGGGTCAGCGGGCCGCGCAGGTACGAGAGCGCCCAGCGCGTTTGGAAGAGTTCGGGCGCGTCTTCGTGGGTGTTGTTGACCAGGAAGACGCGGTTGCCGAGGTCGGAGATGATCTTTTCGATCTGGGAGCGCTGGAAGCCGCCTCCGCCTGCGCTTTCGAGGCCGTCCAGCAGGCGCTCTTTGTCGCGCTCGGTTTGCAGGCGCCCGATGAACCAGGTGCCCATGTTGGAGAGGGCTTTGTAATCCAGGTCGACCGGGTTCTGGGTAGCCAGCACCAGGCCCACGCCGAAAGCGCGCGCCTGCTTGAGCAGGGTGAGCATGGGCATCTTGGAGGGCGGGTTGGCAGTGGGCGGCAGGTAGCCGAAGATCTCGTCCATGTAGACGATGGCGCGCAGGCTGGTGGTGCCGGGCTGGGAGCGCATCCAGGCCAGCACCTGGTTCATGAGCAGGGAGACGAAGAACATGCGCTCAGGGTCGCCCAGGTGGGCAATGGAGAAGATGGCGACGCGCGGTTTACCCTGCGGTGTGTACAATATCTGGCCGATGTCGAGCGGCGTCCCTTCGAGCCAGGCGTCGAAGCCGGGCGAGGCCAGCAGGTTGTTGAGCGCCATCACCAGCCCGAAGCGCTCTTTGGATGGGTAGACGGTTTCCAGGTCTAGCACGCCGATCTTCTGCACGGGCGGGGCCTGCACCTGCTGGATGAGGCCCGCCAGGTCGAGGTCCTTGCCAGCGCGCCAGGCGGTATCCAGGATGGTGGACAGCAGGATGTGTTCGCGGCTCTGGATGGGATCGGCTTCGACGCCGACCAGCCCGAGCAGGCTGGAGACGGTGGCGCTGATGCGCTCGCGCAGCAGGTCTGTATCCTCGAGGATCTCCTTGCCGGGCGCGGCAAAGGACTTGAGGATGGAGACGGGCAGTCCCGCCGCGCTGCCGGGGGTGTAGATGAGCATTTCGGCGGCCTCGCGCAGGCGCTGGATGCGCGCGCCGCCCTGTCCCCACTCGCCCAGGCCTTTGCTCCACAGGGCGGCCTGTTTGTCGGCGTAGGCTTCGGGGGTGAGGTTCTTGTTGCGGGCCTCGTCGGGGTTGACCCAGGGCAGGAAGTCCGCGCCTTCCAGGTCGGGGAAGGTCAGCAGCAGGTTGCCCAGGTCGCCTTTGGGATCGATCAGGATGGACGGCACGCCGTCGATGGCGGCCTCTTCGATGAGACCGATGCACAGGCCGGTCTTGCCGCTGCCGGTCATGCCCACTACGGCGGCGTGGGTGGTCAGGTCTTTCGAGTCATACAGCAGGGCTTCGTCTTTGACGGCCTTCTTTTTCATGTCGTAGACTTTGCCCAGGTAGAATGCGCCTAATTTTTCGAAATCTTCCATGTCGTCTCCTTGCCTTTCATGCTTGAATAGCCAGAGTGTACGCGAGCGTCCTTGCTTATTTTACAATAGAATACAAACAGGTGACAGTCACTTCGCATGACCGTCACCTGTTGTTGTCGCCAACGATTTTAGTATTCGACTGCGCGGGGCAGTTTCTTGGCCTGCGCGATCCAGTCTTCCACCTGCGACTGGGCGGGCATCTTGTTGACCAGGTTCTTCCTGGCGTTGATTTCGGCCATCTTGGCGTGCAGGGCGTCTGCTTTGCGCTGCGCCAGTTCAGCCACCGTGTCCACGCCGGCTTCTTCGAGCAGGTCGGCGTACTCTTCGCCGATGCCCTTGATGCGGAACAGGTCTACGTGGTTGACCCATTCGAGGATCTGCTTTTCGCTGACGCCGGACTGCTTGGCCAGGTCCTTGCGGCCGGCAGGGGTCTTGCCCATTTCGAGCAGGCTGTCCGTAGAACCTACGCCCGCTTTTTTAAGTTTTTCGGCATTGGCGGGACCAATGCCCTCGACATCTGTTAGTTTGGTCATGATTGAAAACTCCTTACAAAATTGTTAGGAATGTATCTTACTACATTTATCGGGATTGCGCTATTTTTTGGGCAGGATGGCGGCTAGCGCATTGGTCATGGACTTGATTTCGTTGGCGTGGCCTTTGAGTTTGGCGGCGTCGCCGGTCTTCAAGCCGCTGTTGACATCGGTGATGGTCTTGGAGGTCTTGGCGCTGCCGTCGATGATCTTCTGGGTAATGGCCTCCAGGTTGACCAGCAGTTCGGTGGCGTTCTTGGGGATGATGGGCATGCTCTTGGCGATGGGCAGCAGGACGTCCAGGATGGAATTGGCGATGCCAGCGTATTTGACGGTCAGGGTGTGCAGGCCGCTCATGGCGTCGGTCAGGTTGATCGCCACTTCCTGGATGGAGTCGATCATCTCCCTGTTTTCGTTGATCATCCGCTCGATGTCGTTCAGGGAAGCGGTCAGTTTGTCGGAAAACTTGACGTAGCCGGCCGGCTTGGCGGCGCGGGATGCGGGAGTGGGCATGGGATTCTCCTTTTTGGGGGTGGGTATTTATGGACATTATACCGGTAACTGAAGCAGGAAGGGATTGCCAACTGTAAGGCGATTGTCATTTGCGGTATTGCCGGGTAGTGTATAATCAATTTATGATAGTATTGCCTGACAACTTGTTTGTCAGCGCCGCTACCTGCGGTTCTTGAAATGTACCTGGACATGCTTCCTGTCCAGGTGCATTTTATTTTTCATCCAGACGTTCCCCATCGCCTTCCTGCGACCGCCCTGGCGTGACGAGCAATGGCGCAACGGGCCTTCTGTGGAAGGGGCGGGGTAAGGAGACGTATGAAACTGAGCAAACTTGCCAGCGAGATCGCGGAATCGCCGACGCTGGCCCTGAACGAAGAAGCCCGCCTGCTGCGCGAGCGAGGCGAGGCGATCATCCATTTGGGAATCGGCGAGCCGAAAAATAAAACCCCGATCAACGCTATCCTGGCCTCGGCGGCGAAGTTGACCAGCGGCGAGGTGAAATATACGCCCACCGACGGCACGCTGGCGCTGAAAAAGGCCATTATCCGCTACACCGAAGAAAACTATGACCGCCTGGTCGCGCCGGAAAATGTCATTGTGACCAACGGCGCCAAGCAGTCGTTGTTCAACATCCTGTATTCCCTCCTCAATCCGCAGGACGAGGTGATCGTCCTGGCGCCGTACTGGGTCTCTTACCCGGAGATCGTCAGGATGTGCAACGCGCGCCCGGTCATCGTCACGCCGGAGGATGGCACGTTCACGCCGCGCTTCGAGGACATCGAGCGCGCCGTCACTTCGTACACGCGGGCGATCATTGTCAACAGCCCGAACAACCCCTCCGGCGTCATCTACCCGTCCGGCTTGATCGAAAAGATCGTGGATTTCTGCGAGCGCAAAGGCATTGTCATGATCTGCGACGACATCTACCACAAGTTGACCTTCGACCGTAAGGAGGCCGCGCCTGCCTGGCGTTTCACGCAGAAGGATGTGGAAAACTCGAATATTATCGTTGTCAACGGCGTGGCAAAGGTCTACGGCATGACCGGTTTCCGCGTGGGCTGGGTGGTCGCGCCGCGCGACCTGGTGCGGGTGATGACCAACGTCACCGCGCAGACCACTTCGAGCGTCTCGCCTGTCTCGCAGGCGGCCGCCGAGGGCGCGCTGAACGGGATGCAGTCCGTGGTCGAGGCGCTGCGCTTGCAGATCGAGAACAATCGCAACGTGCTGCTGCAAGAGATGAAGTCCTTCGCCGGCGCGCGCCTGATCCCGCCGGACGGCACCTTCTACGCCCTGCCCGACCTGCGCGCGTTTTCCAACAATTCGGTCGAACTGTCCAGGTTCCTGCTCAAGAAGGCGCTGGTAGTGACCGTGCCGGGCAAGGAATTCGGCATGGAAGGCCACATCCGCCTGTCCTTCAGCGGCACGGTCAAGGACGTGACCGAGGGCATTGCGCGCATCAAGTGGGCGCTCGACCCGACCAGCCCGAATGAAATTTACATCGGCGACCGCAAGTTGGTGAGAGATTGGCTGTGAGGGAATAGAGAATAGAGAGTAGTGGATATGAACAATTTGCTCAACATCAAAACCCCCGCCGAGGGCATCGCCCAGGTTCGCAAGGCGGATTACAACCTGTCCAATCACGGGCTTGGCAACCTGCGCCTGGCGTATTGGAACCTGCCGGGCGAGGCCTTACACGAGGAAGCCGTTTTCCGCAATGAGGGCGCAACCGTGTGCGGCGGCCCGTTCGTGGCGTTCACCGGAAAGCACACCGCCCGCTCGGCCAACGATAAGTTCGTCGTCCGCGAGGGCAGCGCCGAAGCGCACGTCTGGTGGGGGCAGTACAACCGCCCGATGGCCCCCGAAAAATTCGACCAACTGTACGCCCGCCTGCTGGGTTATTTGCAGGGACGCGACCTCTTTGTGCAGGATGTGTACGCCGGCGCGGACGAGAACTACCGCCTGCCGGTGCGCCTGGTGACCGAACTGGCCTGGCACAGCATGTTCGCGCGCAACATGTTCATCCTGCCCCAATCGCTGGAGGAATACAAACGCTTCGTCCCGGACTTCACGCTGCTGGCCCTCCCCGGCTTCAAATCTGCCCCCAGCGTGGACAACACCAACACCGAGACCTTCATTGCGCTCAGTTTCGAGAAGAAACTTGCTCTCATCGGCAATTCGGCTTACGCCGGCGAGATCAAGAAATCGGTCTTTACCATCCTGAACTACCTGTTGCCGCTGGAAGGGGTGCTGTCCATGCACTGCTCGGCCAACGTCAGCCCCAACGACCCGGACGATGTGGCGCTGTTCTTCGGGCTGTCCGGCACGGGCAAGACCACGCTCTCGGCCGATCCCACCCGCCGCCTGATCGGCGACGACGAACACGGCTGGAGCGACGAAGGCGTCTTCAACTTCGAGGGCGGCTGTTACGCCAAGGTCATCGGCCTGTCGGAAGCCGCCGAGCCGGAGATCTACGCCACCACGCGCATGTACGGGACCATCCTCGAAAACGTGCCGTATGACCCGGTCACGCGCCTGATCGACCTGGAAGACGATTCCGTCACCGAGAACACGCGCGCCTCCTACCCGCTGGAGTTCATCTCCAATGCGGTTCCTGAGAAAAAAGCCGGGCATCCGAAGAACATCATCATGCTGACCTGCGACGCCAGCGGGGTCATGCCGCCCATCGCGCGCCTGTCGCCGGAGCAGGCCTTGTACCAGTTCATTTCGGGCTACACCGCCAAGATCGCGGGGACAGAAGTCGGCCTGCGGGACGAGCCGGAGATCACCTTCTCGGCCTGTTTCGGCGGCCCGTTCATGGTCCACCATCCCTACAAATACGCCGAACTGCTCAGGAACAAGATCGAGCGCTACGGCGCGGCCTGCTGGCTGGTCAACACCGGCTGGGTGGGCGGGCCGTATGGGGTGGGCAAACGCATCAGTATCCGCCACACGCGCAACCTGCTGAACGCCGCCCTGACCGGCAAACTGGCCGGCGTGGACTACTACACCGACCCGGTCTTCGGCTTCTCCGTGCCGAAATCCTGCCCCGACGTGCCGCCCGAAGTGCTGCAACCCTGGTCGTCCTGGCCCAGCCGCGCGGAGTACGACAAACGCTACAAGGACCTGGCGCAGCGCTTCCTCGAAAATTTCAAGAAATTCGAAGACGGCACGCCCAGGGAGGTGGCGGAGGCCGGGCCGCGCGTTTGAAGCGATAGACCTTATCTTTTTACACCAATATCGTTTATCGGAAAACGAGATATAATTACGCTATGATTATCTCTTTCAGGGATGAAGAGACGCGCAAGATCTTCAACCGTAACTGGTCGCCGCGCCTGCCCAGGGATGTCCAGGCGGTTGCATACCGTAAACTTGTCATGCTGCACGCCGCAAACGCATTGCTCAACCTGCAATCCCCGCCCGGCAACCGTTTGGAGAAACTGCGCGGCGACCGCGATGGGCAATACGCGATTCGCATCAACGACCGTTATCGCATCTGTTTCGAGTGGAAAGACAACGATGCTTATAATGTCGAAATTGTGGATTACCACAAGTGAGGTGTACTGTGTTCAAGAATATCAATCCCGATACGGGGAAGATCCCGCCCGTTCATCCTGGTGAAGTGCTTTTGGAAGAATTCCTGAAACCCTGGGGATTGAGCCAGAACCAGTTGGCGCAGCACATGGGGATTACCGCCGCGCGTTTGAATGAGGTCGTGCGCGGACGCCGCAGCGTCACCGGCGATACGGCCCTCAGGCTGGCGCGTGTGACCAACACCACGCCCGAATTCTGGCTCAACCTGCAAGCCCAATACGACCTGGAAACCGCCCGGGACGCCTTGGGCGACCGGCTGGAGAAGGAAGTCACGCCCCTGCCGATGGCGGCGTGAAACAGTAATACTTGCTGGGATGAAAAACAACACTACCAAACTGTGCAATTATGGGAAACGACCGCAAGGAAACTGATTGGTTCAGGCAAGGCAACCGCCATTACGAAGCGGGGCGCTACGAAGAGGCTGCTCGCTGTTACGAACAGGCCGTCAAAAGCGAGCCGCGTGATGCGCGCGCCTGGAACAATCGCGGGTTGAGTTTGGATGCCTTGAAGCGGCGCGAAGAAGCCATACCCTGTTATGACATGGCGCTGGGAATCAACCCGAAGTATATTGCCGCGTGGTGCAATCGCGGCATCAGCCTCAACTCCCTGGGGAGGTATCAGGACGCGCTCGTCTGTTTCAGGAAGGCGCTCGAGATCGAAGAAAAACACGCGATTGTGTGGCACAACCTGGGCAACAGCCTGCGCGGCCTGGGAAAGGTCGAGGAGGCGTTGAAGTGTTATGGGCGGGCGCTGGCGCTCGACCCGCAGCATGACCTGGCCTGGTATCACAAAGCGGTGTGCGAGGACGAGTTGGGCTTGCGGCAAGAGGCCCTGGCTTCGTACAACCAGTTTTTGCTGTTGGCGGCCGGTCTAGAGTCTGCCAAAAAGCCGGTAACTTTTGTTGACCATGCCCTCCAACGCATTGATGAACTCGCAATCCTGCTTGAACACAAAAGCGAGGACGCTCGAATATCAATGCCATTTGCGGATGTGGAGGTGGACCCGTATGACGCGAGCAAATGGATCCAAGAGGGGGATGTGCAGTTTGAACGAGGGGATTACGTCAGGGCGCTGGCCTGCTTCGACCAGGCGATAAAATACAGGCCGCAATATGCTGATGCCTGGTGCAAGAAAGCCGAATGCGAGGAGCATTTGGGACATATCGAGAATGCCATTTTTTCTTACCGGCAAACCCTGGATTTTGCGCAGGAAGAGGATCTCGGATTGATCCAATACGCTGACCGGCGGCTGCTGGAATTGGAAGGCGGCAGGGACGATGCCATAAACCGCCAAGAAAACACAACGGGTTGGAATCAACAAGTGGATCAGGGTATGACGGAACTGTCCGAAGGGGCATCTTACCAACCAGGGGATGTCATCGGCCAGATATACCAGGTTCATAGCGTCCTCGGCCAGGGCGGCTTTGGCGTGGTGTATCTGGTCTTTGAGGTGCAGCAAAATGTTGTCCTTGCGCTGAAGACCGTCCGCGATGAATACCTGGCGGATCCCGAAGTGAGGGAACGATTTCGCAAGGAGGCCGGCCTGTGGGTGTACCTGGGTTATCATCCCTGCCTGGTGCGCGCTTTTTTAATAGACGAGATTTCGGGCCGGTTGTTCATCGCAATGGAGTATATCCCCCCAAACGAGCAAGGCTTGAATTCCCTGGCAGGCTACCTGCAGCGCCGCCCGCCGGACCTGGCGCAGGGACTACGCTGGGCCATCCAGGTATGCCACGGGATGGAATACGCGCTATCGAAGGGCGTGCGCGCCCACCGCGATCTCAAGCCGGACAATATCATGATCAGCCAGGATGGGCGCGCCCTGGTGACCGACTTCGGGCTGGCGGGCGTCATGGAGGCGGCGAGCGCCGCCGGGGGGCCGGGTGGGCAGACGGGCCGCGCCGGGGAGACCCAGATGGGGGTTGGCTTCGGTACGCCGCTCTATATGCCGCCGGAGCAGTTCCTGGACGCCGCCAGTTGCGACCAAAGAAGCGACATCTATGCCCTGGGCGTTATTCTCTACCAACTTGCGAGCGGTGGCCGCCTGCCATTCCTCGCAAATCCGCCCGAAGATGATTCAGGGGATGGGTGGGGAGAAATGAGACGCCTGCACAGCGAAGCGCCTGTTCCACCTTTGGAGTCTCCTCTCTTTCCCGTCATTCGGCGCTGCCTGGAGAAACAGCGCGAGCGGCGCTACCAGCGGTTTGAAGACCTGCGTTCTGACCTGGAAATCTTACTTGCGCGCCTGGGCGGGGAAGCCGTCTTGCTGCCCAAGATGGAGGACCCTGAGGCCTATGAATGGAGCATAAAGGGAATCAGCCTTAATCATTTGGGGCGCTGTGAAGAGGCGCTGCGTTGCCACGACCAGGCCTTGGAACTTGATCCAAGCGATGCAGATATTTGGAACAACAAAGGTCTCACTCTTTCTAACCTGGGTCGCAATGATGAATCGCTGCTTTGCTACGACCAAGCCCTGGAACTCGACCCACGCAGTACAGTGGCTTGGATCAACAAGGGAGGCAGCCTCACCAATCTGGGCCGCAATGAAGAGGCGCTGCGCTGCCACGACCGGGCCTTGGAACTTGACCCGCGCAGTGTAGTAGCTTGGAGCAACAAAGGAGGCAGCCTTGCCGAGCTGGGCCGCAATGAAGAGGCACTGCGCTGCTATGACCGGGCGTTGGAACTCGATCCGCTCTATGTAGGTGCCTGGTACAACAAAGGGCATACCCTCGCTAACTTAGGTCGCAGCGAGGAAGCGTTGCCCTGTTACGACCGGGCGTTAGAAATCGACCCGTGCGATGCGAGAGCTTGGTACAACAAAGGGCATACTCTCGCTGACTTGGGTTGCAACGAGGAAGCGCTGCACTGCTATGACCAGGCTTTGGAATTCGACCCGCGCGATGCGAGTGCTTGGTACAACAAAGGAGGTAGCCTCACCGACCTGGGCCGCATTGAGGAAGCATTGCATTGCTATGACCAGGCATTGGAACTTGACCCGCGCTATGTGAATGCCTGGTATAACAAAGGTCGCAGTCTCGCCTTACTGGGTCGCATTGAGGAAGCTCTACACTGCTTCGATCAGACATTGGAACTCGACCCGCGCAATACAGAAGCCTGGTATAACAAAGGAGTGATCCTCGCCGACTTAGACCGCAACGGGGAAGCGCTGCGCTGCTTCGATTGGTCATTGGAACTCGATCCGCGCAATGCAAAGGCTTGGCTCAGCAAAGGCCTCAGCCTCGCCAACCTGGGCCGCTTTGAGGAGGCGCTGCGCTGCTTCGACCAGGCTCTGGAACTCAACCCGCGCGATGCAATGGCTTGGTACGGCAAAGCGGTCGTCGAAGAAGAACTGGGGAGAAAGAAAGACGCGCTTCGCTCCTATAGGCAATTCCTGGCCCTGGCGCCCGCCCAGACGGGTGAAGACATTCAATATGCCCGTGCACGGATACGAGCGCTTGGAGGCCGCTGAGTTCGCGCGGCGGCTGTTGCTTGTAGAGATGACAATGACCGATTTATCCTTCCCCGCAGAACTGTCCTGGCAACTGGCAGCCCAGGAAGCAGCCATCGCCAAACACCAATATATCCAACCGGGGCATCTCCTGGTCGGCATCTGCAGCCTGGGGAGTGCGATTCGTGTGGGAACGCCTGGCTGCACAAGGGTGATCTGCCGCGCTTTTCTTGCTTTTGAGAATACCAACAAGTTCTCCTGCACGTTTGGCCTATCATAGCAAATCCCAAGCGGACTCTTCTGTCAAGGTATAATTGTGGGAAAGAGGTCAATCAACCATGACAAAATTCACTGGCTATCGTTGTTCGCTTTGCAAGGCCGAATACCTGCCGGGGCAGGTCACTTATACCTGTCCGCGCGACGGCGGCAACCTGGATATCGTCCTCGATTATGAAGGCCTCCGGGGAAAATACCAGCCCGAAGACATCACCTGCCGGGCCGACGCCTCGCTGTGGCGCTATGCGCCCCTGCTGCCCGTCCCGGAAGTGGCGGGGGGCGGCACGCCCTTGCACGCCGCCGGTTGGACGCCGGTCTTCGAGATGCCGCTCCTGGCCGGGAAACTGGGCCTGCAAAAACTGTGGCTCAAGGACGAGTCGCGCAACCCAACCGCTTCCTTCAAGGACCGCGCCAGCGCCATCGTGGTGGCGCGCGCGCGGGAGATCAAGGCCGAGGTGGTCGTCACCGCTTCCACGGGCAACGCCGGGGCGGCGCTGGCGGGCATGGCGGCCGCGGTCGGGCAGAAGGCGGTCATCTTTGCGCCCAAATCCGCCCCTCCGGCCAAGGTGGCGCAGTTGCTGGTCTTCGGCGCCAGGGTCGTGCTGGTGGACGGCACCTACGACGACGCCTTCGACCTCACGGTCAAGGCCGCGCAGGAGTTCGGCTGGTACTGCCGCAACACGGGCTACAATCCCTTCACCGCCGAGGGCAAGAAGACCGCCGCCTTCGAGATTTGGGAGACCATGCGCTCGGCGATTGGGGATGCGCCTTTCACGGTCTTCGTCTCGGTCGGCGACGGCAACATCATCTCCGGCATCCACAAGGGCTTCAAGGACTTACTGGAATTGGGCTGGATCGAGACCCTGCCGCGCATCGTCGGCGTGCAGGCCGAAGGGTCGGCGGCGGTGGCCAATGCGTTTCGCGCGGGGACCGAGAGGATTGTCCCCGTTTCGGCAACCACCCTGGCCGACAGCATCTCCGTGGACCTGCCGCGCGACGGTGTGCGGGCGGCGCGCGCGGCGCGCGAGACCGGCGGGACCTACATCACCGTGTCGGACGAGGAGATCCTGTCCGCGATTGCGGAACTGGGCCGGGTGGGCGTGTTCGCGGAGCCGGCCGGGGCCACCTCCTATGCCGGGGTGGTCAAGGCGGCAGCCTCCGGCGTAGTCCGAAGCGATGAAGCCGTCCTGGCGCTGAATACCGGCAGCGGGCTGAAAGATGTCAAAGCGGCCATGCGGGCGGTGGTCGAGGCGCCGGTCATCGAACCCACGCTGGAGGCCGTCAAGCGTTTGTTATGAAACCCAATTGGAGTTTGCCGTTCCGTTACCTGGTTGGCGTGCTGGCATTTGCCGCGCTGGCCGCGTTCTTCTTCTATGCCCGCCAGGCGGTCAGCGCGTTGGTCGTGTCCGGGTTTGTGGCGTATTTGATCAACCCGGCAGTGGCGCTGTTGGCGCGCAACACGCGCATACCCCGGGCGGCAGCGGTGAACATCGTCTATTTTTCTGCTTTGATCCTCCTGGTGGGGATCCCGGCTACGTTGACGCCCATCTTCTTCAACGAGGCGCAACTGGTTTTGCAAGACCTGCTCGACCTGACCAGCCAGTTGAACGAGATCCTCTCCAGGCCGGTGGAGTTTGGCGGGTACGTTTTCCATTTCGAGCAGTTGGGGAAAGACCTGTCTGAGATCCAGATGGCGGTCTTGTCGCCGCTGCCGGAAGAGATGCTGCAACTGCTCGAATCCACTTCGGTGGGGGTGCTGTGGTTCCTGGTGATCCTGGTAAGCGTGCACCTGTTCCTTTCGCATTGGCCCGAAATGCGCGATTGGTTGATCGGCCTGGCGCCAGCCGACTACCAGGAGGAAGCGCGCGAACTGTATAAACGCATCCGGCGGGTGTGGATGGCCTACCTGCGCGGCCAGATCGTGCTGATGTTGGTCGTCGGCATTGTCTTTACGATTGCGTGGATGGTGATCGGGATTCCGGGCGCGCTGGCGTTGGGCGTGGTAGCCGGGTTCTTTACGTTGGTGCCGGATGTCGGCCCGTTCCTGGCGGCTATCCTGGCGGTGGGCGTGGCCCTGCTGGAAGGTTCCAGTTGGATCCCGCTTTCCAATTTCTGGGTGGCGGGCATCACGTTGGCAACCTACCTGGTGTTGATCAATTTGAAGAATTTTCTCCTGCGCCCGTATGTGATGGGGCGCAGCGTCCACATGAACGAGGGGCTGGTCTTCATTGCGATCATGATCGCTACCATCCTGGAGGGCATCATGGGCGCGCTGCTGGTCGTCCCGGTGCTGGCGTCGGTGGCGGTGATCGGGGAATATATCCGGCGGCGCGTGCTGGGTTTGCCGGCCTTCGACGAGAGCGAAGGGATGCAGTTCATCAAACCGGTGGAAGAGAAGAAGCCCGCCAGGCGCAGGCTGAAGCGGAACGTCGAAAAGGAAGGGCAGGCCAAATGAAGACCGCGTTTTCGATCATTGCTCCCATTTTCAACGAAATCGACAACCTTGACGAACTCCATCGCCGCGTGAAAGACGTGATGGAAGGCGCCGGCAAGCCCTGGGAATTGATCCTGGTGGATGACGGTTCGACAGACGGCTCGACCGAAAAAATCCGCGAACTGGCGGCGGCGGACAAGCGTATCCGTCCGGTCATTTTTGCGCGCAATTTCGGCCACCAGATCGCCGTCACGGCCGGGTTGGATTACGCGCGCGGTAAGGCGATGGTCGTCATCGACGCTGATTTGCAGGACCCGCCGGAAGTCATCCTCGACCTGATCGGGAAATGGAAAGAGGGCTACGAGGTGGTCTACGCGGTGCGCGCCGAGCGCGAGGGCGAGTCCTGGTTCAAGTTGTGGACGGCGTCGCTGTTCTACCGCGTCATCTACCGCATCACGGACGTCAAGATTCCGCTCGATACCGGCGACTTCCGCCTGCTGGACCGCAAGGTGGTGGACGTGATGAAGTCTATGCGCGAGCGCCATCGTTTCTTGCGCGGCATGGCTTCCTGGGTGGGGTTCAGGCAGGTGGGCGTGGAGTACAAGCGCGCCGCCCGCTACGCGGGCGTGACCAAGTACCCGTTCAAGAAGATGCTCAAACTGGCGTTGAACGCCATCACCAGTTTTTCGTATTTTCCCCTGCAAGTGGCAACTTTCGTTGGCTTCTTTGCGGCCGGGATCGCCATCCTGGCCATCCCGGTGGTCATTTATATGCGCATGACCGGTTCGCAGGCCTTCTTCGGGCAGGCTACTACCTTGATCGCCACCTTGTTCCTGGGCGGGGTACAGTTGATCTCATTGGGCGTGCTGGGCGAGTACATTGGCCGCCTGTATGACGAAGCCAAGGGCCGGCCTTTGTATATCGTCCGCGAAGCGCCGCGGGATCAATAATCAGTTTTCAGTGATCAGTAGTTTGACAATGTCATATTAAACATTTGTTCTATAAAACTCTATGCTTTCTGTCACTGCGAGCGAAGCGAAGCAGTCTCCTGGTTTGCGAGGGGATTGCTTCGTCGCAAAGAACGCTCCTCGCAATGACAACTATACGAAAATGTGACATTGTCAAAGTAATCAGTGACCAGCGGTCAGCGAATGGTGAGGGGGACCATATTTTTGAGTCAATATGAATCTTTCTTTCTTGCGTGACAAAACCTTTATGCGCGCCATGCTGGGACTTGCCATCCCGGTTGCGTTCCAACAGTTGATTACCGCCAGCATGAATATGATCGACGTGCTGATGGTCGGCCAGTTGGGGGAAGCCTCGATTGCCGCCCTGGGGCTTGCCAACCAGATCTTCTTCCTGCTGATCCTGTTCCTGTTCGGCGTTACCAGCGGGATGGCGATCTTCACCGCCCAGTTCTGGGGCAAGAACGATGTCGCCAGCATCCGCGCCGTGCTGGGCATCTGCCTGATCGCAGCCGTCTCGGTGGGATTGTCCTTTGCGCTGGCGGCCATCCTCATCCCCGAAACGCTGATGCGTTTCTACACCGAAGACCCCCAAGTGATCGCGCTGGGCGCCAGTTACCTGCGCATCGTCGGCTTCAGTTACGTTTTCACCGGCGTCACCACGTCCTACATGGCGGTGCTGCGCTCCATTACCTGGGTGAAACTGACCGTCGGGGTCTCTGTTACGGCCATCCTGCTCAAGACCGGCCTGGCATACCTGCTCATCTTCGGGGTAGGGGGCTTGCCCGCCCTGGGGGTGCGCGGCGCGGCGATTGCCACCACTGTGGCCTGGGTTTTCGAGAGCCTGTTGATCGTCGGCCTGTCCTATGCCTTGAAATCGCCGCTGGCGGCCAACCCGCTGACCTTCTTCCGCTTCGACCGTCCCTTCCTGGCAAACGTGCTCAAGACGGCCATGCCAGCGGCAGCCAATGAAGTCTTATGGTCGGTGGGCATCACCATCTACAATGCGGTCTATGCCCGCATCGGCACGGACGCCATTGCGGCCATCAACATCAACGCCACCATCGAGGAACTGGCCTTCGTGGGTTACATGGGCCTGGGCAACGCCTGCGCCGTGATGGTGGGCAACAAGATCGGCGCGGGCGAAAAGGACACCGCCTTCGAGTATGGCCGCCGCTTCACCCTGTTGACGATAGGGATCGCCGTGTTGATCGGACTGGCAGTCTTTTCGCTGCGAGACCAGGTGATCGGCCTGTACGAAATTTCCGAGCAGGCCGCGGGGTATGTCCGCACCTTGATGACCGTCTTTGCCGCAACGACCTGGCTGCGCGCTTTCAATTTCATCCTGTTCGTTGGGACGTTGCGCGCGGGCGGCGACACCCGCTTTGCCATGTTCATGGAACTGTTTTCCATCTGGGCCATCGGCGTGCCGGCGGCCTTGATTGGCGGCTTTGTCCTGCGCCTGCCGGTCTACGGCGTCTACCTGATGGTGCTGCTCGAAGAAGCGATCAAAGCTGTGATCACTTTACGGCGCTACCTGTCCCGCCGTTGGATTCATGACCTGGTCAATGCAGAGGCGGTTTGAGGGGACGCAGGCCGATCCCCAGCCTCAGCCTGTGACCGTCTTTCGGCTTTTTCTCACTCCCCGGCCGATTCTGCCCGCATCATTCCCCCCTCGACCTGCAACCGGAGCGAGGAATATTTTGCGCCCCTCATCTTTCCCAGCCGCCCGAATAGGAGACCCCCCCGTATTTCTTTTGTCAGTGCGCAAAGTGCTGGGACAGAATCCACTCATCAAAGCGCCCCATCGATTTGGCGCGCTAACAACCTTTTCATGCTTTGAGTCCTTTTGAAATGTTGTATGCCTTCAACGTCCGTTCCTTGACGATGGCGTGGTCTACGATTGGGCTTTCAGGATAGCCCTTCACCTTGATTCCCTTTTCCCACGGCGCGTGGATGTCTTTCGCGTCCAGCCCGCGCAGTTCGGGAATCCAGCGGCGGATGTAGTCGCCGTGCGGGTCGAATTTTCGCGATTGCAGGATTGGATTGAAGATGCGGAAGTAAGGCGCGGCATCGGTGCCTGTGCCAGCCGTCCATTGCCAGCCGCCGTTGTTCGCGGCGGGGTCGCCATCCAGCAGGTTTTCCATGAACCAGGCTTCGCCCCAACGCCAGTCGATAAGCAGGTCTTTGACGAGGAACGAGGCGACGATCATGCGCGCCCGATTGTGCATCCAGCCGATCTCGCGCAGTTGACGCATTCCCGCATCCACCACAGGGACGCCTGTCTCGCCGCGCTTCCACGCCTCGAACTCTGACGGGTTGTTCCGCCAGGGGATGTTCGCCAGCGCGGGATTGAACGCGGTCTTCGCAACGTGCGGGAAGTGGTACAGGATTTGGATGTAGAATTCGCGCCAGATCAACTCGTTGAGCCAGGTTTCTGCGCCCTCACCCCCAGCCCCTCTCCCGCGGGGAGAGGGGAGCGCCGCGTGGAGGGCTTGTCTCAGTCCGAGCATTCCGAATCTAAAATAGGGTGATAAAGATGAGGTGCCGTCGAGGTCGAGGCGGTTGCGGTGGTCTTGGTAATTGGAGATTGGTGATTGGTGATTGGTGAATTGGTTGAGGCGGCGTTGGGCTTCTGCTTCGCCTGCGGGAAAGCCTGGGTTGACGTGGAAGGGCGGGAGCGGTTCGGTGCGAATCCCTGCGGGGGTGGGGATGTGGTTCGGCGCGGGGAGCAGGTGGATGGGGTCGAGGCGCGCTTTCCAGGCTTTGGCGTAGGGCGTGTAGACGGTGTAGGGTTTGCCGTCCGCTTTTGTAATGAACTCGGGGTGGTGGACGGTCTGTCCGTGGATCAGTTGGAGGGACAGGTGACGCGCAATCTCGGCGTCGCGTTTGCGGGCGTAGGGAGTGAAGTCCGCTTCGGCGAAGATGGTGGCCGCGCCTGTTTCGGCGAGGAGGGCGCGCAGGGTTTCGAGAGGAGAGCCGTGACGAGTTACGAGATATGAGTTGCGTTGGCGGAGGTCATGGTCGAGGGCATGGAGGCCTTCGTAGAGGAAGCCGCGTCGGCGCGCGGAGGCAGAGTCAAAGCGCGGGTCGAGGATGAAGGTCGGGATAACGGAACCCGCCTCCAGTCCCGCGCGAAGCGGAGCGTTGTCCGCCAGGCGCAGGTCGCGTCGAATCCACCAGATCGAAGTCATGTCAAAACCCGCGTCTCTGCCCTGACCATGGGGCGGGCGCGCCGTCCCGAAATTCTTCCACGCTCGGGCCGCCCAGTCTCGCCAGACGCCACGTGCCGTAGAGGTAACTGACGATGAGCAGGGCGATGGTGGCAGGCCAGCCCGTCAGCGCGTTGACGAAGGCGAGTTGGTTGACGTTTTGTCCCTGGAAAAGCGCCACCTGCCAGAAGAGACGCAGGGCGAAGAAGAGCATCCATGCGAGTGTGACTTCGGTGTAGGCGGGGCGGACTTTTTCGTGCCAGTACCAATCCAGCGGCCAGCGGCGGGCGAGGTAACTTGTCCACGCCACCATCGGCTTGCGGATGAGGAGGCTGACAAGCGCCAGCGCGACGGTCAGCCCACCGTTGACAATGCCTGGCAGGAAGTAGCCTTCAGAACTGCCGAGCAGGTAAGCCAGCGCAATTGCCAACCCGACGCTTCCCATCCCCGCCAGCGCGTAGAGCAAGGATTGTCCGCGGCGGAGGCGGAGGGCGGCGATCACGAATGAGAGGCCGAGCGCGCCGATCATGGCGGCGGTGAAGCCGGCCAGTCCGTTCAGCAGGAGGAAGAGGATCGGCGGCAGGATCGTGTCCAGCAAGCCGACCTTTCCCGCGACCGCGCGGAATTCCTCCAGCAGTTCACGTGCTTTATTCGGCATGTTTTCCCAGCCAGAACTTGCGCCAGTCGCCTCCGCTGGTTTGCAGGGCGAGGAAGGCGTAGAGCGCGCCCGCGAAGAATCCCAGCGTCATCATGGCAATCGTCCACACGATGGCGATGGGCAGTGATTTCTCGCGGTAGATGATCCACATCGAGAAGAGCGTGAAGCCCACGTACAAGTCCACGAGCGAGACGATGCCCCACGGCATGGACAGGAGTTGGCTGCCCTCGCCTGAAAAGTCACCGATGGTGAAGCCGTAGATCAAAACGGCGGTCATGGCGAGAACGCCAAGCAGGGAGATGATTTTTGCGATTTTCATTTACTCATTCATTTTCTTTCCCTCACCCTGGCCCTCTCCCGAAGGGAGAGGGGACTCCCTTCCCCTTTTGGGGGAAGGGTGGGGGATGAGGGAAACTATTACAGCGCCAAAAGGATTCCGAGCACGATCTCAGTGGCGACGCTGATCCAATTGGATTGGACGGAAGATTTGTCCACGAAGATGGAGACGAGACGCACGGCGGCGATGGCGAGGTACATGATGCCGAGCATTTGATAGGTCTCGCGGGTTGCCAGCACGAGGACGGCGATGCCGAGGCCGATGAAGAGTCCGCCGAGGATCGAGCGGATCTCGGTGATGCCGCGCCCGTCGGGAGCGGTCAGCCCTGTGAAGCCTTGCACACTGCGCGGCCACAGGAGGGACACGAGTCCCGTCACGATGGTGAGGATGACGGCGATGAGTTGGAGAATTTTGAGGATGGTCATTTTGTTCCTTTGCGTGGTGGTCGAGTAGCCCTGAGCGGTTTTTGCGAAGGGCGTATCGAGACCACCGGTAACTTGGAAAGAATTATTTCTTTGGAAACTCGTTGGTCTCGGTACGGCGGCTAACAGGTGGACTATGTGAAAACAGTGTTGCTACTCGCCGCCTACTCGACCAACGGTGTGCGTTTGCAACAGACTTTCAGTTGTTTTGTGATAAATCACAGACGGGGAATCAACACAGGCGTGTTCTTCTTGTACTCTTCGTAATCCGCCTGCCCGCCCCATTTCTTGTCTGATTTCTTTTCGAGCAGGGGAATGCCGCTGACGCGGGTGAGGAGCAGGGTGACGAAGATCGGCGAGATCATCGCGACCCACTGCCAGCCTTGCAAAACGGGAATGGCGATGATGGCGACGCCGATCCACAACACGATCTCGCCGAAATAGTTCGGATGGCGCGAGCGCGACCACAGTCCCGTGCGGATGAATTTGCCCTTGTTGGACGGGTCGGCGTTGAAGCGGCTCTTCTGCGCGTCGGCGGTCACTTCGATGGCGAAGCCGAATATCCAGACGAGAAGAC
>JBMOMO010000038.1:24235-28559 GCA_049324135.1 Chloroflexota bacterium
TGGCGCGAGCGCGACCACAGTCCCGTGCGGATGAATTTGCCCTTGTTGGACGGGTCGGCGTTGAAGCGGCTCTTCTGCGCGTCGGCGGTCACTTCGATGGCGAAGCCGAATATCCAGACGAGAAGACCGAGGATGGCAAATACATCCAATTCCTTGCGCGCCGCAGTGGTGATGCCGACCAGCGCAGCCGCGGCAGTGAACGTGACCCACAGTCCCTGGATCGTCCACACGTTCAGGAAGCGGATGAAGGAGGGTTTGAGTTCATCGAAGCGGTCGTCCTTGCCAGCCTTGCGGATGCGGGTGAACAGGAATGATCCAAGTCGGATCGCCCAGAGGATGACCAGCGCCGCCAGCAGGATTGCCCTGCTGTCCGCGCCTGCGCTGGAAACCAACGCGATGACGGTCACGGAAATATATGTGATGCTTCCTGTCAGGTCGAAGAATTTTTCGGTCTGGAACAAATAGGACGGGATGAACACCAGCCATTGGATGAGGAAGGCCAGTCCGACCGCGAGGCCGAAGACGGGCAGGCTGCCAAGCGCCGCGCCGCCCTGGCTGCCCGCCAGCGCGACCAGATAACCGACCAGGATCAGAATTGGGAAAACGATAAGCGAATTGCGATCTGTCTTTTTCATGATTGAGTTTCCTTTGAAACGCAGGCGAAACCGAGCGCGCCGACGCCGAGATGCGACCCGAGCGCGGGCGTGATCTGCACGATGGGAATCTCACCCTGCGGCAGGAGGTGCTTGACTCGCGCCAGCATTTCCTCGGCTTCTTTTTGCACGCCCGCGTGGACGATGGCGAGTTTCTCGAATGGCGCGTACTCGGCCAGCCATTCCATCATCCGTTCGGTGGCGCGTCCCTGCGTGCGGACGCGGTGCGCGGCGGGGTTACCCTGGTTCATGTGGAGCAGGGGTTTGATCTGCAGGAACTCGCCGAAGCGCGCCAGGGCAAAGTTCATCCGCCCGCTGCGGCGCAGGTATTCGAGCGTCTTGAGCGAGGCGAAAACGTACGTTCGCTTCATCATCTCGGACAGGCTGGCGAGGATGTCTTCCATTTTGTGGCCGAGTTCCGCCAGTTGCGCGGCCTTCTCGACGATGAAGCCCAGGCCGAGGCTGAGTTGTCCCGAGTCCAGCACGGTGACGGGGATGCGCGTGAATTGCTCCGCCGCGACGCGCGCCGCGTTGATGGTGGCGCTCAACTTCTCTGAGATGTGGATCGAGAGGATGGCCTGCGCGCCCGCGTCGGCCAGTTTGTTCCAGGCCTGAGCGAATACTTCGGTGCTGGGTGTAGCGGTGCTGGGCGCAGGGTAGAAAGTGGGCAGCCTGCGATAGAACTCCTCGCGGGTCAGTTCCACGCCATCGAGATAGGAGCGGTCTCCCTGGTTGATGTACAGGGGGACAACCGTGATGCCGTATTTTTCGACGATGGCTTCAGGCAGGTCACAGGTGCTGTCAGTGACAATGCGGATGCTCATATTTTTTCCTTTACTTTTCCTTCTGGAGCCTGTCCACTTCGCTGGACAGCCAATCGCAGATCGGGCGTCCCGATCCGTTGATATGTTTTTCCACAGCGCTTGCGTAACTCGCGATGAAGTCCGCCAGTTCCTGCGTGGGGCGTTCGTGCGCCTTGACGAGCGTCTTCAACCATTCGATCTCGCCTGAGACGTAATCCATGTCGCCAAGTTGGAGCGCGGCGGCGATATTGTTCCCAAGATGGGTGATGCCCGATGTCAAACTTTCGGGGCTGATGGAAATCGGCTGGACGAGTCCCCGCAGGGTCAATTCGATCTCGGCGCGTTTGGAGGTGAAGAACTGGCGCGCGGCCGCGTACTCCTGTGAGATGGGACGAGGCTGTGCGCTTCTTTCCTTGACCGTGAGGACGCGTTCCGTTTCTTCGAGGGAGGTCTCTACGCTCTGGCCGAGGAAGTGGGCGGGGATGCTGTCCACAAGCGACGGGTGCAGGTTGAAGATGCGCCCGCCGAACGCGGCGCGCACGCCCCGACTCGCCAGCGTCCACGCGACTTGTTGGAGGGTCGCGGCGGTAACGAGCGTCTGCGCCACAAGCACGACCAGGTCGGCGCGGACGGAGGCCGCGGTCTCGGCGAATTGCTCGGTGGGGACGTTGGCGCCGAGGTAGATGACGTTCAGTCCGCGGCGGCGCAGGAGCAAGGCCAGCATGAGCGGCGTAAAGGCGTGCCACTCCTCCGCGGGACAGCCAACGATGACGGTCTGCTTGCGCGAGGGAGCGGGCGAGGCGGCCAGCAGCGCGTCGAGGCGGCGCATGGCGAGCGCGGAGGCGAAGTGCTCTTGCTGCACATTGGCGCGGTTCTCGTACCAGAGTTCGCCGACCTGCGCCAGTCCCTTTTGCAGAATGTTCATGCAAACCGCTTCGACGGGGAACAGCGAGAAGGCCTGGTTGAGAGTCTGCTCGGCGGCAGTCTCGCTGAATTTCAGGCAGGCCGCGATCCAGTCCGCGCGCAGGGCGTCGAGGGAGGTGCCGGTGGGAGTTGCTGTCAGCGTGGAGAGCGCTGAAGAGGCCGCGCCCGCCAGAGGGTCGGAGTCTGATGCGGTTTGTTCGTTCCACAAATCCACCGCGCGGGAGATGGAAAGTCCCTCGGCTTGCCGCGCGATCAACCATTTGATCGTCTCGATGTCGCGTTGCGAGTACAGGCGGTGTCCGCCCGCGCTGCGCTCAGGCGTGGGGAGGCCGTAACGGCGCTCCCAGGCGCGCAGGGTGTCGGCGGCGAGGCCTGTCTCTTTGAGGACGGCTTTCAGGTTGAAGGCGGGGTTTGTGCTGAACATGTTGTCTCCAGTCGAAGGTCAAAGTCAGTGCAAAGGTTTTGCAATGCTATTGTACCTGTTAAATTGACTTTATGCCTGTGCTGGTGCATGTTCCATGCTGTGACTTTCGACTCTTTGACTTGTTACCTCTTTGAGAATTCGTTCAGTTGTCAGTTTGGCGGAAAGCAACACGATGGGCAGGCCTGTGCCAGGGTGCGTGGACGCGCCCGCGAAGTAGAGATTCTTGTATTTGGCGTGACGGTTCTGCGGACGGAGATAACCGACCTGCCAGAAGTTGTGGCTGAGGCCGAAGGCCGCGCCTTTGACAAGGTTGAATTTTTCCTTCCAGGTTTTCGGCGTGTGGACGATTTCGAACTTGATGTGTTCGCGCAGGCCGCTGACGCCCATCTCCTTTTCGAGTCGGGCAAAGACCGTTTGGCGGGCGCGGTTTACCATCGCGTCCCAATCCTGTTTGGAGCGCGCGTCGAGATGGCCGACGGGCACCAGCACGTAGAGCGTTTCCTGTCCCTTCGGCGCGGCGGCCGCGTCGGTGCGGGCGGGCGCGTGGACATAGAAGGAGGGATCGTCGGGCAGGCTGTGCTTGTCGAAGATCTGTTCGAAGGAGGCCTTGTAGTCGCCGCCGAGGAAGATGTTGTGATGCTGGATCTGCGGATAGGCCTTGTCCACGCCCCAGTAGAACATGATGGTGGAGCAGGTGTAGAGTTTCTCATCCAGTTTCTTCGCCGCGGCGCGGTCGGGCAGAAGTTGATCGTAGATGTAAGGCAGGTCCGCGTTGCCCACGAAAATATCCGCGCTCATTTCGCGCCCGTCTTCCAGGGTTACGCTTTTGATGCGTTGAACGTTTAACGTTGAACGTTCAACATTCAACGCTTTTGCTGGTGCGTCGTACATGAACTTCACGCCCAGTTTTTCCGCGATCTTCGTCAACGCCTGGATGCCCGCGTACATCCCGCCCATCGGATACCAGACTCCCTCCGCCAGTTCGGTGTATTGGAGCAGGGAGTAGGTGGCGGGCGCGTCGTACGGACTGAGGCCGAGGTACATATTCTGGAAGGTAAACGCGGCCTTGAGACGTTCATCCTTGAAGAAGCGGCTGGTGTTGGCGTAGTGCTTTTGCAGGGCCTTGAGTTGGAAGATGAGCGGCAGGTTAGTCAGGCTGAAATATTCGAAGATATTGTAAAAGTTGCGGCCAACGAATTTTTCCACCGAAAGTTTGTAGTGACGCGCGCCCTCGGCGATGTAATTCAGGAAACCAGTAAAGGCGGTCTTTTCCACTTTTTCGAGTTGCGCCTGCATCTCACCGATATTGGAAGTCAGTTGCAGTTGCAGGCCGTCTTCGAAGTGGACTTTGTAGGTCGGGTCGATGCGGCGCAGGTCGAGGTGGTCGCTCATTTTTTCGCCGAGAGCGGCAAAGGTCTCCTCCCAAACTTCGGGCATCAGGAACAGAGTCGGGCCGATATCGAAACGGTGACCGTCCTGAATGATCTGCCCGCAGCGACCGCCCGGCTGGTCGTTCTTTT
>JBMOMO010000039.1:0-11013 GCA_049324135.1 Chloroflexota bacterium
ACGAGGCCGCGCCGCCGGTGGCCCAGGCAAAACTGCTTACCCGGCGCAGCAAGACGGCCTCGGCGTTGTATTTGTCGAGCAGGGCGTGGAGCGAGGTGAGTTTGGTGGAGAGTTCGGTCATGTTAGCAAGTAGTTATTGCGAGTGCGTCGTAGCGCGAAATGGCATTTCGCGCTACTTTACATACGGTATCGTCGAGACCGCGTGCAACAGAAGCCCAACCGGCTCGCCGGACTGCAAGTTTTCCAGCGCGCCATCAATGGCGGCCTGCAAATCGGGGACCGGGTTGAGCAGGAGCGCGCGCGCCAGGTCATGGTCCATTTGGGTGTAAAGCATGAAGTTGACCTGGGAAGCGTCGCGGGCGATCTGGTAGGCTTTGTGCGGCCCGATGCGGAACCCCTCCGCGTTGAAACGCTCGATGACCTCGGCGTACGATTTCTTGCCCAGCGCCCACGCCTCGTAATGCGGACTGCCCGTTCCCTCCGGGCAGGCGGCGGCCAGGATGACAGCGCCGCCGGGGCGGGTAATGAGCGTGGCGTGCGCCAGTCCCTTTTGGGCCTGGTAGACGTTGATGTCTTTGGGATGCCCGCCCGGCGAGGAGATGACCAGCCCATACTTGCGCGGGACTGCCGCCTGGCAGGCGCGGCGCGAATGCTCCAGCCCCTGGCGAACTACCAGGCGCGGGTCGCCTGCTAATGCAACGACGATTTCACGCTGGCGGTTCAGGATGGCGTTCAGCGCCAGGTGGACGACGATTTTTTCGCCGATTGCCTCGATGTCCTGGCGGGCCGGGTTGGTCTCATACTCGCCCAGCAACGAGTCAGGGTGCGTCATCAGGGCATGGTTGACGTTGATGGTTTTCAATCCCGACAGCCCGATCGCTGCGCTTTTGACGCCGCCTGAAAACCCGGCGAACTGGTGCGGCTCGACATTCCCGATGACAATTTTGAAATCTGACTCGACATACGCCCGGTTCGACCAGACCGGCGTGCCGCGCGGGGTTTCACCCAGGTAAATGAGCAGATCATCGTTTTCGGAATCGTGCGAAACAACCCGGTAGCGGGAGAGGATCTCGGCCGGCAGGATGGCTGGGAACTCATCTGGCGTCATGGGCGGGTGGGTGCCAACCGCTACGTAGAATGTAATCGCCGAATCAGGAATGCCGAGGGCAGCGAGTCGCTCCATGAGCGGCGGCAGGAGGTGATGGTAGGGGACGGGGCGGGTCTTGTCGTTGACGGCAATTGCCACCGTTTTGACGGCGCGGAAATCGTCCCAGCGTACGTTGCCTAGCAGGTTGTCCAGGGCAGATGCCACTGCCTGGCGCGGGTCAGCGGCGGGGGCAGGATTCGGCGCCTCGATCATATCCACCGGGTAGCGGTCGGGAATGTGCGCTGTCAGTGTGGAGCGTCCGTAAGGGATGTGGATTTGCATGTCAGGCTCTGGAAACATGGAACGCAGATGATCGCCGAAGATGCGGATAAGCGCGGCTTTTTTCCGCCGAAACCCGCCTCGGTCGACTCACCTGCGTTCTGATTAAGGGCGTAAACTACGCGCTGCGATACAGTTTGGTGATGACAAACTCATCGTGGCGCAGGGCTTCGGCGCTGGTCAGGCGGCCATTGATGGTGTGCGCCATCAGTTCCAGGGTGCGGTCGGCAGCGCCGTCCAGGTTGTAGTCGAAGCGCAGCAAGCCCGAAAGGTCGACATCGATGTGCTCGGACATGGTTTCGACGGTCAGCGGGTTGGCCGAGAGTTTGATGACCGGCTCGATCGGGTTGCCGATGATGTTGCCCTGCCCGGTGGTGAACAGGTGCAGCACAGCCCCGGCGGCGCAGCACAGCGTCACCATTTCGGCGGCGGCGCTGGATGAATCCATGAAGTGCAGGCCGGGTTTTTGGGGCGCTTTGGCGGGTTCAAGGAAGCCGACAATGGCGCAGCGGCCCATCTTCTCGACGTTGCCGAGCGCTTTTTCCTCGATGGTCGAGAGACCGCCCCGGATGTTGCCTTCGGTGGGCTGGGTGCCAAGCAGGCTGACGCCCTGCGATTCGACCAGGTTCTGGTAATCGTCGAAGGCGGCTTTGAACTGCGCGGCCACTTCGGGGCTGGCGCACTGTTCCATGATTTTGTCCTCGGCGCCGGTCACTTCGGTCGTTTCGCCAAAGATGAGCGTGTTGCCGTTCTTTTCGAGCCGCTCAAAGACGCGCCCCACGGTCGGGTTGGAGGCCAGGCCGCTGGTGGTGTCTGATTCGCCGCACTTGGTCGAAACCAGGATTTCGCTCCATTCGACCGGCACGCGCGGCAGTTCCGAAGCGTAGTGGACGAATTCCTTGGCCTTGCGCGAGGCCATTTCGATGGTTTTCAGGTCGCCCAGGCGCTCGATGCTGAAACCGGCCACCGGTTTGCCAGTCTCGGCGATGCCTTTGACGATGTAATCGGTCCAGGTCGGTTCGATGCCGATGACGATGACGGCGGCCACGTTCGGGTTGCGCCCGGTGCCAATCAGCGTATCGAAGGTCAGGTGCAGGTCTTCGCCGAATTGCAGGCGGCCATAGGGGTGGGTCAGGGCATAGGTGCCGCGAATCAGGCGGGCCACGCCTTCCACAGCGGCATTGGAGATGTCATCGACCGACATGATGACGACATGATTGCGAATGCCAACGCGGCCATTCTCTCGGCGGTAGCCGGTCAGGGGGAGGTTGGGGAAGGTAGTCATCTCAACTCCTATTTTGCGAGCAGGTTGGCGCTGCTGGCGGCCCAACGCAAACTCTTGATGTTGTGAACGTGGACATGCTCGCCCGTTTTAATTGCGGCGGCAGCGTAACCGATGGCGCGGCCATACTCGATGACATGCTTGTCCTGCGCCAGGTCTGCCATGGCGACTTTGTGCCCGAGCGGAACATCGCTGACCAGCTTGACCTGCTTGACATCGACGCCTTCCAGGGTAACGACGGCGATTTCCTCGCCGACTTTCAAATCCATGACGGCCACGCCGACATCGTCGGTGGGTTCGTGCAACAAAATACCTTTTTTCATGCTTTTCTCCTTTTGTAATTTTCAATTTCATCATTGAAGGCTGGTTGGTGCGCCCGTGTGTCAGGTGGGGCGCAGCACGACCAAATTTTTGATCATCTTTATCCAGGTGATGGAGTACCACGGAAAATTCATTCCAGTGAGATGGTTGCCCCAGTTTGGATGGATTCAAGCGCGGCAAGCGCCACCCGAAGGGCTCGCTTGCCATCCTCCCCGGTGGCGGGGAAAGGCTCATCGGCCAAGACCCAGCGGGTAAAGCGGGCAATCTCTTGCTGGTACATGTCTTGGTGCGAGATCGAAAGCGTTTCTCGGCTGCCGCCTTCGCGCATCCAGATCAATTCCTGCCGGTTCTGCCCGAACTGCAACATTGCCTGCCCGCGCGGCGCGTAGATTTGATCGGGCTGGTCGGGCGGATTCACTTTCGGCGGTAGTCCCCAACTGACCACAAAGGCGCCGAGATCGCCCGAGGCATAGCGCACTAGCAAAGTAGCAGTATCAATGGCTGCTTCGGGGATGTGGCTGATCTCGGGTCTCCCGGCGGCCAGGCGTATTCCCTGCGCCGAAACCGCCACCGGCGCGGAATCGAAGGCCGTGTTCCATGTATCGATCAGATGCACAGCCATGTCGATTAGCGGACCACCGTTGGCATTGGGGTCGTGCATTTCGCGTTTGGGTCGGATTTCGCGCACATCACCAGCGTGATACATCACTGGGCGGCCAAAATCTCCCGCAGCCAGGTGTGTTTTCAGGGACTCCAGCACGGGGGTATGGCGGCGCATGAAGCCCAGGCCGAGTTTGACGTTGTTTTCTCGTGCGGAGGCGATCATCGCATCGGCGTCGGCCAGGGTGAGAGCGACAGGCTTTTCGCACAGCACGTGGAGCCCGCGCCGGGCGGCGGACACTGTCACTGCGGGGTGCAGGCAGGTGGGGACGCACACCGAAACCACGTTTACGTCCGGGCGGTTGAGGGCCTCGGTGTAAGCCTGGTAGGCGGGGCAGCCCAAAAGGCGCGAGAGGCGTTCAGCGCGCTCGGGCAGGATGTCCACGACGGCCACGACTTGCGCATCGGATACAGCCTGCCAGCCTTGGGCGTGGATATTACCCATGTAGCCGCAACCGACGATACAAACACCCAGTTTTTTGCTCACAATCCAATCCCTCGCAGGTATTCACGGCTGGTTCGGGCGCTCTCGAATGCGTTGGGCAGCACTTCGTCGCGTTCGTGGGTGAAGTAGAACGGCCCCTGGCTTTGGATGGATTGCCGCCAGGCAGGGAAATCCAACGTACCCTGGCCGAGATCGGTAAATTTATCGCCGCGCGTGTCTTTGAGATGAAAGTAGCGGATGCGGGTCTTGAATTGAGCGGTAATTTCCACAGGGTCGCAGCCGGCCCGTTTTACCCAGCCGATATCCAGGCAAAGGGAGACCAGGGCGGGGTCAGTGAGGTCGAGCAGGGTGCGCAGTTCGGCCTGCTCGTTTTCGATCTCCCACCAGTGGTTGTGGTAACAGTAAGTAAGGCCGCGCGCCTGGCAGATTTTTCCCGCCTGGTTTAGCACTTCGGCCATGCGCTGGTAATCCTGGAGGGTGTGACCATTGTCAGGTTCCCCGCTCACCAGCATGAAACGGGCGCCAACCGCCTGGGTGAATTCAGCGGCTCGGGTGGGGTAATCGGGGTTGCCGTCGAAGTAGAACTTCCCCAGGGTATGGATCCCGGCTACATGGAGTCCGGCCGCCTCGACTTGCGCGCGGAACTCATCCGGACGGTTTAGATTTTCGAAACGGTGCGCGCCAATCTCGATCCCCGTATATCCTGCTTGGGCCATTTCGGCCAGCATTCCAGGCAATTTCTCGCGGTGATATTCCGGCCCCCAGAGATTCGATTGAATTCCGATTTCCATTTATTTCTCCGAAAATTACAGCGAAATGTTGTTGCGTTCCAGCATCTCGTTGATGACTACTGGCTGGCCGGTCTTGACGGATTCTTCCGCCGCCGCGCCAACCACCACCGACCAGAAGCCCTCCGCCACGCTGGCGGTATTGGTCGGCTTGCCGTCCAGGTTGTCGATCAGGTTGATGTGCTCAAAGAAAGTCGCGCCGTTGTGTCCGCTTTCCTCGATGTAGGGTGGGTAGCAGGGGCTGGTGACACGGGCCGGGCTTTTCTCGCCGCGCAGGATTTCAAGGTGTGTTTTGGGGCGCGGAATGCTGAGAAAATCTTCGCGCTCGTAGGCTTTCAGGTAGCCTTCATCGCCGCAAATCGAGATTTCCTCGTAGAACATGGGCGCGAACATGCACAGGTTGAAACTGGCGCGGATGCCGTTTTCGTAAACCACACTGACAATCGCATTGTCGAGAATGTCCGATTTTTCGCCGTGATATTCAAATTCCTTGAAGTTGACGGCCTGGCTGCCGGTCGCAAAAACGCTGGCCGGGCGGGACTGTGAGAACAGGTTGAGCAGGTCAAAATAATGGCAGCATTTTTCGACCAGGGTGCCGCCGGAATATTTCGAGAACTTGTTCCATTGCTTGACCTTGTCGAGGAAGGGGACGCGGTGCTCGGTGATATTAATCATCTTGATGTCGCCGAGCGACTTGCGCTCCAACGCCTCGTGAATGCTCTCGACATACATCGACTTGTAGCGGTATTGCAGCCCGATTTGCAGGACCGCCGGGTAGCTCGCGGCGATTTGCATGATTTCGTGCGCATCCCGCACCGTCGTCGCCATCGGTTTTTCGAGGAAAATATGCTTGCCCGATTTGACCGCCACCTTCAGCACTTCGAGATGGGTGTAGTTGGGTGTGGCGATGATCAGCGCGTCGGCTTCCGGGTCGTTGCAGGCCGCTTCGAGCGATTCGTACACTTTCAGCGACTCGCCGGGGCGAAAGCGCTGGAACGAGGCCTGCGCCAGGGCGACGCTGCCCGGATTCGGGTCGTAGACTCCGTGAATGGTGGCGCGGCCTTCCAGCAGGGTCACGCGGATGTGTTCGCAGCCGTTGATGCCTGCGCCAATCACATTGAACTTGTAGCGCGGCGGCTCCATTGCAAACAGGTAGCGGTCTTCCGCCGGGAGATAGCCAAAGCGTGGGTTGAGCGAAAACGCGCGCGATTGGATTTCTTTGCCTTTTGCCATAGGGGGTTCCTTCTATTTCTCATGTCACGCCAAAACTGGCGAGAATTGAGAGCGTCCGCTAATCTGCGCGAATGTTTGCTTTGGTGATAGTCGCGCAGATTAGCGCGGATTGGCGGATAAGCTTACTCGTACTGGGTTTTGTCCCAGAACTGGGTGAACTTCTCGATGCCCTCGCGGGTGTACGGGTGCAGGAAACCTTCCTGGTAGACCGACAGCCCGGCGGTAACGATGTCCGCGCCCACCAGCGCCGCCTCCACAATCTGGCGGGAATTGCGCACGGCAGCCACGATAATCTCCGAGTCGAAGCCGTAATTGTCGCGGATGGTGACAATCTCCTCGACGAAATTGCGCGTCTCCTCGCCGTTGGCTTCCTTCCAGCCGATAAACGGGGAAATGTAATAAGCGCCGGAGCGCATGGCCTGCAAAGCCTGCATGGCCGAGAAAATCAGCGTGCAGTTGACGCGGATATCTTTCTTCGCCAGGTCTTCCATCACGCGAAAGGCCGGTTCGACGCACTGCAACTTGATGACGAAATTGGGCGAAATGGCGGCCAGTTTTTCGGCTTCGGGCATCATTTCTTCGTAGGTCATGAAATGCGGGTTGACCTCGACCGAGACGGTTTTTTCGGTGCCTTCGACCAGTTTCGCAATCTCGCGGATGACGGTCATAAATGGTTTGCCCGAAACTTGCACGTGGCGCGGGTTGGTGGTGACGCCATCGATGTTGAATGACTTGATGGCAGATTCGATTTCGCTGGTGATAGCGCTATCCAGAAAGAATTGCATGGGTACTCCTTTTATCCACAGATTTCACAGATTACGCAGATGTTTCTGTTTTCTGATAACTGTTCACTGATAACTGACTATTTTGACGCCTTCCGGCACATCTTCCAGCCGGTTCAAAACCAGGCCTGGCAACTGCATTCCGTTTCGGAAGGAATCGAACACCCAGACCTGCTCCAGATCCAGTCCGGCTTTGAGTTCTCCCGTATGCTGGACGGCTGGCCCGAGCGGGAGGATGGTTCCTTCGCGCCCGAAGACGGGAATCTGATCGAGGGGCATTTCGCGCTCGAACAGCCCCGGCCCCTGCACCCAAACCTGGTTCCAGATGTCGAACCAGCGCCCGGCTGGCAGGTAGAAGCGCGCCTTCCCGCCCGGTTGGATGACCGGCGCAACCAGCAGCGATGGCCCGAGCATGTATTGGTGCTCGAAATGCCAGGCCAGCGGCTCGTCGGGGAAGGCCAGCATCATCGAGCGCATCACCGGCATCCCGGTCGCTTGGGCTTCGAGGGCGCAGCCTTGCAGGTACGGAATCAACTGGTAGCGCCAGGCCAGCCACTTGCGGATGATTTCCTCGGCTTGCTCGCCGAAGAACCAGGGTTCGCGGGGGCTGGTGCCGTGGAAGCGGGTGTGTGAACACATCACCGCCGCCTCGGCCCAGCGGATGTACAGTTCCGGGTCGGGCATGCCGGTTCCGAGCAGGCCGCCGCTCTCCTGCGGGCCATAAAACCCGCCAATGTCATAGGTGTAGAAGGCGCCGCCGCTCATGCCCCACGAAAGGCCGCCGCGAATGCTCCCGGCCAGGCCTTCCCAGTCGCCTTGCGGGTCGCCGCCCCACTGAACGGGGTAGCGCTGTCCGCCCGCCCAAGCCGAACGTCCCCAGACGACGCCGTCTCGATCCCCGTACATTTGCGAGGCTTCGAAGACGCAGCGGTTATAGAGCAGGGTGTAGGCGTTGTGCAGGCGTTTGCCGGTGTCGCCGTTGTGGCCGACCACATCCTCGGGCAGGGCCTCGCCGTAGTCGGTTTTAATGACCGAGACGCCGATCTCGAACAGGGAACGGTGCATGTCGCGGAACCAGGCATAGGCTGCGGGGTGCGTAAAATCTACCAGTCCCGAAGGCTGCAAGTGCGGAATCAGGCGGTCGTTGGGCGGCGGCAGCCAGCGGTAGATGTAGGTCTGGCCGTCCTTATCCTTCAGGAAATAACCTTTTGCGGCCAGTTCGGCGAAAAGCGGGTTCAAATCTGACATGTAGGAGTATTCCCACAGGCACAGGCGGTAATCCATCTGGCGCAGGCCGCGCACGAAACCGGCCGGGTCGGGGTAGCGGTCGGGGTCCCATGAGAAGTCGTAGCGGGTTTCGGATTTGTGCCAGGCGCGCCCGTCGAGGGTCAGCACGTCGGCAGGGATGCGTCGCTCACGCAGTTGGCGGGCCACCTCCATGATTTCGTCGGCGGTTTTGTAGATGGCGCGCGAGAACCAGGCCCCGTACGTCCAGGTGGGGGGCAACTCGGCGCGCCCGGTCAGCCCGGTGTACTGGCGCAACATCTCCGCCGGGGAATCGGCAAAGAGCAGGAACAGGTCGAGGTTGGGGTCATCGAGCTTGAGCACGTAACTGCGGTGCGACCAGGGTGAGTAGCCGACGCCATGCGTGGCGCGCGCCGCGGTGTGGACCCAAAGCCCCCAGCCGCGCGGACTCCAGGCGAAGGGCACGTTTTTGTAGGAGATTTCGGCGTTGACGCCGGTTGCATCGCGGTTCCAGTTTTCAATGAGTTGCCCGCGTTTGTCCAGCCCGCCGAACTTTTCTCCCAGGCCATAGACCGGCTCCTCGCTGTGGAGGGCCAGCGAGAGCAGCCAACGCTCGTCATCGGCGGCGAAGGGCGACAGGCGCAGCGCGCCGCCGATGGTGCGATCGGTGGACGATTCAAGCATCAGTTTCCCGGCGCGGTAGACGGTCAGGCGGAGCGGTTCCTGTTCAAAAACGAGTTCCAGCTCTCCCGCCGAGACACGAATCTGCTCACCG
The DNA here is from genome assembly GCA_049324135.1 of Chloroflexota bacterium. Lineage (GTDB taxonomy): Bacteria > Chloroflexota > Anaerolineae > Anaerolineales > Villigracilaceae > JAABUE01. The sequence continues at coordinate 8,958 of JBMOMO010000039.1, forward strand.
TCAGTTTTGACTTCCAGCGCGGCTGCTGCCGCCGCCCGGTCGAGCGCTTCAGCATCCACCAGCATTCCGTAATCGGGCGCGGGTTCGCGTTGGAAGCGCAGCCGGAGCAGGTCTTGGCCCGGCGCGCTGACTTCCAGCGCGCCAAAGGCCGTCTCGAAGCGGGCGAGGCCATGTTCCACGCCCTTGAACTCCAGCCAGCCCAGGCGGCTGAAACCTTCCTGTAGTTTGTTGGCTTCCTGGTCGAACAGCATAAAAACATCCTTTGTAAGCCGGAATTAATCCCGGCTTACGGGTTAGCGGCCTCCAAAACCGGTCAGGGCAATGCCTTGGACGAAGTAGCGCTGGGCAAAGACGAACAGTATCAGCACCGGGATGACCATCAGGGTGCCGGAAGCAAAGACCAGTTCCCAGTTTTGAACGTTGGTGTCGTTGAGCGCGCGAATGCCGAGGGCCATCGTCCAATTGTCCATCGAGCGCAAGAAGATCAGCGGTTCGATGTAGGAGTTATAGTGCTGCAACAACGAAAAGACTGTGATCGAGGCGATGACCGGCTTGGAGAGCGGCAGCAGGATGTTGACCAGGATTTGTATCCGGTTCGCGCCGTCGATGAGCGCCGCTTCTTCCAATTCTACCGGCAGGCCGCGGAAAAATTGGTGTACCAGGAAGATATAAATTGCATTGACGCCCAGCCAATGCGGCGCGATCAGCGGGTAAAAGGTGTCGATCCACTTCAACTCGCGGAAAATCATAAAGCGCGGGATCAGCGTGACGATTTCGGGCAGGAACATGGTCGAAATCATCAAGGCAAAGAAGATGTCCTTGCCCGGCCAGTTCAAGCGCGCAAAACTGTAACCTACCATGAGCGAAGAGACGACTGTCCCAAGCACCGCCAGGCCGGTGACGAGAAATGTGTTCAACGCGAATCTGCCAAACGGCAGGATTTCGAAGATGCGGGCATAGTTCGACCATTGGGGCGTTTCCGGTATCCACACGATGGGGTGGGCAAAAACTTCGGTAGAAGCCTTGAGCGAGGAGGAGATCATCCATAGCGCTGGCAGCAAGAAAGTGAGCAAGAACAGGCTCAAAGCGATTTGCAGGACTACCAGGCCGATTTGGCGCCCAAGTTTGGGGCTGATCCCAAAATTTTTGACCGGTTCGTTTTGTATCGAGGGTTGTGCTGTCATCTTTGCCTCCTACTGTTCGTAGAATACCCAGCGTTTCGACATGTAGAACTGGACGATGGTAAAGCCCAGGATAATTACAAAGAATTCCCATGAAAGGGCTGCGGCGTAGCCCATGTTGAAGTAATCAAAGCCCTGGCGGTATATGTTGAGGACGACAAATAACGTGGAGTTCTCTGGCCCGCCCTGGGTGATGATTTGCGCAGGGATGAAGGTTTGGAAGGAGTTAATGATGGCAATGACCATGTTGTAGAAAATCAAGGGGGTCATCAAGGGGATGGTGACGTGACGCAGGCGCGCCCACATCCCGGCTCCGTCCAGGCTGGCGGCCTCGTACAGGCTGGGGGGGATATTACCCAGCCCGGCAATGAAGATGACCATCATGCGTCCGATCATCCAAAAAGACATCAGGATGAAAGCCGGTTTGGTCAGCGCCGGATCAAAGAGCCATTTTTTTGGCTCGACGCCGAACCAGCCCAGGGCTTCGTTCAAAATGCCAAATTCAGGGTGGAAGACGCGCTGCCAAACGACCGCGCTGGCAATGACGGGGATGAGGATGGGCATATAGAAGCCGCCGCGATAAAGGTCTCGTAACCGTAGAGGCTGCGTCAATGCCAGCGCCAGGGCAAAGGCAAGGACCAACTGCAATGGTACGGCAATCACTGTGTAGTAGGCGCTGTTATACAGGCTCAGGTTTGCCAAAGGGTCTTGGATGGTCTTGATGAAATTCGCCCATCCAATGTACTTGGGTGGGGAGAGCAGGTCCCATTTTTGGAACGATATCCATAGGGAATAGCCCATTGGGAAAGCGTAGAATGCCAGGAACCCAATGATGAACGGCGCAGCAAAGAAATAACCAGAGACCCATTCTCTCA
>JBMOMO010000039.1:11113-28214 GCA_049324135.1 Chloroflexota bacterium
GTAATTTGCAGCGCCGATTGTGCGCTGCTTTCAATGCAAACGTTGTGTCGCATCATACCCTGTCAATGAGGGTCTTCGCAACGCGTGCGCCCTTTATCGTTTATTCTCCCGGCTGGCGTAGGCCAGCCGGGAGAATGGCGCAACGGTCAAGTGCGTTTATGCGCTGGCCCAATACTCGTCGAGCAAAGCCTGGATGGCAGCGTCGACTTCAGGCAGCACCTGGGCGGCCGTAGCAGAATTGTTGACCAACTTGTCGTAGGCAAGCGGTTTGACCACTTCACCGTTCAACTTGCTGCGCGGCACACCGCCGATTACGTCCACTTCCGAGTGCTTGAAGGCTTCAATGAAGGCCTTGGCATTCGAGAATTGGAATTTTTCCTGGACGGTGGGGAGCCAGAAACTTTCGAGCAACGCCAGGTTGTTGGGCATGCGACCGGTGGTCTCAGAGTAGATCTTGTCACCCTCTTCGGAAGCCATGAAGGAGGCAAAGCCCCAGGCCTCTTCCACATTATCGCTATTGAGCAGGGCAATGCCCTCAGCCCAACCGCGGTGCGGGCGATCTGCATCTGCCATCTTGGGCATCAAGACCACGTCGAACTCGATCTGCTTGCCTTCTTCGCGCAACTGCGGGCTGTTCATGGCAGGGAACCACCACGGCCCCTCGTACTTCATGGCGCAGTTTCCGGTCTGGAAGGTGTTGGCGCCGCCAGACGTGTCGGCCGGGGAGGGCGCAATGCCGTCAGTGTAGATTACATCCTGGGCCATCTTCTGCAGGATTTCGACGATCTCGGGCTGGTTGAACTGGGCTTTCTTCGGGTCGATCAGTGAATCGAATTCCTGTTTGCCAGTGCCGCGGATCCAGCCAATGTCGCGGAACCAGACGCCGTTGGACTGCAAACCGAACATCTTGGTCTCGCCGCTGGTGTTGGTCAGTTTCTTGGCAATTTCCATGAACTCTTCGAAGGTCCATTCATCGGTCGGGTAAGGCACTCCGGCGTCATCGAAGGGCTTCTTGGCGTAGAACATAATCATGGTGGCAACTTGCAATGGGATCAGGTAGGTCTTCCCATTGCGGACGGTGGAGTCAACTACACCCTTGACATCTTGCGGGTAGAGGAAGTCGAAGCCGTCGCGCTTGGCCAGGTCATCGACAGGCGCAAGGAGATCTTTGTCGGCATACGTTTGCCATTCCCAGCCCTGGAACGAAGCAACGTCGGGCGGGGTGCCGCCTGCAATGGACGTTTGCAGTTGCTGGTAGAAATTGGCATTCGGGTCGGCAACCGGCGAGTAGTTGATCGTTACGTGCGGGTTGCGTTCCTTGTACATCTGGACGAGTTTTTCCCAGGCTGGCAGGTCGGCGTTATCACCCCAGGCCTGGAAGTCCAGCGTGACGGGTTCTTTGGGCGGGACAGCCGTGGGCGCTGCAGCAGGCGCTTCAGTAGCGGCTGCAGGCGCAGCCTCGGTCGGCGTCTCGGCCGGGGCGCAACTTGCCACGACCATAGACACTGTACCGATAGCGCCCAGCTTGAGGAAATCTCGCCGGGAAATTTTTCTTTCCATGTTCTTTCACCTCCGTTGAAATTTTTACAGCGACAGGCAAATGCCTGCCTTTCACAGTTTGGTTGTCGAGCAGGGCAAGTGTATACTTTTTTCTTGCGGGCCTCCTTTCAGAGCGCCGGGTTGGTCGAAGCCCCGGGCGTAAAGTTAGAGAAGCAGGACTGGCAGCGAAGAAAGGCGGGCAAAGGCCTGTAACTCTGCAAGATAGTTGCCGTACACCAGGGAGACGTGATGTTCCAGTCCCTGCTGCATGAGCACATCGAAGAACTGGCGCGTAGGCGTCTCCAGGCGTAACAGCCCAGATGTTCCAGAAAAAGGCGCTGGGGCATCCAGCATTTCACCGCGCCCCAGCACCAGGCGCAGTTCGCCCGCATGGCGGTTCAGGCGGGCAATCGTCACCACGCCCGGTTTGAGCGGGAATTCCATCACCAGCGGCACTTTGCGGTTGGAATGGATCGTTCCGTGCGGCTGGTATTTGGGGTTGGCCATCGAAAGCGGCGCCAGGCCGCAGTGCCAGAGCGAGATGAAATCCTGGTCGAAATCCATTGCCACGATGTCGGTACCAAAGGATGGTTCCCCTGCCAGCCAGTAGAGCATCAATTGGGTCACGGTGCCGTTGGCGTCGGCTTCGCAACTACACGGAATTGGGGCGTGTTCGCCGAAGCCCTCGCTCAACATGGACATGGCCCCGCAAGCCGCGCATCCCAGGTCAGTAAAAAACTCAGGCCAACATCGCACCGCCATACCCTCTACTTGCTCCCGTTTCGACAGCGTAAGCAATGCCTGGTAGACGCTCAAGGTGCCATTGAGCGGTTTTTGATCCAGTTCGGCCAGGTTGTCCAGGTGAAGGTCCAACTGTTGACGCACAGCGGCTACCTGGTCGGGAGTTGTTCCGCGCGCCATCGCAAAGACCTGCTCCAGTTGCAAGCGTCGGACGCCGATTCCCAACCTTTGCTCCAACTGCGCTTCGTCCAGGTGACAGGAATCCATCCCAGCTGGGTGTTCGCCGACCACGCCAAGACGCGAATGCGCCAGGCGGCGGCGCAACATCCCTGCCCCGGCCAGGGCCTTGATCTGGGCCAGCACGGCGGCGTCGCCCGGCAGGGCATAGGCGTATTCGTAATTTTGCCTGCGCTGGCTGAGGGCGTGCCCGGCCAGGTTGATGCCGCACAGCGAGTTCAGCCGCAACCGGCCGCCGGTGGGGGCTTCGGGCACGGCCCATAAAAAGACCGGCGGCATGGCATGGCGGGATTGGATACCCTCGACCAGTGACGTGACCAGGGTACTATCAGCAAACGTCGCCTGGAAGACAAGCAGCAGGTCCATGGTGTTCCCCGCCTGATCCAACTTGGACAGAAAGGCTTGAATCCCGTCCAGATCTGCAATCAGGTCGTCGGTAGTGAACAACTCGAAGCCAGCTTGTCGTAGTTGATCGAGCGCTTGCTGTGTGACAAGTTGGGCCAGCGGGACATCGAAAGTCGGGCGGGCCAGGGCGGCAAAGGCGATGCGGAAAGGGGAACCTGGCATAGTGTTATCGCGCGGAGATAAAATTGTTGGGTTGCAATGTTGTTGCAGATGGCAATGGGGCAACTGTGGGTTGCCGGTAGAAGAAGGCCAATAACGCCAGGGCCGCAGCGCCGGTCACGCCAGCGCGCCAGCCGAAACTGGTCGTTATGAGCCGTACTTTATCACCTAGTCCTGCGAAAGCCGCCTGGCGCAGTGTTTTGCGGGCAACAGGCAGTATCAGGTCTTGCCCCTGGGCAAACATTCCCCCCAGGATAATCAGTTCAGGATTGAAGATATTGACCAGGTTCGCCAGGGCGATGCCCAGGTAGCGACCAACGTTCTCGACCAACTCAATTGCCCCAGGGTGTCCCTGTCGCGCAGCCTGGAAGACGCTTTCGATAGGGGATGCGTCAACAGGCTGCGCCAGCAAGCGAGCCAGGATGCCATCCGGTTCAGATTCGGCCATGCTGTGCGCGCGGCGAAGCACCACCGATTCGGAGACTAATGTTTCGAGGCAGCCGTTATTTCCGCAGCGGCAGGGCTCACCGTTTTCAGACAGCAGGATCATGTGACCGATCTCGCCAGCGCCGGTGCTGCTGCCGCGAAACAATTGGTGGTTGATGACAAAGCCAGCGCCTACCCCGGTGCGTCCATACACAAACGCCAACGATTGCGCTTCGCGCCCGCATCCAAAATAGGCTTCCCCTAGCGCCATCGCACGCACATTGTTTTCGACCACAACCGGCAAGCCCAGGCGACTCTCCAGGTAATCGCGGATGGGGACTTGATGCCAGTCCAGGTTTGGGGCCAGGATGTTGAAGCCTGTCAGGTAATCTACCAGGCCAGACGCTCCCACCCCAACACCCAGGATCAGCCGCTGGTCTATGCTGCAATTGGTCACCATTTCATGGATATCCACGCTCACATCTCGCAATACATCATCTGATGGCGTATTGATGGCAAAGTTGACCAATTTGCTGCAAACGATTTCGGCGCGCAAGTTCATGATGGCGATGCGGTATAGGCCAACCCCAATATGCACCCCAACAACATACCGCGCATTTGGGATCAGGGATAGGCCGGTGCGCGGCCGTCCAACCGGGCGTTGCTCGTCCTCGTGGCCGTTCTTATCCTCAGCAACAATCCCTTGTTCGATCAGTTCAGCCACCAGGTTGGTGATGGTTGTCGAGGAAAGATTGGTTTTGCGAGCCAGTTGTATGCGCGATAATGGTTGTTCCCCATCCGAATCCACAGAGGTCAGCAGGCTGAGTAAGACAGCCTGCATATTATGGGCCTTGACGTTGGTAATATTACTGCCCAGGAAATCTTTCATGAGTGCTGTGGGTTTTCAGTATCCAGGATTATTTTTTCAAGATGAATAATTAATTAGTATTATAATAGTATAATACTTGCAGGTCAAGGATGATTCTTTCATAAATCCAGGAGTATGCCTAAACACATGCCAGAAAACACCCCCAAGGTAATCCTTGCCCCCGCTGCCAGGGGGATGCTCAAAGATGGCTTCGACCAGATGGCCAGGCTGCTTGCATTGACCCTGGGTCCCACGCATGGAATTGTGCTTAGTTCGACCGCCCTCAAGCCTGCCCCGGAGCCAATCACTGGTGCAGCCACCACCGCCCGGCGCATCACTGCGCTGCCCGGTCGTGGACAAAACGCGGGCGCGATGTTGTTGCGCAACCTGGTATGGCGCGTCCACCAGCGTGTTGGGGATGGCAGCGCAACCGCCGCTGTGCTGGCCCAGGCTATGCTTGACCAGGCCAGCCGCTACGTCGCTGCTGGGGCCAACCCAGTCAGGGTCCAGGCAGGAATCCAACAGGCAACCCGCCGCGTTGTGGCTGCGTTGAAGGATATGGCCTCCCCGGTTGCCTGCCAGGAACAACTGGCTTCGGTGGCTTACACTGCTACCCGCGAGCCTGACCTGAGTTTTGTCGTGGGCGAAATGTTCGACTTGCTGGGGGAACATGCGTATGTGGTGGTTGAAAACTACATGGCCCCCTACCTGGAGCGCGAATACATCACCGGCGGCAAATGGGATGCAAAACTCATCTCTCCTCACCTGGTTTCATCTGCTGGTACTGGCAAAGCCATGGGTAGGGAGTGCAACGTTGTCTTGTTCCATGGGACTCTTTCCAGCGCAGAAGAGGTCTTGCCCCTCATAAAAATACTCAGCCAAAAAGAGCAGAAAAACCTGCTGCTGGTTGCGCAAAAAATCTCGGATAAAGCGTTGAACACCCTGGTCGCTACATTCGTCCAGAACAAACCGAAGTTGCAGTTCGTTCTGGTTGACCTGGTGCGCGCCGGGGAGAAAGCCTTGAACGACTTGCAAGACTTGTCTCTCCTGACGGGCGCCAGGCTTTTCAACCCGGAAGCGGGGGACCGGCTGGCAGCGATCAAACCTGCCGACATGGGAAGCGCGCAGCGCGCGGAAGCCGATGCAGAACATTTACTCGTAAGTGGTGGGAAGGGTGATCCAGAAGCGCTGCGCGAACAGGTCGATGCGCTGCGCAAATATTTGGGCGGTTTGGCCTTTGACGATAACCAGGCAGAAGAGATCAAGATGCGGCTGGGACGCCTGACCGGCAACATGGGCATTGTAAAAGTTGGCGCGCACAGCCAAAATGAACGTGATGTCTTGCATCAAAAAGCGCAGCAAGGTATCCACGCCCTGCACGCTGCGCTTGCGGCGGGCATTTTGCCGGGAGGTGGGACGGCCTACCTGCACTGTGTCGCGCTTGTCGAAAAGATGGATTGCGCTGACGAGGATGAACGCCTGGGATATCGCGCGGTCGCGCGCGCCTTGCGAAGGCCGTTCGAGCAATTGCTCCAGAATGCCCACGTTCCCAACCCTGGCAGCCTGATGCACGAAATCCTCAATTCTGCCCCTGGCCTGGTGTATGACACCCAAGCGAAAAAGATCCGCCCTGCGTCAGAAGCCGGGATACTGGACGCGGCGCAGACGCTGATTGTCAGCATTGAAACGGCTTCCAGCGGCGCCCAAATGGCGCTCAGTACCGACGTTCTTGTCTTGAAACGAAAGCCCAAAATATCCTACGAGCCTTGATCGAAGCGATCTCCTATGATGACAAAACCCTGGCAAAAACTGACTTCCCTCCCGGAAGGCGTCACGATCTCTGGAATGAGCGCCGCCAATGACTCCAGCGCGTTGTGGGTATGCTCGCCTGCGGGACTGTTTTGTGAAAAGAATGGCTTGTTTGTCCAGCAAGCGCACGGCATTCCCTTTCAGGTCGCCAGCGCTGTGTTCGCGGTGGGCAAACATGTCCTGGCGGCGGGGCATCCTGCTTCCATCGTTCATTCGTTCGACGGCGGGAATGCCTGGTTCGGCAGCCGGGTCGAGCAGATCGCCTCGGTGGTGACTTGTTTTGCCGCTTCGCCAGATTTCGACCGCGACGCGGTTGTCCTGGCTGGCAGCGATGGGGACGGCGTTTTGCGTTCCACCGACGGGGGGAATTCCTGGCAGTTATCGAATTTTGGCCTGCGCTCGCTCCACATCCTCGCGTTAGCCTGCGCCCCGGTTTGGCAGCGTGAACCTGCGCTGGGCAACGTGACCTACAATTATGAAGTGGTTTTTGCCGCCACAGAAGAGGGCGTATACCTTTCCCCAAACGCGGGCCGCGCCTGGCAATTTGCCGGGCAGGGACTGCCAGACGCGCCGGTCCTGTCCCTGGCTGTCAGCCCGGATTTCAAACGGACGCCAGGCCTATCCGGCCCTCATTTCGATGGAGCGGTGTTCGCCGGGACGGATGGCGCGGGATTGCACCGCTCACAGGACGGCGGCCAGAACTGGCGGGCGCTGGCTGGCTTTCCCGCGCAAGCAACCGTCAACGCGCTGCTCTTCGACTCGCGCGGCAGGCTGCTGGCCGGGACGGGCGAGCACGGCCTCCTGGCCTCTTCTGACCTCGGAGAAACCTGGCTTCCGCTCCTCGAAACCGGGGATGTGATCTTGTGCCTGGCCGAGCACGGCAACCGTTTGCTGGCTGGCGTGGCCGAGAACGGCTTGCTGGCTTGCGAGGCTTGACCGGGCAAGACGCGTGTAAACGGCAGGGGATTCCTGGATTATGTATCCCCTCTACCGGCCTCCCTTTCGCGGATGCCAAATTTTCGTATCCTGTCTTCGACGGCCATGCTGGCCAGCACCACCACCAAGCCGGGGCCAGCCAAAAAGACCGGCGCGACAGCCAGGTGTAGGACGAGGATGACAGCCAACACAATCCATAGCGCCAGGCTGAAAAGCGGCGAAGCCAGCAAGGTGAACAGGCTGTTTTTCCAGGCAGCCAGCAGGGATTTTTTCTCCATCAGCACATAATACGGCAGGGCGTAAAACTGCATCGCCGCCCACAAGAAGCCCATACCCAGGGAGAGCAATTGAAACGGACGCCCATTGCTATTGTCAAACCGGCTGTAGAAAACGTAATTTGCAAATACCGCATAAAAGACGACCAGGTTCGCCAGGCACCATAGCCAACTGGCAAGGAAATATTTCTTTGCCATGCGGTAAACGTATTCCCACTTGACTTCCTTCTCGTCCATCCACCAGCGTACACCGAAAAAGAAACCGAACGTCGCCGGCGGCCCCAGTACGACCGTAGCCCAGCACACCACCCATACCAGCCCAAACAGCAGCAATCCAAGCCAGGCCTCCCACCAGGCCTTCAGGGCGTTCCAGGTGCAGCGCGCCGCTTCCAGGAATCCCATGTCTGCCTTACCCCTCGCGCAGGAGGAACACGCGCAACTCGCCTGGCCCATGCACGCCAATGGTCAGCGTCATTTCGATATCCGCCGTGCGCGACGGGCCGCTGACCAGCACGGTGGCAGGCGCGTCCGTCACATCCGGCAACTGGATGGCGGTTTCCAGGTTCCAAACGATATCATTGGCGCGCAGCACCGCGAGATGAATTTCGGGGACGAGAGAAGCAGTCAATGGACGGCCTGCGCCGCCGGGGATGACCAGTGAGCCCGTCTCGGCGACGCCCGCCAACGCGCCGGTGATTCCGGCCCTGATGGACTCGTCCGCTTCATTCTCGACCGAGATGCCTGCCGCCGTTATCGCGGCCCAGTCCACCCCTGGCGCCGACTCCCAGGCCTGCACGCGCGCGATGCCGCGTTCTTGCAGGAAAGAGAGCAGGTGAGCGGATACTTCGCGCGCAGCGCATTCCACCACATGCCCGCCCAGCGCGGTCAGTTCGGCGGTGAAACGCGCTGCCAGGTCCACCGGCGGTAGGATGGGACTTGCTGTTCTTTCTTCTTTTCCTCTTTCTTCTTCTGGAAGACGTTCCACGGTGTTGCCCTGCGCTTTCCGCCACGTGGCGCGGAAGGGTTTCAGCGCCGGGCGTGGGAAGTCTTTGCTGTAGCCCCAGCCGGTGAAGGCGGGCAGGCGCATCCAGGTCGAGAAGGGGGAAACGAGACGCGCTCCCAGCCCGGCCAGTCGCTGCGAAAGGGCGAACAGGCCCGGGTGAGTCGTGAGGCGGGTGTAGGTCTGCAGCCCAAACTTCAGGAGGGGCGGCAATCCCTCTCCCTGCGACTGCTCATTGCTCACCGACAACTGCTGACTGAACACTGCTGACTGATGGCTGGCCGCGCCCGCCCGTACGCGCGTCAGCAGCATGGGCAGGTCGATGTCTACCGGGCAGGCGTCCTTGCATGCGCCGCACAACGAGGAAGCCTGCGCCAACTGGACATAGTTCTCGCCCAGCAGCCCCGGCGAGACGACCGAGCCGATAGGACCGGGGTAGGGCGCGATGGCGCCGTCCGCGCCCAGGTAGGCGTGGCCGCCCAACTCGCGGAAGACGGGGCAGGCATTCAAGCAGGCCCCGCAGCGGATACAATACAGTACTTCGGCCAGGGACGAAGCGCGCAGCGCGGAACGGCCATTGTCCACCAGGACGAGGTGGCGCTGTTGATGGGGCAATGGCCGTTGGATGAGTTGCGTGTAGACACTGATCTTTTGGGTGGTGGCCGAGCGCGGCAGAAGGGAGAGCATCAGCGCCAGGTCGTCCAGCCTGGGGACGAGGCGCTCGATGCCCATCAGCGCGATGTGTACCGGCGGCAGGGTTGTGACCATGCGCCCGTTGCCCTCGTTGGTGACGATGGTGAGCGCGCCGGTCTCGGCCACGCCAAAGTTGACGCCGCTCACGCCCACGTCGGCGCTCAGGAAGACTTCGCGCAGCACCTTGCGGGCGGTGTTCGTCAGTGTAGGGATGTCCTCGGTGTAGGGGATGCCAAGTTCCTGGTGGAAGAGTTCGCCCACTTCGCGGCGGCGCAGGTGGACGGCGGGTGTGATGATGTGGCTGGGGCGTTCATGGCGCAGTTGGATGATGTATTCGCCCAGGTCGGTTTCCACTACGCGGTGACCGGCCGCCTCAAGCGCGTGGTTGAGTTCTACTTCCTCCGAGACCATGCTCTTGGATTTTGCGATCAATCGGGATGCTGATCCACGCTGGTTTCCGCTGATTTTTTGGGGTGAAGTTGCGATGATTTCCAGCGCAATCTGCCGGGCTTCGGCGGCGTCCCTGGCGCGGTGGACGGTGAGGCCGTTGGCGACAACTTTGGCGATGAACTGGTCGAGATAGTCGTCTAAGTGCGCGATCACGTCCGCGCGGACGGCGTGCGCGCGCTGGCGGCGTTCACGCCAATCGGGCAATGATTCGAAGGCAGCGATGCGTCCCTGTACGCGGCGTTGGGCGTTGGCGTCCAGCGCGGCTTGCAGGGCGTTGTCGGCGATCTTTTCGCGGATTTTTGCTCTAAAGAGACTGCTCATCTGTGTTTATCTCGTTCATCTGTGGTGGTGGTTTAGAACTTCCGCAATGTGTACCACCCTTTGCGGCTTCTCCTGCCGGCGCAATCCGCCCGCAATGTGCATCAGGCAGCCCGTGTCGGCTACCACCAGTGTGGGAGCGCCGGATTTCTCCAGGTTGCCGATCTTGCGCTTCAGGAATTCGGCCGAGAGTTCGGGATGCGTCACCGAGAAGATGCCGCCGAAGCCGCAGCAATCCTCTGCTTCGGGTAGTTCCACGACGGTCGCGCCTTGCACATGCGCTAACAATTCTCGCGGCTGGCGTTGGATGCCCAACCCGCGCGAGAGATGGCAGGAGGGGTGATAGGTCAGGACGCCGTCCCAGCGCGCGCCTACGTCAGTGACCCCAAGAACATCCACCAGGTATTCGGTGAACTCGAAGGTGCGTTTCGCCAGCGCCCGCGCGCGCGCCAGCCAGGATGGGTCGTCGGCGAACAGTTCGAGGTAGTTGTGGCGGATCATGTGCGCGCACGAGCCGGAGGGCGTGACGATGTGGCAGACTTCCGAAGTCTCTAAAGACTTCGGAAGTCTTTCGAAAGTCTCGATCATGTGCTGCGCCATGCGGCGCGCGTCTGCGCGCAGGCCGGCGTTGAACTGCGGCTGTCCGCAGCAGGTCTGCGCCGCGGGGAAGTCTACGGAGACGCCCAGGCGGTTGAGGATGCTCAAGATGGCCTCGGCAGTTTCCGGGTAGAAAGAATCGACCAGGCAGGTCACGAAAAGTTGGACGGTGGGCATGTTCCCATTTTATCCGAATTTCGATTCAAAAATCCCGGATAGCGAATTTGCTGGTATGATTGCGCCGTTATGACCGAATTCCATACCCGCACTCCCAATCATTTCGACCTGCCCCGGCGTATCCATCGCCTGGGCGAATTGGCTTACAACCTGTGGTGGACGTGGCAGCCGGACGCGCAGCGCCTGTTCTCGCGCATCGACAACGACCTGTGGGAGAACCTGTCGCACAACCCCATCCGCCTGCTGCGCAGCCTGGAACGCGCCCGCGTCAATGGGGTGACGCAGGACAGTGAATACCTGGAGCGGTACGACCGCGTCTTCGAGCAATTCGACGCCTACCTGGCCAGCGCGGACGCCTGGGCGGATCGGACTCACCCGGAACTGCTCCACAACCCCATCGCTTACTTCTCCATGGAGTTTGGCCTGCACGAGACGCTGCCGATCTATTCCGGCGGCCTGGGCGTGCTGGCCGGCGACCACCTGAAAGAAGCCTCCGACCTGGGGCTGCCGCTGGTGGGCGTGGGACTGATGTACGCCGAAGGTTACTTCTCCCAGCGCATCAGCGAAGACGGCTGGCAGGAATCCCTCAACAACCCGCTCGATTTTGGCGACCTGCTGGTGCTGCCTGTCCTGGACAAGGATGGCGCGCCGTTGACTGTTGCGGTGGAATTGCCGGACCGGGCGGTGACGCTGCGCTTGTGGGAAGCGCGCGTGGGACGCATTCCCCTATTCCTGATGGATTCGAATGTGGAGGCCAACGCGCCCGAAGACCGCAGCCTGACGGCGCGCTTGTACTGGAGCGACCTCGACCGCCGCATCATGCAGGAACTGGTGCTGGGCGTGGGCGGCGTGCGCGCGCTGCGCGCGCTGGGCTACAACCCGTCCGTCTGGCACATGAACGAGGGCCACGCGGCCTTCCTGACGCTGGAGCGCGCGCGGGAACTGGTGGCGGCCGGGCATCCTTTCGAAGAAGCCATGGCGCAGACGCGCGGTCAGAACGTCTTCACCACCCACACGCCCGTCCCGGCGGGGAACGATGAATTCCCGCTCTGGTTGATCGATAAGTATCTCTCCGCGCTATGGCCGCAATTGGGGTTGAGCCGAGACCAGTTCGTAGACCTGGCGCGCAACCGGCAGGCCTGGGGCGAGTCGTTCAGCATGGGCGTGCTGGCGTTGTGTTCTTCTAATGGGCGGAACGCCGTTTCTGAGTTGCACGGGCATGTAGCGCGCAAGATGTGGAATTTCCTGTGGAAAGACCAGGCAGAAGACGAGGCGCCGATCACGTATGTCACCAACGGCGTCCATACCGCCAACTGGATGGCGCGCCGCCTGCGCGTGTTGTACGACAAGTATCTCGGCGAAGACTGGTTCGAGCGTCTCGACGACCCCGCCATCTGGACGAAGATAGAGGACATTCCAGACGAGGAACTGTGGGCCGTGCGCACACACCTGAAGCGCAAACTATCCTTCCGTATGCAGGAGTGGGTGCGCGCGCGCTGGTCGAAGGGTGGATTCCATCCGGTGCAGGCGCTGGCCTCTGGGGCGTTGATCGATCCCTATGTGCTGACGATCGGTTTCGCGCGCCGCTTTGCCACGTACAAACGCGCCAGCCTGATCTTGCGCGACGTGGAGCGCCTGCTGCGGATCATCAACCGGCCCAACATGCCGGTGCAGATCATCTTTGCGGGTAAGGCGCATCCCGCCGACGAGCCGGGCAAGCAGTTGATCCAAAGCATCTATCGCACGGTCAAGCGCGCCGAGATGGGCGGGCGGCTGGTCTTCCTGGAAGACTACGACATGAACATTGCCCGTTACCTTGTCCAGGGCGTGGATGTGTGGCTGAATACGCCGCGCCGCCCGATGGAGGCTTCGGGGACCTCCGGCATGAAGGCGGCCTTGAACGGCGGGCTGAATTTCTCCGTGCTGGACGGTTGGTGGCGCGAGGCCTATAACGGCCGGAACGGTTGGGCGATTGGCGAGGATAGGGACCCGGATGCGCCCGAAATCCAGGACCAGGCCGACGCCGCGAGCCTGTATGCGATCCTGGAAAACGAGATTACCCCGCTTTTCTATGATCGCGGCGCAGACGGCACGCCGCACGATTGGATCGAGCGCGTCAAGAATGCCCTGCGCACGGTCACGCCGCAATTCAGCACGCGCCGCATGGTGAAAGAGTATGTCGAGCGGCTGTACGTCCCGGCGGTCAAGTAGTCCCGGTCTGGGTTCGAATGGCAGGTGTTTAGGATGGATTTCCTGTTATCTCCAGCAGCCTGGTTGGGCGCGCTCGGTATTTTTGCCCTGCGCGTCACGGATATGACCTTCGATACGCTGCGCATGTTGTTCGTGGTGCGCGGCAGCAAGGGCATCGCCTGGGTGTTGGGTTTCCTGCAATCGGCGATTTTCGTGATCGCGTTTTCGTCGGTGTTGAGCAACCTGGATAACCCGCTCAATATCATCGGCTACGCGGCCGGCTTTGCCACCGGCAACGTAGTGGGCATCCTGATCGAACAGCGGCTGGCGATTGGCTATACCCATCTCCAGATCGTCAGTTCGCGGCGCGGGGTGGCGCTGGCGCAAACCTTACGGGATAACGGTTTTGCCGTGACCGAGATCCCCGCGCGCGGCAAGGATGGCATGGTCAGCATGTTGAGCGTCAGCGTGCGGCGCAAGCAAGTGGCGGCTGTGGAAGGGATCGTCCACGAGACCGATGACGAGGCCTTCGTCACCACCGAGGATGTCCGCCCGATGCGGCGCGGGTTCTGGCGGGCATGATCTGATTTGCAATTACATTTGAAATGATGGATTCTGACCTGATCCCCGAAGTAGATGTGTTCGAACTCGCCCGAAAATTGAATGCGGGCGAGAGGTTTATCCTGCTGGACGTGCGCGAAGGTTGGGAGTTGGATTGCGCCCTGATCAACGATAGCAGGCTCAGGGTCGCGCCGTTGAGCCGCCTGGAAAGTCTTGGCCCGCAGGCGCTGCCGGAGGATGTCTGCGATAAGGAGACAGAGATTCTGGTCATGTGCCATCACGGTGTCCGCAGCGCGAATGTGACCAGGTGGCTGCGCAAGCAGGGTTGGACGAATGTTGCCAGTGTGCGCGGTGGGATTGCGGAATATGGGCGGCTGGTGGATGGTTCAGTGGGCAGGTATTAAAAACGCAGGAGCGGGTTGTTTGGCCTGCCCCTGCGGTAAGGGGAAGAAAGGCGATAACGCCTTTTTTATTTAAATACGAACCCGCCGTTCTTGTAGAACAGGTCGCCGTCCACGATGATCTCGCTGTCGGTGCGCATATCGCAGATCATGTCCCAGTGGATGGCGCTTTTGTTCTTCGCGCCGGTCTCCGGGTAGCCGGCGCCGAGCGCCATGTGGAAGGAGCCGCCGATCTTCTCGTCGAACAGGATCTGGCCGGTGAACTTGTCGATCTCGAAGTTGGTGCCGATGGCGAACTCGCCCAGGTAGCGTGAGCCTGCGTCGGTTTCGAGCATCTTGAGCAGGAAATCCTGGTTCTTGTCGGCCCTGGCGGTTTCGACGCGCCCGTTGGAGAAGGTCAGTTCGATGCCCTCCACCGAGACGCCGTTGGTGATGGCGGGATAGGTGAAGCGCACCCAGCCGTTGACCGAGTCTTCTACCGGGCCGGTGTAGACCTCGCCGTCGGGCATGTTGTGCGTGCCGCACGAGTTCATGAACGCGCGTCCCTTGACCGAGAGGCTCAGGTCTACATTGGGGCCGCGCAACACCACCTGGCCGCGGCCTGCCATCCAATCTACGGCTTTTTGCTGGGCGGTTTCGACCGAGTCCCAGTAGGCGATGGGCTCCTCTTCGTGGGCGTGATTGGCGCGGAAGACGAAATCGGCGTATTCCTCCAGGCTCATCTCTGCATCTTGCGCGTAGGCTTCGGTGGGGTACAGGGTGGTGACCCACTTGAACGCGCCCTCCGCGCCGCGCCGGAATTGCGCCTCGGTAATGGGACCCAGGCTCTTGTTCCGTTTTTGGACGCGCGCCGGGTCGATGCTGGTCATGGAGCGGGTGTTGGTGGACGAGTGGATGCGGATGCGTCCCTCGAAATTGTCGTAGGCGTATTTCAAGAAGGTAGGGACGAACTCCAACTGCGCCTCGCTGGCGTACGCCAGGTACAGGTTGTCCTGGCTGAAGGGCATCGCGCCGGGCAGGGCGATCAGCGGATGCGGGAGGCCGCCTTTTTCCATGATCTGGATGTAGAGTTCGCGGATGAGCGGCTCGGCGGCGGTGGTCGCTTCGATGACGACGCGGTCGCCTGGCTGGACGCGCGTGCAGCGTTCTACCAGGATCTTGGCAAAGTTCTGGATGCGCGGATCGGTCACAAGGGTCTCCTGTTGTGTGTTTGATCGGATTATATCATTCGCCCGGCAAAACAACGGGGAACACCGCTGGGAATGCAGTGCGTGTATAATTGACTCGTCAGCAGTGAATTAGGAGGCTGGTTTGCGCATTGCCTTTGTTGACGAGATGCTGCGCTTCTCGATTCCCCTGGGGACGACAACGATTGCCGCCGGCCTGCGCGCTGCCGGCCACGAGGTGCGGGTGTTTGTGGTCGGCGCCAGGCTGCAGGATACCCTGGATGCGCTCGAGGAATACAAGCCCGAGGCGGTTGCTTTCAGCGTCATTTCAGGAAGCCACAGGAGTTACTTCGAGATTGCTACGGCCATCAAAGAGCAACTTGGTATCTTTACAATGTGGGGAGGCCCGCACCCTACTTTCTTCCCCGAAATGATCGAACTGCCCTTTGTGGATACGGTCTGTATCGGCGAAGGCGAAGAAGCCGTTGTGGCCTTTGCCGATGCGTTCGACGCCCTCGGCGGCGAGTTGCCGACCGACATACCGAATTTCTGGGTCAAGAAAGAGGGCAGCATCCATCGCAACCCAATCCGCCCGCGCATACGCGACCTGGACAAATTGCCCTGGCCGGCCCGCGATTTATACTACGACCAGTTTCCCATCCTGTTCCAGCATGGCGTCAAGCATTTCATGGCGCACCGCGGCTGCCCGTATCACTGTACATATTGCTTCAACCATAGTTATAACCACCTGTACCGGGAGCAGGCCGGCGATAGAAAAGTGATCCATTTGCGCTCCCCGGATTCGATCGTGGATGAAATCCTGTGGGTCGAATCCCAGGTTCCGTTGAAAATGGCAGCCTTCGTGGATGATGTCTTTACCATCGACCGCCAATGGACTCTCCAGTTCGCCGAAACGTATGCGCGGCGCTGCGGCCTCCCGTTCAGCGTCAATGCGCGCTTCGACAACATCGACGAAGAATTGGCGGCTGCCCTGGCAAACGCCGGGTTGCGCCTGGTGTACGCCGGCGTGGAAGCGGGCAATGAGCATATCCGCAACCAGGTGATGAAACGGAACATGACGGAACAAACGATGGCCGAGGCTGCCGCGCTCTATCGAAAATATGGCGTCAAATTGCTGACCGAAAACATCCTGGGCGCCCCGGGAGAAACCTTCGAGCAGGCCAGCGAAACGCTGGGGGTAAATATGCGCATCCGCCCCGCCATGGCCAACGCTTCGATTTTTGCGCCCTATCCCAAACTGGAAATGACCCGCTACGCCATCCAAAACGGTTACTTCGACGGCAACTTCCAAAACCTTCACGACAATTACTATCACGGCTCGGCCATGAAGTTCCCCAGCCAACGCGATCAGACGCGGATTCTCAACCTGCGCTGCTTCTTCAGCCTGCTCAGCCGCCATCCCTGGCTGACGCCGGTCATCAGGCCTTTGCTGGATATCAAACCCAACGCTTTGTTCCGCTGGATTGGCGATTTAGTGGATGGGTACTACCTGAAAGCCTGCCTGCCCTACAAAATGTCCCTGGCCGAATTTATTCGCACGCTGAAGCATTTCATCGTCAATTATCGCTGACGCCGTTATCGGCGGCCGGTGGTAGCCAGTTAAATCGCAAGGAGACTCATCATGGAATATTCCGAGTTGATCGTCGCGCGATACAGCGTCCGCGCCTATCGCCCCGACCCGGTCGAAGACCAGAAGGTACAGGCGGTGCTGGAAGCCGCGCGCCTGGCGCCAACCGCCGCCAACCGCCAGCCCTTCCAACTGGTGGTGATGCGCACGGCCGGACGCGAAGGGGAGATCGGCCAGATCTACCGCCGCCCGTGGTTCGTCCAGGCGCCGCTGGTGATCGCAGTGTGCGCCGTCTCCTCCCAGGCCTGGGTGCGCGAAAGCGACCGCTTCAACGCCCGCCTGGTCGATGCGGCCATCGTGGCCGACCACCTGATCCTGGAGGCCGCCAACCAGGGACTGGGTACCTGCTGGATCGCGGCCTTCGATGTGGAAGCCGCCCGCAGGGTGTTGCAACTCCCGCAGGAGGCCGAGCCGGTCATCTTCACGCCGCTTGGATATCCCGCGGACCAGCCCGGCCCCAAGGTCCGCAAACCATTGAATGAACTGGTGCGCTACGAACACTGGT
>JBMOMO010000040.1:0-3770 GCA_049324135.1 Chloroflexota bacterium
GCCTCGCTGGAGATGATGCTTTTGACCAGGGCGCGTTTCTTTTCCTGCAACTGTAAAATTTTCTCCTCGACCGTGTCGCGGGCGATGATCTTGTAGACGAAGACGGGCTTGTCCTGGCCGATGCGGTGGGCGCGGTCGCTGGCCTGCATCTCCACGGCGGGATTCCACCACGGGTCGAGGTGGATGACGTAGTCGGCGGCGGTCAGGTTCAGGCCGACTCCGCCCGCCTTGAGGCTGATCAGGAAGAAGGGGAAGGACGGGTCATTCTGGAACAGGTCGACGCGCGACTGGCGCTTGGGCGTCTGCCCGTCGAGGTAGACGTACTTGATGCCGCGTTCGTCCAGTTCGCGTTTGATCAGGCGCAGCGTCTCGACGAATTGCGAGAAGATCAGCGCCTTGTGATTTTCAGATTGCAGCGTCTCCAGGGTTTCGAGCAGGAACTCGAATTTGGGCGCGTCGCCCTTGTATTTCCTGTCCACCAGGGCGGGATGGATGGCGATCTGGCGCAGGCGCAGCAGGCCCTCCAGGATCTTGAAGCGCGCGTCGTTGAGGCCCTCGGTCTCGATCAGGCCGAGCAGTTCGGCGCGGTATTTCTCGCGAGTTTGCGCGTAGAGCTTCTTCTGCGCCGAGTCCATGTCGGTGTAGATGATGCGCTCGGTGCGCGGGGGCAGTTCGGGCGCAACCTGTTCCTTGGTGCGGCGCAGGATGAAGGGATAGACCAGCTTGCGCAGCATTTCGGCGGCCTTCTCGTCCGCACCGCTCTCGATGGGATTGGCGAACTCATGCTTGAAGTAGTCCATGCTGCCGAGCAGGCCGGGATTCAAAAACGCGAACTGCGACCACAACTCGAAGGTGTTGTTTTCGACCGGCGTGCCGGTCATCACCAGGCGGTGGTCGGCCTTGAGCAGGCGCGCGGCCTTGGCGCTCTTGGCCAGCGGATTCTTGATGGCCTGCGACTCGTCCAGGATGACGTAGTGGAATGGGTACTTGCGCAGCAACTCGACATCGCGCAGCATGGTGCCGTAGGTGGTCAGCACCACATCGTAGTCGTCGAAGACGGCGGTATCCTTGTTGCGGAAGTTGCCCATGTATTCGAGGAAGCGCAGCCCGGGCGTGAACTTCTCGGATTCGCGCTGCCAGTTGGCGATGAGGCTCTTCGGGACGATCAGCAGGGTGGCGGCGGCGCTTCGACTTTGCTCAGCGCGAATCTCTTTAAGGGACTGGAGATAGACCAGCACCTGGACGGTTTTGCCCAGGCCCATATCGTCGGCCAGCACGCCGCCGAATTTGTATTCCCTGAGGAAGTGCAGCCAGTCGAAGCCGTGCTGCTGGTAGGGACGCAGTTCGCCGGTGAAGCCACGGGGCAGCGGCTGCGGCGCGATCCGCTCGAAGGCGCGCAGACGCTCGCGGCGCTGGAGCATGTCCGAGGGCAGATGCAGGGCGGCGTCCTCTTCGAGCAGGGAGTCGAGCAGGGGCAGGTGAAAGTCGCTGACGCGGAATCCGTCCCCGGTCTCCTCCGCCAGGTTCCACAGGTGTTTGTACTTCTCCAGCCATTCCTGCGGGATCTGGCCGATGGAGCCATCCGCCAGTTTGATGTAATGCTCGCCGCGTTTGAGCGCCTTGCGCACGTCGTGCAGGGAGATCTGCTGGTCGCCGTACTCGACCACGGTCTTGAGGTCGAACCAGTCGATGCCCGAGGAGATGCTGACGCGCAGGGTCGGCGCGGCGCGGTTGATGCGGCCAAGCTTGAGGTCGTCCTGCCCGTAGATCTCGAAGCCCGCCTGGGTCAGCAGCGGGATGGAGTACATGAGGAAATCGAAGGGATGGGCGCGGGCGCGCAGTTCGAGCGTGCCAAAGGGCTGGTCGGCGCCCGCGCGCTTGAGGCGGTAGACGGGATCGGTCAGCAGTTGATAGAAATACTGCTCGCGCTCGCGCCGGCGGTGGATGCGGATCAAATCCCAGGAGTCGGGCACGGTCTCGACGGCGAAGGCCTCCTCCGCTTTGGTGGCCTCCAGTTCCTGGTCGCCGTAGCCAAAGCGCAGGTCGGCGCGCAGGACGCGGCCCTTGTCCTCGTGCAGGTACAGGCGCGGGACAGGCTCGGCATGGATGTCCTGCCAGTGGATCAGGTCGCCCTGGATGGGGAAGGCCTCGGCCACGCGGCGCAGGTATTTTTCGCGGAACAGGTCGGCCTGTTTTTCGGGGATGCTGATCGGGAACGACGAGAGCAGGGACAGGTCATTGGAATGGTTGAGCGAGAAGAGCAGCTTCCCCGCCAGCAGCCAGGGTGGACTGTAGGAGATCACCTCGGTCTTCACTTCCATGGGGGTGAAGGCTTCGGAGACCATGGCGGCCTTCAACGTGAGCGCATCCCCCTCGCGCCTGAAGAAAACCTGGACATCGACCGGCTCGGGGATGATCTGCACGCAGGCCTCGATCCTGCGCTGGTAGCGGCTGCCGATAAAGACGGGGATCTGGAATTGCGCGATCATGGGAAGATAGGAGGCCACCGAGGCGGCACCGCCAAAGCGCGCATATTGCTGGAGGAAATTCAGGAAGTTCACCGCCTCGGGCGGCAGGTTGAGACAGCCCGCGGGGTTGGCCTGTGAATACCATTCCTCGGCGTGTTTGATCCACTCGTGATTTTGGTCGAGCAGGGCGTCGATAGTCTGGGTGTCGCCGCGCGGGATGGATTGCAGCGCGTGCCAGTTCCTGGCTTTGACGACCAGGGGCGTAAAACTGAACGAACCGTAGGAATAATAGCCTTCCTTTGCAAGCAGGATGACGGCCGCGTAACGCGTAAGGTTGGGGCTGGCGCTGGAGAAGGAACGCGGCAGGTTGGAGAGGGTTTGTTCGAGTTTGTTCTGCCAGTTGCTGACAGGCTGCGGCTTGGAGGGGGAAAACGGGGTGATGACGTCCACCTCGTCCTCGTCATCGAAATCATCATCGAAATCGTCGTCGTCATGCCGAACCCCGCCCTTGAGATACTCGCTCAACTCCAGCGCGGCGGCGATCATGTGCTTGCAGAAATGTTCTTCGGCGTAGGGACAATCACAGTCGAAATTCAGCCGGCCCGACCTTGGATCGATCTCGATCTCGACGGTGTAATCGCCCGAACTGCCGCTCACCTCGCACACGGCGCGGCTGTTGTTTTTGAAGAGAGCCACATCCCAGACGCGGCCTTCCTTGTAATAGGCGCGTCCGCGCTGAATGGAGCCTGAGTCGGCGTATTGGGAATAGGGGTAGTTGTCGAGCAGTTGGGGGGTGATGCTGGGCATGGGGCCGATTATACCCAGTGCCGCTCTTTTCATGAAGCGGCGCTGTATTAGAGACTGTTTCTTAAAGAGCTTTTCACCACAGAGACCACGGAGATCACAGAGAAAAACGTATCTTTTCAAAATTTTGGGCGTGTTCTGGAGTCCCGAAGTTCTACTTCGGGAAAATGCGCAAGTAAAACTTGCGCACTCCAAATTACCCCAGGAAATTGAGAAGGCACAGAAAAACCTCAAAAACTCTGTGGACTCGGTGTTCTCTGTGGTTAATGCTCTTTTCTTGCACGCGATTCGGGCTTAAGAAACACTCTCTTAGACCTTTTGCAAAAGCCCCAGAGCGCCAACCACGGAGGCACAGGGGCACGTAGTTTTTAAGTAACTGCTCAGGCTGGCTGAACGAAATGATGCAGAAGGACTGGTGGAACATAAGGTGTACCAGCCAAGGCCAACTGCAAAACGCTCAACACCTTCTGTCCATTTTTGCGTGAGGTAGAGATGTAG
>JBMOMO010000041.1:0-3690 GCA_049324135.1 Chloroflexota bacterium
TCGTTCTCGAAGGCAAAAAGGTGATCTACGCCAACTACCTGTGCAGGAATGGAGCAGAGGTCGAGTGGCAGGAGCAATTCGTCTTTGTGCTGGACGGCGGCGCGTGCTATTTTCAATTCAAGTACGACACATCCGCGGGCCAATTCTTCGATCTGCAGGTGAACGGGGATGCATGACGGGCGGGTTCGATCCCGATTCCCAACGGAATAGGCCCAGTCGTCGATGTTCACGCCGCGGGCGTGGCTTACTTACTCCCGCTCGAGCCGTGAGCGGATGCCATCCAGACCCAAATCATGGCCGCGCGCCAGGGCGGCTTCCATGTCCCCCGCGGGCAGGGTGGATTTGATGCTTTCGGCTCTATTAGCATCGTAGAAAACAGCGGATAGATTAGCCTCTGGTTCGGCGAGCAGGAATCCCAGCGTCTCGACCGCTTCTGTATAGCGTCCCTTGTCGTAGAGGAACTCGGTGTAGAGCGCGAGCGCTTCAGCCACCAGGCGGATGCTTTGGATCTCAAGGGACGCGTCCAGGCAATATTTCAATTTTTCCAGGCCATCCGCATCATTTCCACTGGCAAAGGCCACCTGTGTTTTTCCAAAACTGGCGAGCAGACTCCCAAACCGTTCCCCACCGGCTTCGAAAAGAACCTGGCTTTCATCGTAAAGAGCCTTGGCCCTTTCCAGGTTGTTGGACTGGCCAAGCATGACCGAGCCGAGGTCGCACAGGGCGTAGGCCAGCGCGCGCTGGTCGCCAATCTCGCGGGACAGGGCAACGCAGGATTCGAGTTGGGCCACCGCCTCCTCCACCAGCCCGGACATAAGGGTAATTCCAGCCAGGTGATTGATGACAAAAGCGAGCGCGCCGGGGACATCCAGGCCATCCAACATGTCCTTGCCCTCCAGGAAATAAGCCCGCGCAGAGTCCATATCACCTCCGTCGCGGGCCACCACGCCCAGGTGGTCGAGCACCCGCGCGATTTGTATGGGAGCGCCTTCCCGCTTGAAAAGCTCCAGGCTTTCCTGCATGAAGGAGCGGGCGCTCACATAATCCCCCATCGACCAGGAGGAGACACCGAGGCGGTCGAGACAAACGGCTGTGTCAGACGCCCTGCTCAATTGGCGATAGACTTCCAGGGCTTCGCGGTCATGGAATGTGGATTTCTGATAATCGCCGCCCATCCAGGCGATCCTGCCCAGGGCGACGTGAGCCAGCGCGGCCTCGGCAGGCAATTCCATCCCTTGGGCGGATTCCAGGCTGATGTCCAACAGGGGGCGGGCTTCTTCGAACCGGCTGACAGCGGCGCAGGCAGCGGCGAAACGGATGTCCACCCGCAGAGACAGGCGCTCGGACCCTGAATGGGATTGGTGAAGCAGGGCGCGCGCCTCCCCAAAGAGCTGCACGGCCTCCTCCTCACGGCTGCGCAGGTTGAAAAACAGATACAGGATGTCCAGCCCGGCATCGGCCATTTCCCAGCGTTCCTGGGAGAGCGCCCACAACCAGGCGGCGCGGATGTCGTCCAGGCAGGCGGCGACCTGCCGCAAAGCCTTGGGCTGTTCCCGTCCCCGCAGGCCAGATTCGCTCGCGGTCAGCAGGCCGATAAAATACGCAGCGTGCAGATCGCGGGTGTGAGAGGCGGCAGACGGGTCAACCTCCAGGCGTTCGAGGGCATAACCGCGCATCAGGGAATGCAGCTCGTAGGTGTTGTCGGTGTTGCGCCGCAGCAGGGATTTGTCCACCAGGGCGGCCATCCGCGTGAACAGGGCCTGTCTGGGCGCGCCCGGCTCCAGATCCAGGACGGCCTCGGCAGCCTCACGCTGGAACGATCCCAGGAAAACGGACAGGCGCATGAGCGTGCGCCGTTCCACTTCAGGGAGCAGAGTCCAGGAATAATCGAAGACCGCGCGCAGCGAGCGGTGACGGTCAGGGATGTCGCGCAGGCCGCTTTCGAGGAAGTCGAGGCTGGCTTCGATCTCGTTGGCGATCTCCTGGCACGACAGGCTGCGCAGCCAGCCGGCCGCCAATTCGATGCCCAGCGGGGTGCCCTGCACCAGGCGGCAGATACGCGCCACGCAGGGACGCTCCCCGGGGATGAGCTCGAAGCCGGGCAGGAGGCGGCGGGCGCTTTGCAGGAACAGTTTGACCGAACTGAAATCATCCAGGCCCTCCTCCTGGTTTCCTTCTGGGAAGCGCATGCCCTCGACCAGGAAGACCTGTTCCTCGCGCAAGTTCAGGCGTTCGCGCGAGGTAGCCAGCACCCGCACCTGTGGGGCGGCGGTCAGGATCTCGGAGACCAGTCCCGCCGCGGCAATGAGATGCTCGAAGTTGTCCAGCACCAGCAGGATGTTTTTCTCGCGCAGGTAATTGAGCAGTTGCGTGCGGGGATTGTCGCGCTGATAGAAGGTAAACCTGAGCGCCTCGGCAATGGCCGGGACGAGCAGGTCGCCCGCGGCCAACGGGGCCAGCGGGACGAAGTACACGCCGTGGCGGAAGGCTTCCACCTGCCCGGCGGCGGATTGCAGGGCCAGGCGCGTCTTTCCGATGCCGCCCGGGCCGACCAGGGTCAACAGGCGGCAGGCGGGTTCCATCAGGCGGCTGGAGATGGCAGCCAGGTCATCGGCGCGGCCGACGAAAGGTGTGGGCTGCGGCGGCAGGTTGTGGGGATGCGCCGACAGGGTGCGCAGCGGCGGGAAGGTGCGCACGGGCAGGTCGGGGTGATCCAGCGCGAAGATATGCTGCGGTTCGCTCAGGTCTTTCAGCGTGTGAATGCCCAGATCGAGGAAGGCGGCTCCCTCAGGCGGCTTGACAGTGCGCGCCAGTTCACAGGTCAACAGAATCTGTCCGCCCCAGCCAGCCGTCAACAGGCGGACGGTGCGGTTGATGTCGAGACCAAAGTAATCGTCCCCGCGGCGGACGGCGTCTCCGGTGTGCAGAGCCACGCGCACACGCAGTTCACCCAGCGGACTCCAATCCTGGCAGGCAATCTCCTTTTCCATCTCCAGGGCGCAGCCGAGCGGTTCACCCATCTCGAAGATGGCAAACAGCCCGTCACCGGTATTCTTGACCAGCCTGCCGCCATATTTTTCGATCAACCCGCCCAACAGGCTGTCGTGGCGCGCAATGACAGTGCCCATGTGGTCGGGATATTTCTGCCACAGGCTGGTGGAACTTTCGATGTCTGTGAAGAGAAAGATGGACATGGATGAGTAACCCCATTATACGGGCAAGTCATTTTCCCCGGCCGTGATAAATTTGTAAGGTTTGATGTTGCGGCCCAAGCCTGCGCCTGACGCAAGCGGGCGTGGAGGCCACCCTGGAGACTTGTTAAGCAAAACGGCCGGACGGTTGGAAAGCTTGTAATTCGTGTGAGAAAATAGATTCTGTAATACACTTAACCCCAACGGTTCATGACAAATGCCTGCTCATAAGGAGACCTGCCCATGCCCACTCCCCTGCCCCGCGCGAAAGTCAAACAAAACCAAACCTGGAACGCTGAAAGCGTCTTTGCCTCGCCCGAAGCCTTCCACGAGGAAGTCGAAAGCATCCTCAAGAGTTTACCCTCCATCAAGAAATTCCAGGGACACCTGGGCGACACGCCCGAGGCCTTCCTCGAAGCCCTGGATGCCATCGACTGGCTCTCGAAGCGCGCTGCGAAAGTCCAGGTGTATGCCACCATGTCCTCTGCCGTGGATACGG
>JBMOMO010000042.1:0-27466 GCA_049324135.1 Chloroflexota bacterium
GGCAATAAAGATCTGGGGGCAGTCGTCATGTTACAGAACCTTACTGATCGGCTGGGGCTGGATTTGAATGAATCCACCTGGACGGTGGGGTGGCTGATGGAGTGCTTCGAAAAAGGGATCCTCAGTGCAGCAGATCTGGATGGCCTCGAAATGACCTGGGGAAATATTCCGGCAGTTGAGGCGTTACTCCACAAAATTGCCCGGCGCGAAGGCTGTGGGGAGTGGCTGGCTGAAGGCGTGATGCGCGCCTCAGCCAGGATTGGAGGGGAAGCTCCTAATCTGGGAGTTTATACTTTGAAGGGCGCCAGCCCGCGCGGTCACGACCATCGCGCACGCTGGTACGAATTGTTGGATACATGTCTTTCCAACACCAGCACGATCGAAGCCAGCTTTGGCCTGCCTCCGGATCTACAAGGTTATCCCAAGCTGACCGATCCATTCTCCCCAGAACAGGTATCCACAGTGAATGCGGTGACGGGTGGTTGGCGGCAGTTTGAAGATTGTTTGGGCATATGCCGCTTTTGCTCGGCCCATCCCATGGCTGTACTCGAAGCATTGAATGGGGTAACGGGCTGGCAAATCGACGTTGCCGAGGCGCTGACCATTGGGCAGCGGGTTATCAACCAATTGCGGGTTTTTAATTACCGGCATGGATTGGATCCGAAATTGGAGGCCCCTTCACCTCGCTATCATTCAACACCGATCGATGGGCCAGCCGAGGGTAGGGCGTTTAGTGAACATTTCGAATGGATGAAAAAGAATTATTGGCAAAAGATGGGATGGGATACCGAAACCGGCAAGCCTTTGCCTGAGACTCTCGAGCGATTGGGACTGGGCGATCTAATCGCCGAGCTCTATTGATAGCAGTGGGTGTTTGTTGTGTATGAAAGGCTGCAATGACTGAAAATTCGATCTGGGTGCAGGTCAAGATCTTTTCATGGTTTAGTGGAGTCCTCGTACCGGGATTGAATTCTGCTTTGCTGTTGGAAGAAGCGATGCCAGCGAATTGTTCCCTTCGTACCTGTTTTAACCGCCTGGCGGAGCGCTATCCTAAGTTTGCCGAAGTTATTTATGACCCTAACGAGGATGACCTGCATGTGCAGGTGGTCATCACACGCAACGGTCTGTTGCTGACAGGATCGGATCGCCTGGATTTGGTGTTACAAAATGGAGACTCGATCGCCCTGATACCATTCTATGCGGGCGGCTAATAAATATTCAGTAAAAGAGAAGGAGTAATTATGCAAGGCGAATTGATGAAACGATTGGCAGAACGCACCGAGCAAGGTCGCCCACTCCGCGTGGGGTTGATCGGCGCCGGCAAGTTTGGAACCATGTTCTTGTGTCAGGCCCGGCGGATACCTGGATTACATGTACTCGGCGTTGCTGACCTGGCGCCTGCGCAGAGTCGGGATGCACTCCAGCGCGCCGGCTGGCCGCAGGAACAGATTACCGAGGCAGGTTTTGCCAAGGCATTGAAAGAAGGCAGCACCTGCATCACCGCTGACAGCGAAGCGCTGATTAAAGCCGATGGAATGGATGTAATCATCGAGTCCACGGGTTCGCCCTCGGCGGGTATTCGGCACTCCCTGCTTTCATTTGAACATGGCCGGCATGTCGTCATGGTAAATGTTGAGGCAGATGCCCTGGCTGGGCCGCTTCTGGCGCAACATGCAGCCAGCGCGGGCGTTGTCTATTCCATGGGATACGGAGACCAGCCTGCGTTGATCTGCGAACTGGTGGACTGGGCTCGGGCCAGCGGCTTTGAAGTAGTTTGCGCTGGCAAGGGAGCCAAGTACCTGCCGGCGTATAATGCATCCACTCCGGATACCGTGTGGGATCACTTTGGCTTTACGCCGGAAATGGTCTCTACGGGAGATTACAACCCCAAGATGTACAACGCTTTCCTGGATGGAACCAAGGCTGCCATCGAAATGGCGGCGGTGGCAGATGCGACTGGCCTGATCCCGCAAGCCTGCGGTTTGAATTTTCCACCCTGCGGTGTGGATGATCTGTCCCATGTCTTGAGACCGGTGAGCGATGGAGGGCAGCTTGCCCATAAGGGTACGGTTGAAGTGGTGTCTAGCCTGGAGCATGATGGTCGCGAAGTCCACCGCCACATGCGCTGGGCGGTTTTTGTGGTGATAGAAGCAGATACTGAATATGTTCAGCGTTGTTTTGTTGAATATGGCGTGGTGACAGACTCGACCGGGCGTTACGCAGCCATGTACAGACCCTATCATCTGGTTGGGTTGGAGTTGAGTGTCAGCGTCCTGCAGGCTGGTTTACGCGGCGAGGCAACCGGAACGACCACAGCGTTCAATGGGGACGTGGTGGCAACCGCCAAGCGTAACCTGGCAGCCGGCGAGGTGCTCGACGGTGAGGGTGGGTACTGCGTATTTGGCAAGTTGATGCCCGCCGCGTACTCCCTGCGCGTCCAGGCGCTGCCGATTGGCCTGGCGCACAACTTGCGGTTGAAGAACGCAGTGCCGGCAGGTGAAACTGTCAGCTGGGCTGACGTGGAATTTAACGAGACGGACCCGACCATTCGCTTTCGTCGGGAGATGGAGCGCCAATTCGCAGGCGCCATTCGTTAAATATAATAGAGGAGAAAGACACATTGGACAGAAACGAGGTTCTAAAGTTGGCGTCGGGGATACTCCCGGCGAGTCAGATCAATACGGCAGCCGACGACCTCTACGACGCGGCGGCTGATCGTTATAAGAAGTACGCGAAAGCAAGGAAGGTTCTGGATGTGCCGATTCCTGTAGCGATCGTCTATCCCCGGACGACGGAGGAAACGGCGTGGCTGCTATCCATGTGCAATACGCATGGAATCAATATCATCCCCAGGTCCGGAAAGACCGCCACAGAGGGCGGACTGGAGAACTGGAAGGAAAACACCCTGGTCATAGACGCCCGGGATCTGAACCAGATTATCAAGATCGATGAGTACAATATGCAGGCTACGGTCCAGGCGGGTGTTGTCCTGCAACACCTGGAAAACGAACTCAACCAACGCGGCCTGACCACCGGGCATTCGCCCCAGTCCAAACCGGTCGCCAAGTATGGCGGTCTTGTGGCCACGCGCAGCATCGGTCAGTTTTCAACGCTTTATGGCGGCATCGAAGATATGGTGGTCGGACTTGAGTGCGTGTTCCCAGATGGGCATGTGTCGCGGATAAAAAATGTGCCCCGCCGCTCCGGTGGTCCCGATATTCGTCATATTGCGATTGGCAACGAAGGCTCCCTCTGCTATATCACCGAGGTGACGGTTAAAATTTACCGATACTTCCCCGAGAACCATACCTTTTTCGGTTATCTCGTCAAGGATGTGGCAAGTGGAATCAAGGTGCTTCGGGAGGTCATGGTCAACGGGTACCGGCCGTCTGTCGCCCGCGTCTATTCCGAAGAGGATGCCCGGCAGCACTTTTACCACTTTCACAAGGGGATGTGCGTTCTGCTTTTCATGGCTGAGGGGAACAAGGGCATCGCCCAGGCCACCTGTGCGGGAATCGAAGAGGCGGTCGAGAAGTTCAAGGATGGCATCGTCGAACAGGTGGACAGCAATTTAATTGCGACCTGGTTCAAGAACCTCAACTGGTCCCAACAGGATATCGACGACGAATTCCAGGGGATGATCGACAACGATTCCCATGCCGGGTTCACCACCGAGGTATCTGCCGACTGGGAAACCATCCCGACCCTGTACGACAACGTGATGAAGCGCGTCAGGGCGGAATTTCCAAGGGCGCACGATTTGACCATGCTGGGCGGTCATTCTTCCCATAGCTACATTAATGGCACCAACATGTACTTCGTCTATAACTACGCCATTAACTGCGCTCCCGAAGACGAAATGCGGGTGTACCACCATCCAATCCAACGCATCATTGTGGAAGAAACCCTCAAACTCGGCGGCTCCATGTGTCATCACCATGGTATCGGCAAATACCGCAACGAATGGACCAAAGAGGAACATGGCTCCGCGTACTACATGCTCGAGAAACTGAAGGAAGCATTCGATCCTAACGGCATCATGAACTTCGGCGCCATCTTCTATCAGGAAGAGGGCGCCAGGTTCCAGCAATAATTCCGCAAGGGAGCATGCCTTACCGCGCGAAGCCGTCTACACCATGAGAATCTTGTGCTTGCTGAAGTTGGTCCCTGATGTGGACCAACTTCAATATGACTGCCAAAGAAACATCCTCATCCGGGAGAATATGCGCCTGATGCTCAACCCCGAAGATGTTACGGCCATGGCTGCGGCGCTGGAACTCAAACGCGAGATCCCTGAAACAACGCTCGAATCTGTGAGCATGGCTCCCCGCGCAGCCATGCCTCACCTCGAGGACCTGGTGCGTCGTGGCATTGACCAGGCCGCCCTGATATCCGATCCACACTATGCCGGGAGTGATACCTGGGCGACGAGCCGGGTGCTGGCGCGATACCTTGGGACGCGGGACTTTGACTGTATTTTCTGTGGCACCCGCAGTCTCGACGGGGGAACCGGCCAGGTGCCAGCCCAACTGGCCGAGGCGCTGGGGCTCCCCCTGATGGTAGGCGTCAGTACCCTGGTGCAACTTAGTCCCCAGGCAAGGCAGGCAGTGGTTGATGTGGACGGCGAGGCGGCAACGCTGCGATTCTCCGTCCCCCTTCCTGCGGTGCTGGGGTTCCAGTACAACTCAACATGCATGCTGCCCTATATTCGACTGCAAGACCTGAATCGAGATGTATCCAGCCTGATTACTGTACTGGGAAACGACCAGATTGGGATGGATGAGGCGGAACTGGGGTTGAAAGGGTCGCGCACCCAGGTGCGCAGCCTGAAAGCGGATGCCTTGGTAGACAAAGACCCGCTGCTGCTGCAGGTTGACCAGGACGGTATCGAAAAGGTGTACCAGTGGCTGGCGCAGAAAGGCTTTCTACAGCCATGAAACGGGTGCTGGTGTATATTGACGAAGATGCCGTGGCAGATTCCCTGGATCTACTCGAGGTTGGGCGCCTGATGTACGGCGCTCAGGGCTTTCGTTCCTACGCCCTGGCTGCAGGAGGCCGATACGGAGAGGCCGGGAGGCTGTTCGATTATGTGTTCCGGGTGAAGAATGGACCGCTGCCCAATTACGATTCGGCAGCGATTGCCCGCTGTATCGAAACCCTGCACCAGGTTCACCATTTCGACGCGATCATTTTTCCGGCGACCCACTGCGGACGGATGATTGCCCCGCGGGCGGCGCTACGGCTGCACGCCGGCCTGGTGGCAGATGTGACAGGTATTGAGACCGATGGGGATGAGGTATGGATGGTGCGACCAGCCTTTAACGGGCGCATGCTGGCTGTGGTTGGCTGCCGGGGAGGGGGGCCCACCATGATGAGCGTGCGCCGCAGGGTCTTCACCTATGGGGAGCCGGTTTTCAAGTCTGCGGGAATCATAGAGGTTGATGGGCAAGACCTGCAAACCCCGGGCCTCCGGCTGATGGAACGCCGAGAAAAGTCCGTAACTCGCGACATACGCGAAAGCAAAGTTCTGATTTCCGGCGGCGGCGGAATAGCGCGTGATTTCCGCCTTCTTGACCGGCTGGCAGAAGCGCTGCATGGCATGGTCGCCGCCAGCCGCAGGGTTGTAGATCTGGGGATCGCTCCACGGGAAATCCAGGTGGGCCAGTCGGGAAAGATGGCGAGTCCCCGGCTGTATATTGCCCTGGGCATCTCCGGTTCAGCCCAGCATGTAGCGGGCATCCGCAATGCGGAATATATCATTTCTGTGAATAAAAACAAGCAGGCCCCGATCTGTAGCATATCGGATATCGTTCTAGAAGGGGACGCACGGGCGTTTGTTGAAGGGCTTCTAAACCGCATAGAAACATCAAAAATTCGAACATATGGAAGGTAAAAATGAATGTAACCGACTTTACAATGGATTTTTTCTCCCTGCAAGGTAAGAACGCCATCGTCACTGGCGGCAACAGCGGCCTGGGACAGGCCTTTTCGGTGGCGCTCGCCAAGGCTGGAGCCAACGTACTGGTCATCAGCCTGGTTGAAGAGGATGGTGAAACCAGGAGCTGGATTGAGGACTGCGGGGTCGAGTACCAATACCTGCACGGGGATATCACCGCTGACGGCGAATGCAAGCGGGCCGTAGACGCCTGTGTGGCAGCCTGGGGCAGCATAGACATTCTGGTTAACTGTGCGGGCATCTCCATCAATATCGAAGATGTAACCCAGTTTACTCGCAAGGAATGGGACAGGGTGGTAGCCGTTAACCTGACGGCGGCCTTTGAAATGACCCATGAAGCCTGTAAGCACATGATTAAGCAAAAGCGCGGCAAGATCATCAACATCGGCTCCCTGTACTCCTTTCTGGGCGGGCAGTGGTCTCCGGCTTATGCTTCCACCAAGCACGGGATCATTGGCCTGACCAAAGCCATGTGCGATGAACTGGCGCAATTCGATATCCAGGTCAACGCCATCGCTCCGGGGTATTTTGCTACCAAATTGACCGAAAAGACTCGCAGCGACCCACAGCGCAATGCCACGATCCTTTCCCATATTCCTGCCAACCGTTGGGGCTGGACGGCCGACCTCATGGGTGCCTGCGTATTCCTTGCCAGCGACGCCTCGAACTATGTGAACGGCGCCGTCCTGACCGTCGACGGCGGCTACCTGATGCGTTGACCTTAGCAGAAACAATAAGAGAGGTAAGTATGCGTGACGTGTATTTCATCGGGGTCGACAGTGGCACCCAGAGTACCAAGGTTTCCATCATCAATCAACGGGGAGAGATATGCCTCAGCGCAAGCCAGCCCCTGCGGCCTATGCTAACCAGACAGACGGGCTGGGTCGAACACCCTGATGACGATCTGTGGGACAGCACGAAGGCGGCGCTGAAGGAACTGATGGCTTCCTTCAAGGGGGATGTTTCCGACATCAAGGGCGTCGGACTCTGTTCGATCCGCACCTGCCGGGTTTTTCTGAAAAAGGACGGCTCCCTGGCTGCGCCGGTCATGAGCTGGATGGATATTCGCGCCTATTTGCCCTTTGAGGACGAACCGGAAATTGGGTATACCGGGTCCACCTCGGGCTACCTGACCTTCCGCCTGACCGGGGAGTTAAAGGACACCATCGCCAACCAGTACCAGTACCAGTTCCCAGTGGACATGAACACTTGGAAGTGGCTTGAGGATGAAGCGGCGTTCTCTGCCTTCAGGATTCCCCGGCCTAAACTCCTGGACATGTACCTGCCCGGGGAAATCCTTGGGCGCGTTTCTGCGGCAGCGGCGGCAGAAACCGGCTTGCCCGAGGGCATCCCTGTGGTAGCCACAGCGAACGATAAAGCGGTGGAGGCCCTGGGGTCGGGGCTTATCGAACCCCAGGTGGCCCTCTTATCTTTGGGTACTTATATTGCTTCCATGGTCGCCGGAGAACGGAATCTGCCAGATACGAATAGCTTTTTCACCAATCTGTCGTGCATCCCGTACCGATATCTGTATGAAAGCTCGGGTATTCGGGGTGGCATGTGGCATATCTCCTGGTTCAAAAGCATCATCGGTGACGAGTTTGAGCGGAAAGCGCGCGCGTCAGGCCGAATCGCAGAAGAATTGCTGGAAGAGGAAGCGGCCCAGGTTCCTGCAGGCTCCGATGGGCTCCTGACTGTTCCTGACTGGCTTGCTCCTGCGACACAACTACACAAGAAGGGCGTTATGATTGGCTTCGATCAGCGCCATACCCGGGGGCACATGTACCGATCCATCATGGAAGCGATTTCCATGCGCATGAAGAACAACCTGGACGGCATGATCAGGGATACCGGGACCGCACCGGACAGGCTGATCGTCAGCGGCGGGGGGGCGAATAGCCCCCTCTTTATGCAGATCGTGGCAGATGTCTTCGGTATCCGAACCGTGCGTAACAAGATCAACGGAGCGGCGGGTTTGGGGGCTGCAATCTGTGTAGCCGTAGCGACGGGAACCTATTCCGATGTTGCCCAGGCTGTTGGCGCTATGGTACATCAACGTGACGAATTCAATCCCGACCCCAAGAACCACAAGGTTTATACAACCATCAATGAGGGGGCTTATCGGGATCTGGCAACCATGCTGGAAGGGACACTCATGCAAATGCACCGGGCGTGCGAAGAGGCAAATCGATAACAGTCGAAAATCAGCCCAAACTAGTATTACAGCGCAAAGTCGTGCAACCTTCCTTCGTGAGCAACAGTCAGCGGATATTCAAGCGGATAAACGGATGAAGGATGCCTTATCCGCTTATCCGTTTTCTATCCGCTGGTCACTTTTTTTGGTCATATACCTCCAACCTTGCGCTGTAATACTGGCGCCATTGGTTATTCTCGAACTGAACCTTGTTCCTGGTGTATCCGGATAACAAGCCAAAGAAGCCTCCTGGGTAGAGAGACTGCTCTACACCAGGAGGTTTCTATTTTCTATGCAACAACAATGACTGACTTGCCTGGGCAGGAGCGTTTTTAGCGACCCAGGCGCACCTCCTCTTGAAAGGGAGACTATCAAGTGGTTGCAAATCCGCGCAAAACAGGGGATGTTTGTCCGTGGTCGTTAATAAAATTGTGAGGCAAATACCTAAAATTAGTCACTTGTTTTACCCCGTTCTGGCGTTGTATCCATATGCCGATTTTGCTAAGATATTTATAAGGGATTTTGCCTTGATCACTACCAGGTGACAATTTGCGCGTTTGACCCTGGCTGAAACCAACCTTTCGCGGAGGTGACCCCAAGAAAATACCAGATGACCATTTCCCAATCCACAAAAAATCCTTGAAAGGAGAAAACCATGAAACATATCTTTTCGATCAGTCTTACCTTGATCCTGGTGGCCGGCTTACTGGCCTCCTGCGCCCCGGCTGCCACTCCTGCCGAAGAACCTGCCCCGGCAACCGAGGCGCCCGCCGAAGAAGCTGCCTCAGCAACCGAGGCGCCTGCCGAAGAAGCAACTGAAGAGCAAGCCGCAGCACAACCCCCAGCGGAGCCGACAGGGTCGATCTCTGTGGCTCTCGCGGGTGAGCCAAATACCCTCTACATCCCGATCACTGCCGACACCATTGCAGATACCGCCGCATCCCAACTGTATGACAGCCTGGTCTGGCAGGATGAGAGTGGCAACTACGTTCCAGCGCTGGCTGAGAGCTGGGATGTTTCGTCCGACGGCACCGAATGGACCTTCTACCTGCGTAAGGATGTAAAGTTCCACAATGGTGATCCGTTCACTGCCGACGATGTGGTGGCTACCTGGGAATACGGCCAGGATGAGACCTCCTCATGGCCTGATGATTATGCGATTGCTAAATCAGTTGAGAAGATTGACGACTACACCGTCAAGGTCACAACTGACGGCCCCAAGGCCATGCTGCTCTACGAAATCTGGAACTTCTGGCTCATCATCCCCAAGAAGTACATGGATGAAGTAGGCGTGGAAGGCTTCCAGGCAAAGCCGGTGGGTACCGGTCCGTTTATGTTCGTCGAATGGGTCAAGGGCGATCACATTACCTACAAGGCTAATCCCGACTATTGGATGGAAGGCTACCCAAAGGTCGAGACCCTGACCTTCCGTTTCGTTCCTGAGTCAGCCACCCGCGCTGCTGCGGTGCAGGCTGGTGAAGTCGACATCGTGAACCGCCTGAGCGCTGAAGAGGCCAAGACGCTCGAAGGCGACGCAAATGTCAAGGTCAGCCACTACCTTGTGCCGCGTGTTTACTACATCATGTTCAATAACATGTCGACCGGAAAAGGAACACCGACTGATGACGCCAAAGTACGCCAGGCGATGAACTACGCCGTAGATGTGGATGGCATCCTCAAGTCGTTGTTTGCCGGTTACGGCAAGCGCGCAGCCGGTATGATCAACGATGGCATGCTCGGAGCCGATAACGTCCAGCCGTTCCCGTATGACCCAGAAAAGGCAAAAGCGCTGCTTGCGGAAGCCGGTTACCCAGATGGCTTTGAGATGGACATGAACTGCCCCTCCGATGCCTATGCAGCCGTCAAAGAAGTTTGTGAGGCAATCGCCAGCAACCTTGGCGATGTTGGTATCCAGATTAACTTGAACATGCAAGAGTCCGGCCAGTTCTGGGATGAGATGGCAAAGAAGACCCTGCCTCCGCTTGCACTCGATAGTTGGTCCGACGCCAGCGGCGAGACTGTAACCCGCTGCAACGGCCTGTTGAGGGGCGGCACATACTCCACGTGGGTCGATCCCAAGATCGTTGAATTATTGGATAAAATCGGCGCTGAAGTGGATCGCGACAAGCGGGCAGCCTTGTACCATGAATTCAATATCTACATGCAGGAAAACCCGCCTCTTATCTATCTGTACCAGCCTGAAACATTCGAGGCCACGACTGCAAGGGTACACGACTTTACACCTGAAGCAAACGAAATGATGTACCTTTACAACGTATGGGTCGAAGAATAAGTATAATCAAGTAAGGCAAAGAGACTCCGGTCTGCACGGAGTGTAGCCGGAGTCTCGATACAATCTGGCAGCAGTTGATCGGCGGAGGCATAACCAAAAAATGAAAAAATATTTTCTTTTTCGCACAGGCCAATCGATCCTGCAATTCTTAGGTGTGGTTTGCCTTGCTTTTGCCATGCTTCGTATGACCGGGGATCCTGCTAGCCTGATGATGTCTCGAAACGCCTCGCCAGAGGCTGTAGAGGCTTTTCGTGAAGCAATGGGGTTCAACCGACCGGTGGCTGTTCAATTTATTGATTGGGTTGGCAAGGCGCTTCATGGGGATTTTGGCGACTCGACCCACTTCCGTTCCCCTGCGCTTCCTATCGTTCTTCAACGCCTGCCCGCTACCATGGGGCTGGCAACATTTGGGCTTTTGGTTGCCATCTTGATCGGATTGCCAATTGGCCTGATTGGCGGTTCAAACCCAGGCAGCCTGCTCGATACGATAGGACGGTTCATTGCATTGCTTGGGCAAAGCGTCCCCAACTTCTGGTTGGGATTGATCCTGATCCTTATTTTTGCCCAAAGACTGGGATGGTTCCCAGTCTTTGGGGCAGACAAATGGAACTCTGTGGTACTGCCCGGTTTTGTTTTGGGTATGCCGGTGATGGGTGAGTTGACGCGCCTCACCCGCTCAGCAGTACTAGAGGTTCGCGGAGAAGATTACATCCGCACAGCGCGCAGCAAGGGGTTGAATCCGCGTACGATATATATTCATCATATGCTGCGCAATGTTGCCATTGCATTGGTCAGTGTCATTGGGGTGGAGTTCACATACATGCTTGGCGGCTCGATCTATATCGAGACGATCTATGCCTGGCCCGGTATGGGACTGCTTCTCGGCCAAGCGGTCGGATGGCTGGATTTTACCCTGGTCCAGACTATTGCGATCTTTACCAGCCTTGTTGTAATCACCCTGAATCTTCTAACGGACCTTGCATACGCCGTCCTGGACCCGAGGATCCGCCATGGACAATAAACTTGACATCCAGACCGACGATGGCACCTTGCTTTCCCAAGAACATACGCTCAAATCCCGCCTGGTCTATTTTTGGGCTTTGCTCTGGCGGGACCGGGCGGGGTTGATTGGCATTGCAATCTTCCTCTCTGTGGCTATTGCAGCCATCTTCGCTCCCTCACTCGCCCCGTACGATCCCCTGGATGTGGATTTCAATGGGAGCAAATTACCTCCCGCCTGGCAGACAGGCGGCAGCCCTGAACATTTTCTTGGAACAGATAACCTGGGCCGGGATATGTTATCACGCATGATTTATGGCGCGCGTGTATCGTTATTTGTCAGTTTTATTGGCGCAGTCATTGCAACTGCTTTGGGTGTGACAATCGGGGCTGTGGCCGGATATGTTGGCGGACGACTGGACCAGGTCATTATGGCGCCTATCGAACTTGTATTATCGCTGCCCTACTTATTGTTTGTGGTCTTTATTGCGGCGATTGTCGGAAATAGCCTGTTCAACGTGATCTTGATCTTTGGGATTACTAACTCACCGATTTTTGCGCGCGTAACGCGCGGCGAAGTCATGCGTATCCGAAGGTCGCCTTACATTGAATCAGCCATCAGCGCCGGTGCGCGGTTTTGGAGGATACTCTTTATTCACATCATGCCAAACCTGATTGGGCCCTTGATTACGTTGGCTACTTTCCAGGTATCTGCAATGATCTTCTACGAAGCCGGACTCGGCTTTATCGGGCTCAGTGTTCCGCCTTCGGTTCCCAGTTGGGGTAACATGTTAGCAGATGGCCGCCGCTATCTTACGAGTTATCCCTGGCTGACAACCATCCCCGGCCTTGCCGTGGTGTACACATCGCTTGGCATGAATCTCCTGGGCGATTGGCTTCGAGACGTTTTCGATCCAAAGTTGCGACGCGCCAGGCGCTGATCGGAGGTGGAATAATGTCAGTTGTCTTGGAAGTCAACGACCTTGTTACCAAGTTTTACACCCTGGATGGAGTGGTAAATGCGCTCAACGGGGTTGGGTTCTCCCTTAGTGAGGGCGAAACCCTGGCAGTTGTTGGCGAAAGCGGCAGCGGCAAAAGCGTTACCATGATGTCACTTCTTGGCCTGATCCCTTCCCCGCCTGGTCGAATCGAGGGCGGGAAGGCTATCTTCCATGGTCCGCAAGGCAAAGTGGACTTACTCAAACTCTCCCCTCGTGAAATAAACAGTGTACGCGGCGGACAGATTGGTTTCGTCTTTCAGGACCCTCAGACTTCGCTCAATCCCATCCTGACGGTTGGGCGGCAGATCAGCGAA
This sequence comes from Chloroflexota bacterium, assembly GCA_049324135.1. Taxonomy (GTDB): domain Bacteria; phylum Chloroflexota; class Anaerolineae; order Anaerolineales; family Villigracilaceae; genus JAABUE01. The sequence continues at coordinate 12,758 of JBMOMO010000042.1, forward strand.
TCTCTTCAGCAACATTTGGGAATGACAGGAGATCAAGCGCGGACGCGCACCCTTGAATTGCTCGCTGAGGTCGGGATTCCCGATCCTGAATTACGCATCAACAGTTATCCGTTCGAATTTTCCGGCGGCATGCGCCAGCGTGTCATGATCGCCATTGCAGTTGCTTGCAACCCACAGATCGTTATTGCCGATGAACCAACGACGGCGCTGGATGTGACCATCCAAGCCCAGGTGGTTGATCTTTTCAAGCGATTACGCGACAAGTTGGGCATTGCGATCATCTGGATCACCCATGACCTGGGAGTTGTTGCCGGTCTGGCAGAGAGGGTCCTCGTTTTCTATGGCGGCCGCGTCGTGGAGAGCGCTAAAGTTGACGACTTATACGAATTCCCCGCTCATCCCTACACACAGGGACTCTTAAACGCGCTTCCCCGCCTGGATGCGCAGGAATCCAGAAGACTTGTGAGTATAGAGGGTGCGCCGCCCGATTTGCTTACACCGTTGCGGCATTGCCCCTTCGCATGGCGTTGCACATACGCGTTTGAGCGATGCTGGAAGGAAATCCCTCAACTCTACCCCATCGCCCCAGATCATATGACCGCCTGTTATTACGATTTGGAGAAAGGTGCTCCCCGCCATGTCTGAAACTGAGGCGCTTGTCAGGGTAATTGATCTGAAAAAGCATTATCCACTCCGAGGCGGTTTGTTCGGTGGGGTGTCTCGTGTGGTCAAGGCTGTCGATGGCGTTTCACTCACGATTAATCGGGGAGAGACGCTTGGACTGGTGGGCGAGAGTGGCTGCGGTAAAACGACCACCGCCCGGGCAATTCTCCAGTTGCAAAGGCCAACTTCCGGGCAAGTGTTCCTTGACGACACTGAGTTGACCGGTTTGGATGCTGAGAGTCTGCGGAAATTGCGTACGAGAATGCAAATCATTTTCCAAGACCCATATGCTTCTTTAAATCCGAGACATCCGGTTGAGCGGATCGTTTCCGAACCTTTGGTCATCCATGGGCTCCTTAGCGGAGACGCCCTGCGCCAGCGGGTTGATGAACTGCTGGTCATGGTCGGTTTGAATCCATCCTACCGGAATCGCTACCCGCACGAGTTCTCTGGCGGCCAGCGTCAGCGCATTATGATTGCGCGCGCGCTTTCCGTAGAACCCGATTTTCTTGTCTGTGATGAACCCATCTCAGCGCTGGATGTCTCGATCCAGGCCCAGGTTGTAAACCTGCTCCAATCCTTACAGGAGCAACTTGGCGTTACTTATTTATTCGTAGCGCACGACCTCAGCATGGTTAAACATATTTCCCATCGCGTGGTGGTCATGTACCTGGGGCGTTGTATGGAGTTGACCAACCGCAACACCATTTTCGAGGATCCACTTCATCCCTATACCCAATCCCTCACTTCGGCAGTACCAATCCCCAGCCCTAAGTTGGAACGGAAACGCAAGAGAATAATCTTGGAAGGGGAACCGCCGAGTCCTGCCAACCCGCCGGGTGGTTGTGTCTTTCATCCTCGCTGTCCAATTGTGAAGGATGTTTGTAGGGTGGAGATCCCAGAATTCCGGGAGGTCGATGCGGGACATTATGTGGCCTGCCATCTGGCGGATGCTTTGGGGCGCAGCAAAATATCGGCTGGTTGACCAGGCTGGGTTGAATAAAAAATCGAATTTGTGATGAAAACGATTAAGGAGAAAGTTGATGTCCTTGTGGCTGGCGGCGGGACTGCCGGCCACATTGCCGCCATACAGGCTGGACGGTTGGGGGTAAAGACATCCATCATCGAAGCGGGGAGCATGTTGGGCGGCACAATGACTGTTGGGGGCGTGTACATGCCGAACCATTTCTTCAGCAAAAGCAGGCCGGTGGTGCAGGGGATTCCCTGGGAACTCTACACCAGGTCGAAGGAAATCGAGGGACTGCCGGTTCCAGATTATCGGAAACGCAGGCCGGTGGAAACTCCCGGCTATTATAGTTATATCAATGTGCCGGTGTACGCTGCGCTGGCCGAAGAAGAAGCATTGAAAGCGGGCGTGATTCTTCATTACCATGAGTTCATCTCCGAAATCAAAGCGGATGGAAACTTGTGGGAGATCACCTCCTTTGGACGCGGCATCCGGCGTGTGACGACGGCCAGGGAGGTCATTGACTGTTCGGGAGATTCGGATGTGGTGCGGATGCTTGGGTTAAAAGTGCTGAGGTCGAAAGCGCCCCAGCCCGGCACGCTTCAATATAAGATCGAGGGGATCGAGTACGAGCAGGTTTGGAAGGAAGAGGTGCAAACAATTTACGAGGAGGCCATGCGGGATGGTGTCCTGCAAAAAGGTGATTGGGCGTACGCCAACATGGAACCATTCCAGTATTACCTTGCCCATGGCGGCCACAATGGGACGCATATTTATGACGCGGACACTTCTGACTCAGACGGACAGACGCGCGCCAATATCGAAGGTAGGGCGCGTATGTTGCGGATGTTCAAGTTCGTGCGCACATCTGTCCCAGGTTGTGAGAGGGCAACCTTGAAGATGATGGCGCCTTATGCGCTATCGCGAGAGACCTTTCACACGGTAGGTGAATACCTGATAGAGAAGGATGATTTTTTCAAGGCGACTGATTTCGGCGATAAGGTCTGCAACGCCTTCAACTACGCAGACCTGCACAGCCAGGAAGTTGGATGCGAAGTCGAGTTCCTTGCATCCGAAGAACTGCTGCCCACAGTCCCTTTCCGCGCCCTCATCCCAAAAGACAGCCGGAGGCTCACAGTGGCCGGGAGGAATGTCTCTGCCAACCGTATTGCCTTTGCAGGGATCCGCGCCCAATGCACCTGCATGGCGATGGGGCAGGCGATGGGCGCGGCGGCCGCGCTTGCGATCCAAAAAGGCGTGGCTTCCAGGGAAGTCGACAGCAAGGCTATTGTCGCGGTAACTGTCGAGCATGGCGCGGTTCCGCTATAGCAAACAAACCTTTAGGGTCTGCAAGACCTTAAAGGTTTTATCGAGGTGAAAATGAAACAGATTACTGAAGCGGCAAGGCAAGTCCCCGTCATTGCAGAGACGGATGTATTGGTGATTGGCAGCGGTCCCGGCGGCCTGGCGGCGGCGCTCGGTTCTGCCCGCGCTGGCGTGGATACGATACTGGTCGAACGGTTTGGCTGCCTGGGCGGTAACATCACCGCAGTTGGCGTGGAAGGAATCGCCTGGTATCGCAAGGAAGGCACCGTCGACGTGGAGGGGATCGGGATCGAGTTCGAGCAGAGAGCCAAGTCTATGGGGGGGAGCAGCCCCGAGCCGCAGTCCCGAAGCGAAGCCATCCACGCCGATATGTTCAAGTATGTGGCAGACGTCATGGCGCAGGAGGCGGGCGTCAAAGTCCTTCTCCATAGTTTGGTCATCGATGCGATCGTCGAAAATGACGAAATCAAGGGCGTCATCATTCATAACAAATCCGGCCGGCAGGCTATCCTTGCCAGGCGGGTGATAGATGGCTCAGGAGACGCTGACCTGGCGGTATTTACCGGCGCGCCGGTTCGAAAAACGCCAAAGGAGGAGATGCTTCCCGTCACGGTGATGTTTTCGTGCTCGGGCGTGGACAAAAAGCGTTTTCTCGAATACGTCAAAGAAAATCCGTCGTCGTATAAAGATTGGGGCAAGAACTGGGATATTCAAAAAGGCGGCAAGGAAGACGATTTGTTCAGCCCCTATCTCGAAAAACCTTTCGACCGCGCGCGTGAAGAGGGCGTCATCCCGGCGGGTTTGAAAAGCATCGGCGGCACGTGGAGTTCGATTTCCGATTCGGGCGACGCGACGTATCTCAACATGATCCACATGACCGAATACGATGGCTCCGACGTGTGGGATTTGACTCGCGCGGAGATGGATGGAAGGTACCAGGCATTGCAAGCCATCAAGGCTTTGAATCATTTCGCGCCTGGGTTCGAGCAAGCCAGGCTTCGCAATTACGGTATGACGCTCGGCGTGCGCGATACGCGAAAAATCATTGGGCGATATGAATTGACCGAGAACGACGTCCGCAACCAGGGACGCTTCGAAGATTCGATCGGGATTTTTCCCGAATTCATAGACGGCTACAACGTCCTGGTTTTGCCGACAACAGGAAGGTATTTCCAGATTCCTTATGGCTGCCTCGTCCCGCAGAAGATTGGGAATCTCTTGGTTGCCGGGCGTTGTATCGCGGGTGACAAAATCTCCCATGCGTCTGTTCGCAATATGATGTGCTGCGCGGTAACAGGCCAGGGGGCGGGCGTGGCGGCAGCGGTTTCGGTAAAGGATAATGTGGACGTTGGCGATGTCGGCATTGGTAATGTGCAAAAGGAACTTTTAAGACAAGGTGTACGAATTTTCTAAACTGTACCGCGAAATTTATTTCGCAGGGTGGGCGCAATGAATTTCGCTATACACAACAAGGAGCAAACATGAAGACCTATTCCGATTTGAATACCCCTGAGCGAATTCTGCTGGGGCCTGGCCCGAGCATGGTTCCATCGCGCGTATTGCAAGCCATGGCGCATCCGTTGGTGGGGCATCTCGACCCGAAGTTCGTGGAACTGATGAAAGAGGTGCAGGAGTTGCTGCGGTATGCCTTCCAGACGAAAAATGAATTGACGCTGCCGATCTCCGGTACGGGCAGCGCGGGCATGGAATCCACGATAGCGAACCTGCTCGAACCAGGTGATGCCATCCTGGTTGCGGTCAACGGTTACTTTGGCGAACGACTGTGCGACATGGCGAACCGCTACGGCGCGATCGTCCACCGGCTGGACAAACCCTGGGGCGAGGTTGCAACTCCAGGGGAGGTGGATGCGGCGCTGGAAAAGAATCCCGCTAAAGTTGTGGCGGTCGTCCATGCAGAGACTTCCACCGGCGCGTTGACGCCGCTGGAGGGCATGGCAGAGGTTGTACACAGGCGTGGCGCATTGCTGTTAGTTGACTGTGTTACCTCGCTTGGCGGCGTTCCGCTCAAGATTGACGAATGGGACATTGACATCGCCTACAGCGGCACGCAGAAATGCCTGAGTTGTCCGCCTGGCCTTAGCCCGGTTACGATCGGGCCGCGGGCGCGCGAAGCGCTCCACAACCGAAAAACAAAGGTCGCGAACTGGTATCTCGACTTGACGATGATCGAGCATTATTGGGGGGATGACCGCACCTATCATCACACTGCGCCGATCAGTATGAATTTTGCCATCCGTGAGGCGTTGCGCCTGGTGCAGGAAGAAGGATTGGAGTCTCGGTACCAGCGTCACCGTAAAAACAGTCAGATGCTGTGGGATGGCCTGGCTGAACTCGACCTGCGCCCCATTGTTCCGCTCGAACACCGCCTGCCATCCCTGACCACAGTGGCGATCCCGGAAGGCGTAAACGATGTCGAAATCCGCAAGCGTTTACTGGACGAATATAACATCGAGATCGCCGGCGGGCTTGGCGCTTTCAAGGGTAAAGCCTGGCGAATTGGCTTGATGGGGTATTCCTCGCGGCGGGAGAATGTAGCCCTGCTCCTTTCGGCGCTGGGGCATTTGCTCAAGTAAGAATGTGAATTCAATCTGGCGTTTGAGGCATCCCAAACGCCAGATTGCCTTATTGGATATAATTGCCCTGCGAAAGTTCGCGCCCCAGATCCAAGTTCAAGATGGAGACTGTATGATTCGTGTGAGGTTGCTGATCGGTTTTGTGTTGGTTGCCCTGCTTCCGGTCCTTGGAGTGGGCGTCAGCACCTATATCGTCAGTTACCAAAACGGACGCCAGCAGGCCATTGACCGGCTCGAATCGGTGGCGGCGCGCAAGGAATTGGCAGTCCAGGTGTGGGCCCAGGCCCTGCAACAGGAATTATACGTTGCCTCCAGAACCGATTATTCCCCAAAATTGGTCAGCAATGCGCTGGCGCTATCGAATGAAAACGCATCCTACACCTGGTATAACAACCTGGTGCGAAAGCGATTGCAATATTTTGTAGACCGCTCATCCCAGGTCAAGGAATTGTTCCTGGTAGATCTCAAAGGGAAGGTGATCGTATCCACCGATCGCAGCCGAGAAAACAGGAATTACACAGGGTTCATTTTCGCTCCGCCGGAATTGTCCGTCCCTTATACCCAATTGCCATTCCACTGGGATTCCGCCGACGAGGGCCCGGTCCCGGTCTTTCCGATGACCGCTTCGGACCACTCTTCGGTCTTCGTCCTCGTTCCCGTCATCCAAGAAGACGGACTGTTGGTCGGCGCCATCGGAGGCAAGGTTACCCCTGAGGCTCTTCTCGCTATTTTGGATGAAAAAACCGGTCTTGGCGCAACTGGCCAGGCATACCTTGTCAATTGGGATCACGCTTTGTTGGTGGGAATTTCTTTGCACGCTGGACAATCACTACCAACAGGAAATTCACATACTGTTCGAACCAGCGGGGTCGACAACGTCATCCGGGATTCCACAAATATTGCGGGGATTTATAAAAATCCAGCGGGGGTCAGTGTGGTCGGCATTTATCGCTGGCTTCCTGACCTGAAAGTAGTCCTGGCAGTAGAACAGGACTCCGCTGAGGCTTTTCAAGCAGTCTCGGCAAATACCACCATCAACCTCGTGATCGCGGTCATTGCATTGTTCCTGGCTGTTTTTGCCGCGCTGGGCATGACCCAAAATATTGCCAACCCGATCACCGACCTGGCCAGGACGGCGTCTCACATCGCGGATGGCGACCTGGAACCAATCCCCAATATTATGCGCGAGGACGAGGTCGGCGCGCTGGCGCGCGCCTTCGACAGCATGACCACCCAATTACGCGACTTGATCAACTCCCTCGAGCAACGCGTCCTGGAACGCACGCGTGATTTCCAGGAAGCGAATACTGCGTTGGAACAAAGGGCGTTGCAATTGGAGACCAGCGCCCAGGTTGGGCGGGAAATCACTTCTATTCTTGATATTGATATTTTGTTGAACCGGGTGGTGGAGTTGATCCAAGGCGCCTTCGGTTATTATCACGTGCAAGTGTTGTTGTTGGGTAAAGACGCGTCCCAACTCATTATGGGAGCAAGCAGCGGGAATCGAAACCCCCAGTATTACCGCATCCACCTGGGGGAGAAGAGCGTCAACAGCGAGGCCGCGCGGACTGGCAAGATCCAATTGGCGAATGACGTCTTGAAAAACCCCAATTTTCTTTTCGATGAAAAATTGCCTGAGACGCGCTCCGAACTGGTTGTTCCCCTGAAAGTGGGGGATCGGGTCATTGGCACGCTGGATGTGCATAATTCGAAAGTAGATGCATTTACCCAAGAAGACGCCCTGGTCATTCAAAGCCTGGGCGACCAGATCGCAGTGGCAATCGAAAACGCCCGTCTTTACGATCAAAGCAAAGAACTGGCAGTCCTGGAGGAGCGCAATCGCCTGGCTCGCGAGTTGCACGACTCGGTCACACAGTCATTGTATAGTTTGGTTCTTTTTACCGAGGGGTGGCGGCGTACAGTCAAGAGCGAGGGCGGTGAAAAAGTCGAAGAGTATCTGGGCAGGATTGGCGAGATTGCCCAACAAGCCTTGAAAGAGATGCGTCTCCTCATCATGGAGTTGAGGCCGCCCATGCTGGAGCAAGAAGGCCTGGTTGGCGCATTGCAAAAGAGGTTGGATGCGGTGGAAAAACGTGTAGGCATTCACGCACGCGTCGTAATGGAAGATTTCATCGAATTCCCAGCGCCCTTGGAAGAAGAACTGTATCGCATTGCGCAAGAGGCTTTGAACAATTCCCTTAAACACGCCAAGGCTACGAAAGAGACAGTTCGTGTTTATGTCAAGGATGAATTTACCATCCTGGAAGTGATCGACGATGGAATTGGGTTCAATCCTGGGGCAATCGACCATCGCGGCGGCATGGGATTGCCCAATATGGGCGAACGGGCAAGACGAATAGGAGGCAGTTTAAAGATCCACTCTACCCCGGGTAAGGGTACAATTGTCAGGGTCAGTGTGCCTTGTTCTGTACTGGCTGGCAAGTTGCATTGATAATGAGTGTAGCGCGATGAGGCGAGTGTGACCACATGGAAACGATACGTGTCTTGATCGCCGATGACCATCCCATCATCCGGGATAGCCTTCGTACATTGATCGTTACTGAGCCGGACCTGGAGTTGGTTGGCGAGGCTGTGAATGGCGAAGAAGCAGTCAAGAAGGCGATTGCCCTGAAGCCCGATGTGATCCTCATGGATCTGGTCATGCCGGTAAAAGATGGCTTACAGGCGATCAGCGAGATCAAACGCGCACAACCGGAAGTATCCATCCTGGTGCTAACCAGTTTTTCTGACGAAGACAAAGTCTTCCCCGCGATACGCGCCGGCGCCCTGGGATATTTGCTGAAAGACTCCTCGCCTCAACAATTGCTCAAAGCCATCCATGATGTCCACCGCGGTGAGGCCTCCCTGCATCCCAGCATTGCCCTGCAATTAATTCGTGAGATCAACCGCCCGTCCGACTTGCCGCCGGTTGAAACCCCCCTTTCTGAACGCGAGTTGGAAGTGTTGAAACTCGTCGCGCAGGGATTGACGAACCAGGAAATTGCCATCCGTTTGGTGCGCAGCGAATGGACCGTGCGCACACATGTCAGGAATATCCTTGGGAAATTACACCTGGCTAACCGTACCCAGGCGGCCTTGTTCGCATTGCGGGAAGGATTGGCCGACCTGTCCAACGAATGAACGCAATTTTCTAAGACGGTCGTTGCCACGAGTGATTTTCGTAACTGGACAATCTGTACTCTTTCAGGTATCATTACGCCCGTCTGTGACCAGGTTCACATGCGCAATTTATCCTGGAGGCCTCCCAAGGGTCATGCCCGAAGTTAAAATCGATTACGGACGGATTACGGAAGCCTATGGCGTGCCCGGATCGTATAACCGCATCCGGGCAGTTGTGCGTAATTTAGGAAATACGTAGCGATCTGCTACAAAAAAATCATTTCACCACGTCGGTGTGGAGGCGAAATGTCAGATCTGATCAAACAAATTACCAGCGATTTTCAAAAACAAATAGATGCTTTCAAGCCGGAGATCGGTATCAGCGATATTGGTACTGTCCTGGAAGCGGGCGACGGCATCGCGCGCGTGGCCGGCTTGGCCAATGTCCGCGCGCAGGAGTTGGTGCAATTCTCCAATGGCGTGATGGGCACGGCCTTCAACCTGGAGAAGGACAGCGTCGGCGTGATCGTCATGGGCGACTACTCTGAGATCACCGAAGGCATGACGGTTCGGGCTACGGGGCGAATTGCTTCCGTTCCTGTGGGCGACGGTCTGGTCGGACGGGTGGTCAACGCGCTTGGCGAGCCGATCGACGGCAAAGGCCCGATCGCGTTCAGCGGCTATCGTCCTATCGAGCGCATCGCGCCGGGCGTGGTGCAGCGCCAGGACGTGGACACTCCCGTCCAGACCGGCATCAAACCCATCGACGCCATGATCCCGATCGGGCGCGGACAGCGCGAACTGATCATCGGCGACCGCCAGACCGGCAAAACCGCCCTGGCGATCGATACCATCATCAATCAGAAGGGCAAGGACCTGATCTGTATCTACGTGGCCATCGGGCAAAAGAAAGCCGCCGTTGCCCGCACCCAGGGCATCCTGGAACGCCACGGCGCAATGGAACACACGATCATTGTGGTGGCCTCTGCCGATGAATCGGCTGCGCTGCAATATATTGCCCCGTACGCTGGCTGCGCCATGGGCGAAGAATTCCTGGAAACCGGGCGCGACGCGCTGGTCATTTACGACGACCTGTCCAAACACGCCTGGGCGTATCGCCAGGTGTCCCTGCTCTTGCGCCGCCCGCCTGGGCGCGAGGCCTACCCCGGCGATGTGTTCTACCTGCACTCCCGCCTGCTGGAGCGCGCCGCCCGCCTGGCGAATGCCTATGTCATCGTCGGCAAGGACTTCGAGGGGCAGGCCGCTGAATCCGATAGCGTGGACGGCAAAGTCTACACCGGCCCCATCGGCAAGGACCAGGCTGCTGAAGCCCTCAAAGAAATGGCGGAAGCAGACAAGTACAAGGTCGCCAAGGTGGCCGGCAGCGGCGGCTCCCTGACAGCCCTGCCCATCATCGAAACCCTGCTGGGCGACATCTCCGCATACATTCCCACCAACGTCATCTCCATCACCGATGGGCAGATTTTCCTGGAAAGCAACTTGTTCAATGCCGGTATCCGCCCGGCGGTGAACGTGGGCATCTCGGTCTCCCGCGTGGGCGGCGACGCCCAGACCAAGGCCATGAAACAGGTGGCGGGCCGCCTGCGCCTCGACATGGCGGCCTACCGCGAATTGGCGGCCTTCGCGTTGATGGCCTCCGATCTCGACAAAGCCACCCAGTCGCAACTCAGCCGCGGCCAGCGGATGCAGGAACTGCTCAAACAGCCGCAGTACCAACCGATGGAATTCGAAGACCAGGTCATGGTCATCCTGGCCGGCACCAGCGGCTACGCCGACCACGTCCCGGTGGAAAAAATGAGCCAATGGCAGGCCGAACTGCTGCGCTTCATGGCCTCCTCCCATCCTGAAATCGGCAAGGAGATCATCGAGAAGAAAGCCCTCTCCGATGACCTGCGCGCCCGGATGGCGAAGGCCTTCGAAACCTTTGCAAGCACCTGGCAGGGATAAGACATGGCTTCCGCCCGTGAAATGCGGATGCGAATCCGCAGCGTCAAGAACATTTCGCAGGTGACCCGCGCCCTCGAGGCGGTCAGCGCCAGCAAGGTGCGGCGCGCCGTCAAGGCAGTGATGGACACCCGTCCCTACGCCACCAAAGCCTGGCAGGTGTTGACGCACGTCGCCGGTCAGCCCGGACGCGGCCAACTGCACCCGTTGCTGACGGAGCGCACCGACGTCAAGAATGCGCTGACCGTCGTCGTCACCGGCGACCGCGGCCTGGCGGGCGCGTACAACACCAACGTCATCCGCTTTGTGTCGCAGAACTTCGATCAATACAAAGTGCCGGTCAAATATATCGCGGTGGGGCGCAAGGGACGCGACTTATTGTTCCGCCGCCGCAAGGATGTGTTGGCCGACTTCAGCAACCTGCCCGCTGCCCCGTCCTTCGCCGATGTCTCGGCGATTGGCCGCCTGGCAGTGGATTCCTTCCTTAACGGCGAAGTGGACGAAGTCTGGTTGGTGTACACCAACTTCCACAGCATGTCGCGCCAGACGGTAGAAGCGCAGAAACTCCTGCCCCTGGAACTGAAAGCCGAACATGAGCATGTGACCCTCGACCAGGCGCGCAAGACCTCGGCTGCCTACATCTACGAACCGGCCGAGCGCGAGATTTTGGATGTGACCATCCCGCGCTTTACCGGATTGCAAGTCTACCAGGCGATTTTGGAATCGCAGGCCAGCGAACATGCGGCCCGCATGGTTGCCATGCGTAATGCGACCGACAACGCGCACGAACTGGTCGGCGCGCTGCAACTGGCTTACAACAAGGTGCGCCAGCAGGCGATCACCAACGACATCTTAGACATTGTGGGCGGCGCAGAAGCGCTGGCCCAGTAACCCGATACTTGGAGGCAACCATGGCAAATGCAACTGGCCGTGTCGTACAAATTCTTGGCGGTGTGGTAGACGTGGAATTCCCCGAAGGGGACATCCCGGAACTCTTCGAAGCGATCGAGATCGAGCGCGCGGGACAGGAAGCGCTGGTGCTGGAAGTCCAGAAGCACCTGGGCGGGAACTGGGTGCGCACCGTCTCGATGGACTCGACTGACGGTCTCCAGCGCGGCGTCGCAGCCCTGGCAACGGGAGCGCCCATCCTGGTCCCGGTTGGCGAAGCGACGCTTGGTCGCATCTTCAATGTTTTAGGCCGCCCGGTGGATAAGAAGGGCGATGTCAGCGCATCCACCCGGTATCCCATCCATCGCCTCGCGCCGCCTTATGCGGAACAGTCCACGCGCGTGGAAGTGTTCGAGACCGGCATCAAGGTCATCGACCTGGTGGCGCCCTTCACCAAGGGCGGCAAGACCGGTATCTTTGGCGGCGCTGGCACCGGCAAGACCGTCATCATCATGGAACTCATCCGTTCCGTGGCGACCGAGCACGAAGGCAACTCGGTCTTCGCTGGCGTGGGCGAGCGCACCCGCGAAGGCACGCAACTCTACCGCGAAATGCTCGAATCGGGCGTGATGAAGGATACCGTCATGGTCTATGGGCAGATGAACGAGCCTTCTGGCGTGCGCCTGCGCGTGGCGCTTTCGGCGCTCTCGATGGCCGAATACTTCCGCGACCAGGGCCGCGATGTGCTGCTCTTCATCGACAACATCTTCCGCTTCTCCATGTCGGGTTCCGAAGTGTCGGCGCTGCTCGGCCGTATGCCGTCTGCGGTGGGATACCAGCCCACCCTGGCGACCGAAATGGGCGAGTTGCAGGAACGCATCACCTCCACGCGCACCGGTTCTATCACCTCGATGCAGGCCGTGTACGTGCCTGCGGACGATTACTCCGACCCGGCCCCGGTGGCGACCTTTACCCACCTGGACGCGACCATCGCGCTCGAGCGCTCCATCGTGGAAAAAGGTATCTACCCGGCGGTGGATCCGCTCGCTTCGACCTCCCGAATTCTTGATCCCAATATTGTGGGCGAAGAGCATTACTTTGTCGCTCGTGAGGTGCAGCGCGTCTTGCAGCGCTACAAAGACCTGCAGGACATCATCGCCATCCTCGGCATCGATGAACTCTCCGAAGACGACAAGTTGATCGTGGCGCGCGCCCGCAAGATCGAACGCTTCTTCTCGCAGCCCTTCTTCGTAGCCGAGCGCTTCACCGGCATCGACGGGCGCTACGTCCCGCTGGCAGACACCGTGCGCGGCTTCCGCGAAATCCTGGACGGCAAATGCGACGACCTGCCCGAACAGGCCTTTATGATGGCCGGCACGATTGAAGATGTTCGTGAGAAGGCTGAGAAACTGGCTAAGAGTGCGTAACAACTCTGTCATTGCGAGGAGGGTGTTCTTCCCGACGAAGCCCTGGCCTGACGCCAGCCTGTCCTGCCTGCACCGCGCCGCAGGCACAGGTGGACGGACAGTCCAGGGGACAGGCAATCCCCTCGTCAAAGAAGAGATTGCTTCGCTTTGCTCGCAATGACAAAATGGACACGATATGACCATTCGTTGTGAAATTGTTTCCCAGGACCGTACGGTCTTCGAAGGCGATGTAGACATCGTCGTCCTGCCGGGCTCGGCGGGCGAGATGGGCATCCTGCCGCACCACGCGCCCCTGCTGACAACCCTGAACTTCGGTGTCATCAAAGTCCGCACCAGGGGCCAGGAGGAGGTCTTCACGGTGGCCGGAGGCATTGCGGAAGTCCAGCCTGACATCGTCACGGTGTTGGCAGACGCCGCCGAAAATGTCCGCGAGATCGACCTGGACCGCGCGGAAGCGGCCCGCAAGCGCGCCGAAGAAGCGCTCAAAGGCGGCGCGCCAGCCGAGATGGATAACTTCCTCGCTATCGAGGCGGCGTTGCGCCGCTCCAACCTGCGCCTGGACGCTGTGCGTCGGTACCGCAAGGCCTCCGCGCGCCCTTACGAAGAGAAATCCGAGTAAAGGCCTGTGTTTGCCTTTTCCAAAGACCTGGGCATAGACCTGGGTACGATGTTTACCCGCCTGGCCGACAGCACGCAGGTGCTGCTCGAGGAGCCGACCATCGTCGCCATCGAAGTGGATGAGCAGAAGATGGTCGCTGTCGGCCAGGAAGCGCGCGATATGTACGGGCGCGTGCCGGACAGCATCGAAGTCGCCCGCCCCCTCAAGAACGGCGTCATCGCTGATTATGAAATTACCGAGACCCTGCTCTCCTACCTGCTGCGGCGGGTGAGCGGCTCCATGCGTATCTTCCGCCCGCGCGTGATGATTTCTGTGCCGTACGGCGTTACCAGCGTGGAGCGGCGCGCCGTGTACGAGGCGGTCATGGAAGCCGGCAGCCGCGAGGCCTTCCTGATCCAGCAGTCGCTGGCGGCGGCGCTCGGCATCGACCTGCCGATCGGTTCGCCCTCTGGCAACATGGTGTTGAGCCTGGGCGGCGGCGCTACCGAGGCGGCCGTCATGGCGATGTATGGCATCGTCTCTGCCGAGACGTTACGCGGCGGCGGCTTGAACCTGGACGAGGCCATCATCGTGTACGCGCGCAGGAAATACGGCGTCATCATCGGCCAGGCGACCGCCGAACAGTTGAAGATCCGCATCGGCGCGGCTGTCCCGCAGGACATGGAACAAAGCATGGAGGTGCAGGGGCAGGACCAGGTCACGGGCCTGCCGCGTCCCGTCACATTGACCACCGGCGAGATCGTCGAAGCCCTGCAGGAACCGCTCAAGGACATCATCGAGACCGGCCGCCGCGTGCTGGAAAAGACGCCGCCCGAACTGGTGGCGGACATCATCGACCGCGGCGTGGCGCTGTGCGGCGGCGGCGCGCTTCTGCGCGGGATCGATAAACTGCTGACCAAATCCCTGGGCATTCCCGCCTACCTGGTAGATAACCCCATGACCTGTGTGGTGGAAGGCACCGTGCGCGGGCTGGGCCTGTACAATGTGCTGCGCCGCAACCTGCCGCAGGTGTAAAACCACAGATACGTCTTGGTATCAAACGGCAAAAATATACCATTGCACTTTGAAAACCGAATAGAACTTCCTGAACGGAAAAGCGGGCGACCTCGAAAAGGGAAAGCGGCGGATAATGCCAGCGCA
>JBMOMO010000043.1:0-10682 GCA_049324135.1 Chloroflexota bacterium
TCCACACGCCGCACAGGTCAGGCTGCATAATGGAATTGTTGTACTGCGCCACCCACAGCGGCATGGCAGCCAGTTTCCCGGCCAGCGATTTCAATTTGAACAAGGAAGAATACCAGCCCAGCAGGTGCGCAAAGCCCGGCGCGGTGTAGATACCGCCCGCCTGGCCGCTCCAGGCGGTGAATTTGTCAATGACCGTTTCGATCAAGCCGTTGCCCTGGTAGGGGGTCTTGCGGTACAACCGGTCCGGCATCCCGACCTTCGGCTTTTCACAGTCCCACCACCAGCCCAACGGGCCGAAATTCATCTCCGGGAAAGAACGCTTGATGGCGCCCATGTGATAGCCGCTGTCGTAACGGCTGTCGATCAGCCAGTACAACCCCCACGGAATGCCGGCGCGCTCACAATCCGAAATGAAGGTTTTGGGGAGGGAATAGAAGCCTCCCTGCCCGGCCTTGCAAATAATCCCGCGCGTTCCCTTTGCCAGTTCCTGGGCGGGGTCCCACACGTTCCCGGCGTACACGTCCAGCATCCGCACCGGGTAGAGTCTCTCCCTTTCTTCCAAGACGGTCATGTTTCATCTCCTTTCCAACGTAGCCGCTACTTCTATTATACGACATACTGGAAACCCACCCCCATTTGCCACAGCGATTCTCAATATGGCTTTGCGGGATTGCCAAATCCAGCAAACGGCTTCGGATTTGCCCATACCCATTCTGGGTACTTTCCGAGCCAGCAAAAGCACAACTTGTTTTCAGAATGCGAATTGCTGTCTTTGCCGCTTGAGCCATTCCCTCATGACGACTCCTGTTCTCCTTCGGATGGACGGGCGCGCCCGCCCTCGGTCTGACCCCGCCGGGCCTGCTTCCGTTTCAGCAGCATTTCCGCGGTCCCCGCAGGAGAGGCGACCGGGCCGGGCGCAGGCTTGACCGGGGCAATTGGGAGCGGCGGCTGTGTCTCGACAGGCTCCCAAGTCCTCGCAGGTTTGGGCGGCGCAGCGGCGCGCGCCCGCTCTTTGGCCTGGCGCAGGGCGTCCAGGCGTGAATCGGCGGGCAAGGACGTTGACGCGGGCGCGGGCTTTTGCCCCCCCAACCTGGCGCGCAGCGCCTCGCGCAGGCGCAGGAGGTCCTGCCGGGTCAGGATCAGGCGGCGGACAGCGATGTCGAAGGGCAGCAACAGCGCCGCCAAAGCCAGTAGCCAGGGCCAGGCCGGGCGGGAGGCGCGCGAGGCGCCCATGTCATGGGAAAAAGCCCGCGCCGGGTCCGGCGAGGTCGCCTCCCCGCCGGTGAGGGCCGCAAGGCGCAGCAGCAGGTCGGGGTCCGGTTCGAGGCGGCGGTATTCGGGCGAGTAGGACAGCGTCCAGCCGGCCGTCTCGGCAAAGTTCCCCGTCCCTCCCTCCGGCGCGCGTCCCGAAAAGCGGATCAGGTACACGCCCTGTTGGGTGGGGGTGAAATCCGCTTCGTAACGCCCCGGCGCGCCCTGGCGCAACGTGAGGCTTTGGGCTTCCCCATCCGGCGCGACGATGCTGGCCTCCACCTGGTAGCCGTTCAGGAATGCGCCGCCCAGGTCGAGGGCGTCCAGCGTCAGGCGCGCCTGCTCGCCTTGCAGGGAAACGTCCATTTCGAGCGCCGCCTCGCGCGAGTCGCTGAGGACGGAACGTATCGCCTGCGCCCAGAAGACGGCGAACTGTTCGGAGCGCAGCCAGTCGCGCGCCCAGCGCCCGCTGGCGTCGGAGGTGAAGGCCAGCGCGCGCCCCAGGCCGTATTGCCAGGTCGCCAGGATGGGATCGCCCTTGTCCGATTCGAGTACCACCTGCGCCAGCGACTTGGGGCTGGAGGCAATGTAGCCGCGCAAGGGCGGCAGGCTGGGGATGCCCGCCAGGATGGGCGAGGGGTTGGCCTGCTTGGGGAAGAAGGTCTCTTCGACGATGTAGGCGCGCGAGGCCAGCGAGGTCTCCTCGGTGAAGATGCTGGGGATGCTGCCCGCGTCGGCGGCAAAATGGTAACGCCCGCCGCCCAACGCCGCCAGGTCTTCCAGGAAGGGCGCGGCGTCGCGTCCCACGCCGACCGTGGAGAGCGTGACGCCATCCTCGGCGTACAGGCGCTCCACCAGTTCGGGGATGCCGGTCGGGTCCGCGCCGCCGTCGGTGAGCAGGATGACGTGCTTCACTTTGGCAGGCTCACCCGGCAGGACTTCGGCCATGGCTTGCAAGCCGGCCAGGATGTCGGTGCCGCCGCCGATCTGGATGCCCCCCACTGCGGCCAGCGTTGCGTCCGGCTCGGCCAGGTCGGTCATCGGGACGACCCACTTGGCAACGTCATCGAAGGCGATCACGCCGACCCGGTCGGTGGGGAAGACCAGTTCGAGCGAACGGGCTACGGCTTCCTTGGCCAGTTCCAGTTTGGTTGCGCCGCCGCTGGTCTCGGACATGGAGCCGGAATGGTCGATGATGAAGACCAGCGCCAGTTTGGGACGGCGCTGCTCGTCCTTGATCTGCATGTCCACCGGCAGGGCGGCTTCGAGCGGGGTGTCGTAGTAGCCGCCCACGCCGAAACTGCTGGGGCCGCCCACCGCCGCCAGCCCGCCGCCCAGGTCGCGCACGTAGGTTTGCAGGGCTTCCATCTGGTTCAGGCCGAGTTGCCGCGCCGGGACGTCCACCAGCAGCACGGCGTTGTACTGCGCCAGCGACGGCAAATGGGAGGGCAAGTAAGCGGGCGCCGCCAGGTCCACCGTAAAGCCGGCCGCCTCCAGGGCCGCCAGCAGGGCCGAGGTTTCGTCGGGGCGCGTCCCGCCGCCGGGCAGGGATTCGCCGGCCGGCGGCGCAACCATCAGGATGCGCGGCGGCCCCTCCACCAGTGAGAAAGCGTCCAGGCGGTTGTTCTGGTAGAAGGCGTCCCCCTTCGGGGACGACGCCCCCTCAGGCGCGATCTGCACCTGGTAGGCCACGAAACCAGGCGTCCCGGCCGTGAGCGGCAGGCTGAAGGTCTGCGTCCCGCGCCGCAGGTCGTGAACGGCCTGGTAGACGGCCTCGTCCCCCGCCAGCACGCGCACCTCGGCGCGCATCGGCTGGCTGGCCTGGACGGTGACGTTCAGGTCGAACTGCTCGCCGGGGCGCAGGCGCGCCGGGGCGTCCACCTGCGCCACCAGCGCCTCCGCGCCCATCTCGGTCACGAACGGCGCAACCACGATCTGCACACCGGAAGCGGCCGCCAGGCGGGCCGCCGCCAGCGCGTCGCCGCTGGTCTGTGCGCCGTCCGAAAGGATGACCATGCGCCGCGCCGCGCCGGGCGGGAACAGCGCCAGTCCCAGCCGGATGGCTTCGGCCAGGTCGGTCTGGTTGGTGACCGGGGCAGACGCCACCAGCCCCAATTCCGCGCCCGCCCGCATGGGACGCTCCACCAGCGCATCCGCGCCGAACAGGACGATGGCGGCCTGGTCGTCCGGCCCCATTCCGGCCAGCGCCGCGCGCAGGTAGTCCATTTCGGCGGCCACAGCGGCGGGCGGCATCGAATCGGAGACGTCCACCAGGAAGACGACCGCCAGGTCGTCCCCGCCGCGCACGATCTCCATCCCCGCCAGCGACAAGACCAGGCAGGCCAGGATGACCAGCCGCAGCGCCAGCGAGACGACCTCCCGCTTCTTCCCTGGACCCGGGGCCGGCCAGCCCACCCAGGCCACGACCAACGCGAGCAGCAGCAAGAGTAGGAAGAGCGGCGCAGTGAAGGTCATGCGCCCCCTCTCTTCTTGGATGTCACTGCGAGGCGGCGCACTTCCGCCGAAGCAGTCTCCTGACGCGAGGAGGAGATTGCTTCGCCTGCCTGGCCTCCCTGGCCCGGCCAGGACGGGCGATATGCCTTTTGCGCCAACCACGCAAGGCTACCCGGCCAGCGCAGGCCCGCAATGACACGGCGGTGGTAAGCCTGCCACTCGACCAGCAGGACGAGCAGCGCCAGTCCCGCCAGCCAGGGCCACACCTCGCGCTGGCCGACCTGCTCGGAGGCGGCCGGCGCAACGGCGGCGTTCCCGACCTGGATACTGGCGCGCGGGCGGATGTCCGATTCGAGCGGGTCGAACAGGTTGACGGCAAAGGTCTGGAATGTTTGGGTATCCTGCCCGATGAAGTTGACCGCGTAATAGCCGAGTTCGCCGGTCTCGGTAAAGGTGATGGCGCCCGCCAGCGGGGTGAAGGCATACGCCTTCCCCGACGGCGAAACGACGGCCACCTGCTCGACGCCCGGCGGCGGCAGGATGGACAGACTCCCACCCGGCCGCAGCGCCCGGATCGCGTCGAAAGCGCTGGGCGGGACGAGGTAATCGAGCAGGTTGGCGAACAAGATCGGGTAGGCCACTTGCAGCGGCAGGTCGCTTTCGCGCAGGTCGAAAGTCAACGCGGCGATACGGCGGCCCTCCGTTTCCCCGGCAAAGACCAGCGGCCCGGCCTGCGTCCCGACCAGCGTTTCAGTCCAAGCGGGCGGTTGGACGCTTCGCGCCTGCATGACGTGGACGCTGCTCCAGTCCACGAAACGGGTCAGGGAATGCTCATGCACCTGCAAGCCGGTCATATCGCTGAAAAACTCGCCGACCGGGAAGAGGGGGTTGCCCGGCGGGTTGACGAACAGCAGGTTGCCGGAGGGCAGCGGATCGGGCAAAAGTCCATCCAGCACGTACAGGTCGAATGCTTCGCCGGGCATCTGCAGGCTACCGTCTGCGCCGGGCAGGGCGCGGAACGGCTGGATACCCGGCAGCGCCGCCAGCGCCTGCTCCAGGAACAGGTTGCCCTGCGAGACCAGCAGCACGCGCCGCGCCGAGGCGGCCTGGTAGACGGCGAAGGCGCTGTCATCGAGAGGCAGGGCATCCAATTCGGCGCTTCCGCCCGGCTCGGACAGGCGCGCCTGGTAGGCGCCCG
The DNA here is from genome assembly GCA_049324135.1 of Chloroflexota bacterium. Classification (GTDB taxonomy): domain Bacteria; phylum Chloroflexota; class Anaerolineae; order Anaerolineales; family Villigracilaceae; genus JAABUE01. Next base: position 4,904 of record JBMOMO010000043.1, read on the forward strand.
GCTGGTCGGGCAGGTCATCCAGCGTCAGGCTTTGGCTGGAGGCGGGCGGCACGCTCAAACGGCGGGCGGTGAGTAAGGCCTCGCCCAGGTAGAACGAGAGCAACACATCGCGCGTCGCCTGCCCATAATTGGTCACTTCGGCAAACAGTTGCGGCCCGCTTGCGGAGGCGCGCAGCGCCAGGGCGGTGACGGCCAGGTTTTCCCCATCCACGCCGATGGGCAGGTAGCGTATCTCGCCGGGCAGGGAGGGCATTCCACCCTCCGGCAGGCCGCCGTCGGAGACGATGACGGTGGTCGCCTCGCGCGCGCCTTGCGCCGCTCCGGCCGCCAGCGCAAAGGCCGCCTGCCAGTCCGCGCCGCCCTGGGTGACCTGGGCAGATGAGAGCGCCTCGCGCAGCCGGGCGGGGTCCGTTTCGGCGGCGGCCAGAACCTGGGGCGTCTGCCCGACCAGGATGAGGGTCAGGCGCGAAGCGGGCGGGAGTCCGTTGAGGAGGTCCTGGACGGCCCGGCGGGCAGTCTCGAAGCGCGAGGGCGTCACGTCGTCCGCGTTCATCGAAGCGGAGGCGTCCAACAGCACGATGAGCGAGCCGCTTGCCACCACTGGCGTCTGCACGGCGGGACGCGCCAGCGCCAGCGAGAGCGCCGCCAGGATGAGCAGTTGCAGGAACAGGAGCAGGTTGCGCCGGAGTTTCTGCCAGGGCGCGTTGGCCTGCCGGTCGCGTAGCAGTTGCTCCCACAGCAACGTGGAGGAGACCTGCGCCTGCTTGCGGCGCAGTTTGAGCATGTAGAGCAGCAGGATGGGGATGGCGAGCGCCAGGAAGCCGAAGGCGGCGGGGGTGAGGAATTTCATCTATTTTAAAATCCCAGCCCGGCGCATTTCGAGCAGCAGCGCCCGATCCCAGGGCAGGCTGGTGGTCAGTTGCTGGCAGCGGACACCCTGCTTACGGCAAGCCGCCTGCGTGGATTGCAGCCAGGCGCGCGCCCGCTGGCGGTAGAGCGAACGCAGCCCGCCGTCGAGCGAGACGTCCTGCTGGCGGCCGGTCTCGATGTCCACCAGTTGCAGGTCGCCAGCCAGCGGCGGGTCGAGTTCGTCGGGCGCAAGGACGTGCAGCAGGGCGGCTTCGTGCCCGCGTCCTAAAGCCTGGCGCAGCCCGGCTTCCCAGCCCTGCCCTGAGCCTAGTCGAAAGGCTTGCGCCGAGAGGAGATCAGAAATCAAGATGACCAGGCCGGCGCGGCGCGGCGTGATGAAGAACTGCCGCAGCGAAGCCTCCAGGTCGGTCTTCCCCTGCGCTTCGAGTCCCTCCAGGAAGCGAAACAGGCGCGGAAGCGCGGCCTGCCCGCGCGCGGGGCCGAACTCCTGCGCGACGCCGCCATCCCGTAAAGCGGCCGCGACCAGCCGGTCGCCGGAAGCCAGCGCCACCGCGCCCAGTCCGGCCGCCAGGCGCAGGGCATACTGGAACTTGTCCAGTTCGGCCTCGCCCCAGCGCATCGAACGCGAAACGTCCAGCAGGATGTAGACAGCCAGGTCTTCCTCTTCTTCGAACAACTTGATGAAGGGACGCTCCAGGCGCGCGTAGATGTTCCAGTCCAGCCGCCGCAGGTCGTCGCCGGGCGCGTAGGCGCGGTAATCAGCAAATTCCACGCTGCTACCGCGCCGCGAGGAACGGCGCTCGCCCTTGATGGCCCCAGCGCGGATGCGCGCAGCAACCAGTGTGAGTTGGGTCAGTTTGCGCAGGGTGGGTTCGTCGAAGAGCATGGGGAAGGGGAAATGCCTTTTATCAAGATTATTGGATTGCAATTTTGGAAGAACTTATCAGATCATCTTCATCTTGATATTCAAGATCTAAGTCGGTTTCTACGAGGATAGGAGTTGATGTATAGCCTAATTTTTCCCTAAGTGCTTCAACTATCTTGGATTGCCTTCTCTGAAAGAAATCATAGAAATTGACAATAGATAAATCTGTATCAGGAATCAGACACCAATTCTTGTAAATAGTCTTAATCTCAGCATTTTCGTGCTCATCAGGCGTTAACCATTCTGCCAAAGGGCGTTTATTTTTGCTTGAATTTATTGACAATGGAAGCAGCTGTAAATTTGCCAATCCGTTCTTGTTATGAACCACGAAATCAATGTCTTCTTTTGTCATGCCAAGGCGTTCCATTATTCCGCGATCATCGCACTGCGCCTGCGGATGCAAATGGTCTATTGAATATTGTTGTTGAGTAAATTCTAAATATGGGAACAACAGCCCCAAAATCGCAAAAGTATCTGGGTTACCATATCTTGTGTTGAACACAAGGGACTGAAGATACTCTTCTGTAAAACTAAATGGCCTAGCAATTTGCAACGCCTGTTCAATTTGCGTTGCTGGAAAATCTGCTCCTTCCTTTTCCAGCGCATTATTTATGGCATTACGAATAATTGTGAGAATTCTGTCAGTTTGTCCACTGAATACCCTAGCCAATTGACTTTTTAATAGCCATATCCGAATTTGCTCTCGGTCGCTATCAGTTTTTCTATCGGCCAAGTAAGTCTCTTCTAATAAATTGCGCTTGAAAACATAGTATGCGATACATACTGCTGCATTAGGAGCGGTCAAAGTCTGGAAATTGAGGCCAAATTGAGCCAACAATTTGACAGTGATTTTTAAACTCTTTTGAACCCTTTCCCAAATTTCTTCTAACTGCACCTTTTTACCAACATTTTCCGCCCGAAAGCGTACATCTTTATCGCTACACACAAGTAGAGTTTTCAAGACAAAGTTTTTTGAAAAATAAAATGTACTTCCACAGTTTTCATTTAAATTATCAACCAATTGATAAATTTGCTCCCTTGCATCGTGCTGCTTCCAAGTTGCTGTGGCCAGTGATAGTAACAAGTCCGAATGTTCTAAAGGTGTTGCACTTTTATTGAGACGATGGAAAATATTTAACACTCGTTCCAAGTCTTGACTTGGTTCGAGAAAATAGTGAATATGCTGGTTTTCATGAATTGCTGTCCACAAAGCATCTAAGTTATTCTCAAAAATTTCATTATCTCTATAGGCAGTTGTGCGACGAAATTCTCGCAGATCTGACCGTGTTTTGTATCTCAAAATATCCGAAAGTAAAAACCAACAAGATTGTTCTGACTTTTTTGCACGCTCCTTTGTTAGAAACTTTATCTGGAAGGGAGAACCACTTTCATCATCTGACTTAGGAGTGTACAATAAATTCATGTATAACTTTTTTTCAGGATAAGCATTTGGATTTGTCACCCATAGGCGAGGTTCTTTTTCGACATAGCTGCCACACAAACCAACATAAAGCGATGTAATTCGTTGTTGTCCATCCAAGATACCAAGACAACTTGATTGTGAATTTAGATTGGCTTTTATATTGTGAGATTTTCGAACATCAAAATTTCGAATAAGTTCATAAAACGGAAATTCATGAATAGCAGGGATTCGAACATCCCAAAGTAACATTGTACCTATTGGGTATCCCCGAAACATTGAATCAAATAAACTCTCTATTTTCCGCACAGGCCACACAAATTCACGCTGAATGGCAGGCAGATAATATTCCCCGATGTTAGTAATCAGGTCATTTACAGTCATGGATTCGGATTTGTAACTCATTTCACCTCTTGCCTGAGTATTTGATCGTGTGCAAAAATTTATGACTTGACGACCCTACGGTAAAACTTGAAAATCTAATTTAGTATCGTCTTCAATAATTCCGTGATGACTGAGTCAGGCTTGACGCCTTCGGCTAAACCATCGAAATTCAACAGCAGGCGGTGACGCAGCGCAGGCAAGGCAACGGCATGGACATCCTCGAAGGCGACGTTGTAACGCCCGGCCAGCAGGGCGGTCACTTTCGCGCCCAGCATCAGCGCCTGCCCACCGCGCGGCGAGACGCCGTACCGCACATATTTCTTCACCAACGGCGCGGCCTGCGCATCGTCGGGATGGGTCGCCAGCACCAGTTTGGCAATGTACTCGCGCACGTGGGAGGCCACCGGCACCGCCCGCGCCAGTTCGCGCATCTGCACGATGTCTGCCCCGCTGGCGGCCCGCCCGGCTGCCGGCGTATCCTGGCCGGTGGTGCGCTCGAGGATTTCGGCCATCTCGCCCACGTCCGGCAAGTCCACGTTCACCTTGAAGAAGAAGCGGTCCAGTTGCGCTTCGGGCAGCGGATAGGTGCCTTCCATCTCCAGCGGGTTCTGGGTTGCCATGACAAAGAAGGGTTCCTCCAGCCGCCAGGTCTGCTGGGCCACCGTCACCGAACCTTCCTGCATGGCCTCCAGCAGCGCCGACTGGGTCTTGGGCGTGGCGCGGTTGATCTCATCCGCCAGCACCAGGTTGGCGAACAACGGCCCGGGGCGGAATTGGAACGTGCGCTGTCCGTCCCGGTCGGCCAGGATTTCGGTGCCCAGGATGTCGGACGGCATCAGGTCGGGGGTGAACTGGATGCGCGAGAACTTCAAGTCCAGCGCCTGCCCCAGCGTGCGGATCAGCATGGTCTTGCCCAGGCCCGGCACGCCCTCCAGCAGCACGTGCCCGCCCGCCAGGATGCTCACCAAGACGGGCCGCACCACATCGGCCTGGCCGACGATCACCTGCCCCACTTCGCGTTCGATCTGCCCGGCGGTCTGGCAGAACTCTTCAGCGGAAAATTCGCTCATGGCTTCCTCACGGTTTCAAAGCATCGAAATAATTACGGATGACCTGCATGAACTGGAGCGGCACCTGGCCGTTCTCCAACGCGCGGCGGTTGACTTCCTCATACTGCGCGTACACCTCGTCATACGGCACCAGACTGTCGCCTTCCTTCCCTGGCGCCGACGGTCCCACGCCGACCACCTCCCCGTCTTCGCCCGCTTCCGGCAGTCCCACCAGCGGCCCGTCCTCGCCGCCCAGCAGGCTTGGCGCGTAGATCGGCTCGTAGGCTTCCTGGCCGCCGTCACCGGGGCCGTTGTCCTGCGGGATGGGGGAACTACCGGCCTCGCCCCCCGGCTGGGACGAACCCGCCTCGCCCGTCCCCTGGCCTGCTCCCGCGCCCCCGGGCTGCGTCCCGGCCTGACCGGTCCCCTGCCCGGACTGCGAACCGGCCGCGCCCTGGATGGGCTGACCGCCGCCGGCCGCAAGAATCCGCCCGGCGCCCTGCCGCAACTGACTGGCATTCTGCCCGGCCGCCTGCGAAAAAGCCAACCGCTGGCCGGCCTCCGCCAACGACTGGGCGGCCTGCTGCAAGGCCTGTTGTGCGGCCGCCAGGTCGCCCTGGCGTAGGGCTTGCGCGGCCTGGTTCAACTGCGCTGCCAACTGTGGGTCCATGGAAGCCAGCGACTGCGCCAGCGTCTCTAACTGGCTCGCCAACGCTTCGGCTTCGGCCTGGCCCAGGTTGCTGACGTCCAACTGGCTCAATTGTGTGGCGGCAGCCACCGCATTGCCCTGTGCAAGTTCCTGTCCCACCCCTTGCAGCGGACTGCCCTCCTGCATGGATAGTTGCCGGCCCGCCTCAGCCAACGCCCGCGCCAGTTCCTGCGCCTGCGGGTCGCCCAGGGCTTGCAGTTCCTCGCCAGCGGCGGTCAAGGTCGAGACCGAACCCTCCAGCGTGGGATTGTCCTGCAGGGCGGTCAGGGCCTCTTCCAGCGGCTCAGACAGGGCGCGCTTTTGTTCCTCGCTCAGGGATGGGTCATTTTCGATCTTCACCAGCATCTCGGCAATAGCCTGTTCCTGTTCTTGCACCGCCGCCTGCACGGCGCGCGCCTGTTGGGCGGCCTGGAACCAGGCCT
>JBMOMO010000043.1:10782-27361 GCA_049324135.1 Chloroflexota bacterium
AGCGGGTTGGTCGAAATCAACAGCCACAATCCCAGGTTCAGGATGTTCTCATAAGCGGCATCCAGGATCGTATTCGAGTAGTAATAGGAAGACTCGCTCAGGGCGATCAGCAAAAAGCCGGCCCCGCCCACCAGCGCAGTCAACAGGATAGTTGCATACGAAGAGACCGTAGCGGCAGTGGTGCGCTTCAACAAACTGGAAAAGAACAGCCCCAGCGCGCAGAAGAAGACCGCCGTCACGACCAGCATCAGGCTGGAGACCAGCAATTCCGCCATCCCCACGCCTCCCAGCAGGAAGGCAATGCTCTGGATGGGCAGGGCGGAGAAGATGAGCAGGAACAAGAAAGCCAGCGACGAGCCGAGTTTCCCCATCACCAGCGAACGCGCCGACAGCAGGGTGGTGCGCAGCAGGTCGAAGGTCTGGCGCTCGCGCTCGGCGGCGATGGCGCCGGAGGTGAGCGCCGGCCCGATCAACGAGACCAGCGTCAATTCCAACAGGACGACCGCGCCAAAGACCGCCTTGCCCACGCCCTGGCGGTAACCGGGATCCCAGCGGGCGTAAGAGCCTTCCGAAGCGGTCAGGGAATAGATCAACAGGGTCAGCAAGCCGATGACCAACAGGTACGCCATGAGCAGGATGAAACCCTGCCGGCCGCGCATCCGCCCGCGCAATTCCTTGCGGATGACGGGGTTTTCCACCAGGCGGCGGAACAGGTCGCCCAGCCAGGCAAAAAATTTTCCCAGAGGGACTTTATTGCGGGAGACAACCGGCGCTGTATTCTCCATTGATGTTTCTCTCTCCACTCGCTACGAGACGATCCCGCGTGTGGCGCGCAGGAAGACTTCTTCCAGGTTTTGCGTCTCTTCGCTGAAGCGCACCACCGGCAGGCCCTGTTCGAGCATGGCGGCTAACAACCCATGCAAGGCCTGGTCGTCGCCGCTGAATTCCACTTCCAGGGAGGGCCAGTCGGCGCCTCCCAACCCGTCCTGCGGGCGAACTGCCACAACGCCGGGCAGGCGGGAGAGCGAAGCCTGCGCCTCATCCTTGTCCACGCTGGGCAGGAAAGCCACGCGCACCAGGCGATGCGGCGCAAGTTGCTGGCTGAGTTGGTCGAGCGTGCCGAGCGCCGCCAGTTTGCCCTCTTCCATGATGCCGACCCGCGTGCAAAGTTCGGCCACGTCTGCCAGGATATGGCTGGAGAAGAGGATCGTCTTTCCCAGACGCGCCACTTCCAGCAAAAGTTCCCGGATTTCGACCCGGGCGCGGGGGTCGAGGCCGGAAGCAGGCTCGTCGAGGACCAGAACGCCGGGGTCGTGGATTAGGACGCGGGCCAGTCCGAGGCGCTGCTTGAGTCCGCGCGAGAGGGTGTCCACCATGTCGTCGCGGCGGTGGGCAATGTCCACCAGGTCGAGCAGGTCGCGGATCAGGGCGGCGCGCTGCGGGGCGGGGATCTTGTAGCAGGCGCCGAAGAAGTCCAGGTATTCCCACACGGTCATGTCGCCGTAGACGCCGAAGGCGTCGGGCATGAAGCCGAGCAGGCGGCGCACCTCGCGCGGGGACTTGGCGACCGAATGACCGCCGACGCGCATCTCGCCTCTATCCGGCTTGAGCAGCGTGACCAACATGCGCATGGTGGTGGTCTTGCCGGCGCCGTTGGGACCCACCAGCCCGAAGATCTCGCCGCTCTCGATGGACAGGCTGACGCCGTCCACCGCCGCGCGCTGGCCGAACCTCTTGCTCAGGCCTTCGATCTCGACAATCGGCGTCATGGACCCACCACCAGTGTAACCGTCGAATGATAGAGTTCGTACCAGCCGCTCTGGTCGCCTTCCAGTTTGAGGCGCACCTCGCCGTCCGCGTTGACGTAACGCCAGGGGGCAGGGATGTCTATGCGGCCCCAGGACTGGTAGGGCGCTTCGACCCACTCGCCGCTTTCGAAATCCCACAGGGAAGCCAGCGGGAGATCTGCGCCCGCGGGGCCGTCCAGGTCGAGGGTAAGGATGCGGACAGACACGTCCGGCAGGGGCAGCGCGACCATGAAGCGCAGGACGTGCCCCTCCGGCGGGAAACCGTACCCGCTGTAGGGGGACCTGCCTGGCAGGGACGATTCCCAGGCAAACAAGGAAGGGGGCAGGCGCAGCAACCCCGGCCCGTACGCGACCGATGGTTCGAGCCTGGCAATGTAGAGCGTGGCGCCAGCGACGCGCGGCTGTAATCCCTGCAAGCCAGCGCCAAATCCCGGTTCGTCTACCCACCCCATCAGGTAAACGCCCCAATTGGCATTGTAATAGCCCGTGTCCGACGGGAGCGCAGCGCGGAACAGCGCTTCCCGCCTCACGCTTTCTTCGCCATCTCCGCTCATCCACGGGTTCCCATAGTAGGACGAAGAAGGAAAAATATCATAATAAGACATACCGTCCGACGCGCCCTGCAAGGACAGGTCGAGTTCCGCGCTTGCGTCGCCGGGAGAAAGATCGCCCAATTCCTCGAAGCCGCCCGGCGTGACCAGCATGGCGTCCCTCAAGGGATAGGCGCCCAGGTTGGTCACCTGGCCGGTCAGCGCAGCGCCCAGGTCGTCCACCGTGATGACCAGGTCGTGTTCGAGCGGCAGGGCGGGAATGTTCCCATCTAGCGCGACCGCTTTCATCCCGCCGCTCTCCACGCGCAGGTCCGGCAGGACGGTCTGCGCCCCGTCCCGCAGCGACAGCCAGCCGCCGGACTGCAGATCGCTTCCGCTCCCGCTAAAGGGCAGGCCCAGGAAGCCGTCGCCCGACTCGAGCGTGTACATGGCGCGGCGCGGCGAGTACACCCCCACCAGGGCGTGGACGCGCGCATCTTCCACCCCCTCCCAGGCCTGCACGACCGCCAGGCGGTTCAGCGCGGGCTTCCTGCCCAATGTCAGGAAGCCGGAAAGATACGCCAGGATGGTGAAAGCGACCACCAGCGCCGGGACGGTGACCCAGGCCAGGTCGGGGCGTTTGACCCGCCGCAGGAACAGGAAATTGAGCGGCCCGATGACCATCACATAAAAACCCAACCAGCCGCAGATCAAAAGGATGGACGGGATGCCCAGTTCGGAGAGCGTAGAGAGCGCCCGGTTGGCTTCGTAAGTGTCCCACTTGCCGTCCGCCCAGGTAGGCCGCAACGGACGCTCCGCAAACAGGCGGGTGTAGAGCGCCGCCATGCCGTTCCAATCGCTCAACGGCTGCAAGCCCGGGTCGGCGGCCAGGAACCAGGCGCGCCCGAAGCCAACCTCTTGGACGGCCAGCAGCGGGACGCCCTCCTGCCAGGCGAGCGCGCGCGCGCCCTCCCGCATCCGCCCGGACGCCAGGACCGCTCCCGTTTCCAGGGCTTCTGTCCCCTGGAAATACGCCGGCAGCGCGGACAGGTCCGCGACGTTCCTGCTCCCCGTCACCTCGACCGGCAGGAATTCCTCCAGCCCGGCCAGCGTCCCTTGCCAGCGCGGCCCGCCGACCGCCAGCAACTGTCCGCCGCCAGCCAGCCACAGTCCCAGCGCCTGCCGTTGACCGGCGCTCAATGCGCCGGTATCCACGTTGGCGACCACCAGCGCGTCGAGCGCATCCCAGCCCTGGGCCTCCTCCGGCAGGTCAGGGACCTGCAATTCGGCCATGCGCACGAAACCGTCCTGGAGTTGGACGGCGTTCAGCGCGGCATAGGGCGCGGGGTTTTCCACCAGCAAGCCGACCAGCAGGCTCTCAGGGGACAGGCACGAAACCTTCAATTGCTGCCCGGCCAACGTCTCCCCCTCGGAAACCAGGCTGACGGTCAGGGTACGCAGGATTTCGGGCGGCTGGGCGTACAGGACGAATTGCTTGCGGGACGTGGTCGGCAGGCTGGCGTCCACGGCATAGACCGCGTTGCCCTCCAAGCCCGTTTTGGTCGCCGCCTGGACGCGCGCTTCCAGGCCCGCCCCCTTGTTCTCCACCGTCGCCTGCACCGGGATCCATTCCCCCTCTTTGCAATAGCCGCCGAAACCGGCCTGGGCGCTCAAGGTCACATCCGCCGCCTCCTGGGCGCGCGCTGCCCGCCCGCCAGGCAATACCGGCGCAAACACGACCAGCGCCGCGACCAACAGCGCGCAAAGCGACAACCCGGTTCGATGCCTTTGGCTCAAGAAAGCGCTCCCTCGACCAGTGAATTGGGATGATGATACCATAATCCCGATTCCTCGCCGGCGTAGGGGGGACAAAGGAGGGAGGCGGCCTGTACCTGGAAGGAAAGCGCTTCAAGGCGGAATGGAGAAGTTTCCAGGTCGAAGGAAGAAAATTCCACCTTGAAGGAAAGAGTTTCAAGGTCGAAGGAAGAACATTCCAGGTGGAACGGAGAGAATTCCAGGTCGAAGGAAAGAGTTTCAAGGTCGAAGGAAGAACATTCCAGATCGAACGGAGATGGCTCCAGGTCGAAAGAGAAAGATTCCTCCTGGAAGGGAAATACTTCTACAAGGAATGGCCTCGCAAAGCATTGACATTTAGAATTTTTGTTCTATAATACAAGCATGGACGCCATTTCCCGCCTCAAACTCCTGACCGAGCAAATGCGCCTGGAGCCGGCCGAAGAACTCCGTCCCTCCTGCTACACCCCGGCAAACGCCTATGGCGTCCCCGGCATGAGACCCGAACCCCTGACGCGCGAGCAGGATATTTACGTCCACCCGGCGCAGTTGCCCAACGGCCAGAGCATCAAACTGCTCAAGACCCTGCTGACCTCGGCCTGTGAACGGAACTGCTACTATTGCCCCTTCCGCGCCGGGCGAGACTTCCGGCGCGCCACCTTCAAGCCGGACGAGTTCGCGCGCGTCTTCATGGAATTGAACCGCAAGGGCATCGCGGAAGGCACGTTCCTGAGTTCCGGTTTAGCAAACGGCGGGGTACTGACGCAGGACCGTCTGCTCGAAACTGCCGAAGTGATGCGCTTCAAATATCACTTCCGCGGCTATATCCATCTCAAACTCATGCCCGGCGCGGAGAAGGCGCAGGTCGAGCGCGCCATGCAGTTGGCCGACCGCGTCTCGATCAACCTGGAAGCGCCCACCACCGAACGCCTGGCGCGCCTGGCCCCGCAGAAAGTCTTCCTCGAAGAACTCTTCCGCCCCCTGCAATGGGTGGAACAGGTCCGCCAAAGCCAGCCGTCCCACCTGGGCTGGAACGGGCGTTGGCCCTCCACGACCACGCAATTCGTCGTCGGCGGCTCGGACGAGAGCGACCTGGAGTTGTTGACCACCACCGCCTGGCTGAACCAGAACGTGCGCCTCAAACGCGCCTATTTTTCGGCCTTCAAGCCGGTGCCGGATACGCCGCTCGAAAACAAGCCCGCTGCCGATCCGTTGCGCGAACATCGCCTGTACCAGGCTTCCTTCCTGTTGCGCGACTATGGCTTCGACCTCGAAGAATTGCCCTTCGCCGGGGACGGCAACCTGCCGCTGGCGTCTGACCCCAAACTGGCCTGGGCGCAGACCAACCTTGCCGAAAGCCCGCTCGAAGTCAACCGCGCCGAGAAACGCGACCTGCTGCGCGTGCCGGGCATCGGTCCCAAAGGCGCGGAAGCCATCCTGCGCGCCCGCCGCCAGAAGCGCCTGCGCGACCTCTCCGCGCTCAAAAAACTGGGCGTTGTGGCCGAACGCGCCGCGCCTTACCTGCTGCTGGACGGCCAACGCGCGCCTGCCCAAAGCCCGCTTTTCTAACCCACCCGGCCGGACATATAATGGGGACATGAACACTGCCTGGACTCAACCTCGTGAGGCGATGAACGCCTCCCCTTTTGCCATCACGTCCTCGTAATCCTCCGGCGCAGACAGGTCCGCCAGCAGCGCGCGGGTCTTCTCGCGCAGCGCCTGGCGCGCGTCGGGCTGCCCCTCGGCCTGCCACTTCTCCATCGTCCAGCGCGGATACACGCCGCTGACGTAATATCCCTTTTTGTAATTCTTCAGCGTCGAAGGCGACGACAGGAAACTGCCGCCCGGCCCCACCCTGGCGATCTCCTCCAATGCGGCCTGCGCGTCGTCCAGTTGGAATCCACCTGCAAAGCGCAGCGCCTGTTCGATGATCTCGTGCACGTGAACGATGGTGGTCGGCGAAATGGCCTTCGAACCCAGGCTGTCGCCCACGAACGGGGCCAGCCCGCCTTTCGTCAGGGAAAACGTCAGCGTGTTCATCCAGTAAGTGTCAGCAGCGATCAGGTCCATGCCCCAGCCGGTGCCGCTGCCGGATGTGCCGCAGTGCGGCAGGTTGTAATGCGCCATCATCTCCGCGCAGGCCAGGTTGAGCAGGACGCTCTGCGGGTCATAGAAATTCAGCATGGACTTCATATCGAAGTACACCGGCAGCATCCCCAACAAGACCGGCGTCCCTGGTTTCATCACCTGGCTGATGGTCAGTCCGGCCAGCAGTTCGGCCAGCAGCAGCGCCAGCGTCCCGGCCGGCGTCAGCGGCGTAGACGCGCCCGCCATGCTGTAATTCGAGAAGATGAACGGCAGCCCGCGCTCGACCGCCGCGCCCATCTTCAACAGCGTGCCAGCGTCCATCACCAGCGGCGAGACCGGGTTGAAATACGGCAGCACGAATGGCTTCTCTCCCAGCCCGCCGCCATGCAAATGCGCGAACATCTCCAGCACCGGTTCGAAAGCATGTTCGTCCGAGACCAGGAGCGCCAACGGCTTGGTGGTGTTGGCGAAATGCTCCAGGCTGCCATACAGGTCGCCCAGGCGCTCCGGCGCGTCGCGCACGATGCCCGGCGTGGAGATCACATCGTAGAGCGGCAGCGCGCTTCCCAGCCGCGCCAGGTCGCGCAAGTGCGCGCGGGTGAACAATTCCAGGCTCTCGTTCACCGGCTCCTGGTAATACAGCGCCGTCACCCCGATCCCAAAACGCAGGCGGTCATCACCCAGGTTGAAAACAGGATTCCCACGCCGGTCGTACACCTGGATGGTGGACGGCGCGGACCGGATGGCCGCCTCCACCAATTCGGGCGACAACTTCACGCTTCGCCCCTGGACCCGGGCCTGCCCGGTCTTCCCCAACATTTCCGCCGCCGACGGCGAATCCACGCGCACGCCGGTCTCGGACAGGATGCGCAAGGCGTAGCCATGTACCTGCTGGATGTGTTCTTCACCGAGCAGGGTCAAACGCGGGCGAACGTTGCTCATCAACCTCTCCTGTGGTTATGTGTAGCGCAAATTGACAATTTGCGCTACTTCACGTATTCATCGAAAAAGTGCGCCGAGCGCTCCATGAAGGCGTACCACTGGTCGGCCAGGAAGGAGTGGCCTTCGCCTTCATAAGCGAACAGTTCGACCTGTTTACCAGCCTCGACAAAACCCTCAAAGGCTTTTTTCGACCATTCGGGCGGCGTGCCGCCATAGAACTCCCCGTCGGCGGCGCCGTAGTTGATTTGAACGGGAGCAGTCACATCGTCCAGGTAATGAAGCGCGGCAAACTGACGGAGCAGGTCGGCGTCGTAGGCGGCGTCCTTATAGGCCTGGATCAAGCCGGGCGGCAGGTCGAGCGGCAAAACATCCGATGAGTTGCAGCCATACAGGCGCTCGCCGCTGGCAATGTCGCCAATGCAGCCGGGACCCCAGCGAGCGATGATGTCCGCGTCGTCGGCGCTGACGGTGGAATATAGCACGGCGGCGCGGATGCGGCCCGGATTGCGCGTCGAATCGACCGCCAGCACTTTGAAGGTGACGCCCCCGCCCATGCTGTGTCCCCACATGCCGATGCGCTCCGGGTCGGCCTGCGGCAGGGACGGGATGGCGTCCAGCAGGTTGAGCACGTCAATCACCAACCCGGAATAGAACAGGCTATGACCGGCATCCGAGCCGCCCCAACTGCGATAGTCGGAGGAGATGGTCAGGTAGCCGTAGCGGTTGAGGAAGGCTGCGGCGCGGTCGGTGCCGTCGCCAGACTGGTAGACACCGCGGCTGAAAAAGCCATGATTCATGACGATGACCGGGAAGGGCGCTTTGCCAGTCTTGGGGATTTGCATGACGCCGGTGATGACCAGGCCGTCGGACGGGTATTCGATCAGGTATGCTGTAAACGTGTCAGTGTCTGCAATCTGCTCGCCGACCCGGATGTCGCCGCCCTGGTACTCGCGCTGACGCAAGCCCTGGATGGTGTAAGGGAAAAGCCATTGTTCGGTCGTGGGCGTGGCGGTGGGACTGGGCGTGAGCGTAGGCGGCGCGCTGGTGACGATGGTCACGCGCGGGGTGGGCAGGTTTTCGACAGCGACAGATTCATTTGCGGGCAGGCAAGCGGAAAGAAGACCGAGCGCCAGCAAGGCGGGCAGGGATATGCGCATGGGCGGATTGTATCCGGCGGGGAGAGAAATGGCAACCTTTGGACATTGAACAGGATAAGCAGGAAATTTTTTCGTCAGGCGAAGATTTGCCCTGAACATCCTGTCTTCCTGTTTGATACAGCAGGCAATTACGGTTTTTGATGTTTTTGCAATGCACTTGCCCCAACTCGAAACGCAAGTTCCTAAAAATATGCCTTATAATTATTACAGAAAAACATCAATCGTTTCACAAAAGGAAGTTTCCATGGCAGGGTTGATCGGACAAGAGATTGGGCGTTACCAAATCCTGGAACAACTTGGGGCGGGCGGCATGGCCACCGTCTACAAGGCCTTCGATACGCGCCTGGAACGCGAGGTCGCCATCAAGGTCATCCGGCGCGAGGCATTCCCGCCCGACGAAATGGACATGCTGCTCAAACGCTTCGAGCGCGAGTCCAAGTCGCTTGGCAGGCTGTCGCATCCCAACATCGTGGGTGTGATCGATTATGGCGAGTATGGCGGCGCGCCGTACCTGGTGATGGAATACCTGGCCGGCGGCACGCTCAAGGAACGGCTGGGCAGGCCCATCGCCTGGCGGAACGCGGTGCAGATGGTGCTTCCCATCGCGCAGGCGTTGGAGTATGTCCACGACCGGAATATCATCAACCGGGATGTGAAACCGTCCAATATTCTATTGAGCGAGGACGGGCAGCCCATGTTGACCGATTTTGGGCTGGTGAAGATCTTCGAGGAGCAGGGCAAGGACGCCACGCACCTGACCAGCACCGGCACCGGGCTTGGCACACCCGATTACATGGCGCCCGAACAATGGGTCGGGGAAGCCACGGCCCAATCCGACCTGTATTCGCTGGGGGTCGTCCTTTATGAAATGATCACCGGCTACAAGCCGTACACGGCCGACACCCCAGCGGGCGTGATGCTCAAACAGGCGACCGAGCCGCTGCCGCTGCCGAAGAATTACGTCCCTGACCTGCCGCAGGACGTGGAATCGGTGCTGCTCAAGGCGCTTGCCAGGGAACCCGTACACCGCTACGCGAACATGCACGTGTTCGTGAGTGAGTTGCAAAGCCTGCTGGCCGGCAAGCAAGTATCGGCTTCGACCATCAAAACCGAGCAACTGCGTGAACAGATGACCGGCAAGGTGAAGCGCACGCCGCCGCCCGTCCAGCAACAGTTTGTCCAACAGCCGCCCGCCCAGGCAAAAAAGAAGGGCTTCCCCTTCCTGGCAGTTGCCGTCTTGGGCATGATCGGCGTGGTGGTCGCGGTTGGGGGCTGCTGGTTTTTGAACGCCAACCTGGGGTTGTTTACACTTACAGGCGAGCCGCCGCAAACGCAGGCAGCCTCCTTGCCAACGCCAGCGCCTCCCACACAGGTTGTAGAACCGGTCGTGCTTGCGTCCACCTCGACGCCCCCGCCGACCGAAGAACCCATCCCGACCGAGATCAAAGACAGCAAGAACGCCACGATGGTGTTGATCCCCGCCGGGGAGTTCACCATGGGCAGCGACGAAAGCGGCAACGCGGAGGCCAAGCCGGCCCACACGGTCTACCTGGATGCGTTCTACATCGACAAATACGAAGTTACGAACGAAATGTACGACGCCTGCGCGTACGCGGTCGAGTGCCGCAAACCCAAGCAAAGCGGCTCCGTCACGCGCTCGACGTATTACAGCAACCCGGTCTTTGCCAACTATCCCGTCATTTACGTAGATTGGAAGATGGCAAAAGCCTATTGCGAGTGGCGCGGCGCGCGCCTGCCCACCGAGGCCGAATGGGAAAAAGCTGCGCGCGGCACGGATGAACGCATCTATCCCTGGGAAAGCAACCGGGTGGATTGTTCCTTTGCCAACTTGACCAACTGCGTGGGCGATACCACCCCAGTAGACCAGTACGAGACCGGCGTCAGCCCGTATGGCGTGTACGGCATGGCGGGCAACGTGTTCGAGTGGACCAACAGCCTGTTCAAACTCTACCCGTACGACGCAGAAGACGGGCGCGAAAACCTGGAGACAGCCGGCAAACGGGTCGCGCGCGGCGGGTCGTGGCACACCTTTGGCGGCAACAGCGGGAATGCCCGCACCGATACGCGCCTGGAACTGGACCCCGCTTACTACGGCGCTTACGTCGGAATTCGCTGCGCCATCAGCGCCGACCAGGTACAGACCCCATGAAACATTCTCCCCCCCTCCACCTTACGGATCACGTTTCACGTTTCACGTTTCACGAATCACACATCACGCCTCGCGCCTTATACACTTTCCTGGGCCTCGCAACCCTTCTCCTGGCGTCGCTGGCGTGTTCCCTGCCTGCGCTGGCCGGGAATCCACAAGAATCGCCTCCCGTCGCCGATACGCCGGCGTTTGCCGCGCCGGTCGTGACCGCAACGCAGGCGCCGTCACCGACCGCTGAACCGCCTACCCCAACCCTCACGGTATCCCACGCCGTCATCCCCGCAGCGGAGGTGAAACTCGGCGACCTGGTCTACGACCCGCTGTGCGTGGACACGGCCGCGGAACAGCGCGCCCCTTACGGGGACTCGTACAAGATCAACCTGTTCGAGCGCCCCTTCCTGCACGACATGAGTTACGTCCCCGACCTGGATATCGCCAATTTCAACCTGGGCATGGACGACAAGTTTTACTACGTTTCGATCGCGCTGGTCGGTACGAACCCGAACAATCCGCTCGGCATCCTGTACGCGGTGGAACTCGACCTGGAGGCCGACGGCTTCGGCGACTACATCATCGTTGCCCGCCCGCCTCATAACGTAGAGTGGAGCACGGATAACGTGCGGGTGGCCCAGGACGCAGACCACGACACGGCCGGCCTGTCGGCGGAAAAATCGGACGCGCCGCTGCCCGGCAACGGCTACGAGACGCTCATCTTCGACGGCGGGCGCGGGCCGGACGACGACCCCGACCTGGCCTGGATGCGCGTCAACGCCGGCAAGAACGCTGCCGTGCAGTTCGCATTCAAACGGACGTTGGCAGAGAACCGCTTTATGTTCGGCGTGCTTGCCGACGCGGGCTGGATGGACATCGCCGAAATGGATTACGTGGACCGCCTGTCGGAAGAACAGGCCGGTTCGCCCATCAAGGGCGATGCGCTCTATCCGCTCAAGGAACTGTTTGCCATTGACAACACCTGCTGGTATGCGCAGGGCTTCAAAGGCACCTACGAGGAGCCGAAGCGCTGCCCTAAAAAGTAAACAAACGTCCCAAAGGTTTTCGAACCTTCGGGACGTTATCCCCCGGAAAGGAAACCGAGATGATCCCAGAATACACAAAACTCAACCGCTTCGGCGCGGACTGCCACCTGCTCAAACTCGACCCGGCTAAGTTCCGCTTCCAGGTGACCAACATCGGCTTCCAAACCGTCAGCCAGGCAGCGGCGGCCACCGGCGCGGAGATGGTCGTCAACGGCGACGGCTGGGGCCTGCCGCGCGTGGCGCGCGGCAAACCCAACTCGATCTGCTACTCGGACGGGCGCGCGATCCAGACCAGGCAATTCGAGACGCGCCCGTGGATCAACTTCTCCAGGGAGGGGCTGGTCTCGTTCAATTGGCGCAGGCCCTACGGCCTGTACAACGCCGTCTCAGGGGACAGGTACCTGATAGGGTTTGGAATCTTCAACCTGGCCATCCGCGACCGCCGCACGAAGAATGCCCGCACCGTCATCGGCGTGGACAAGTCCGGCATGGTGCTGCTCATGGTGGCAGACGGCTGGGATGTGCGCCAGGGCTACCAGCCGCAGGGACTGACCTTCCCGGAGATCGGCAGCGTACTCTCGGAGTTCGACTGCGAGACCGCCATCAACCTGGACGGCGGCGGCTCCAGCGCCATGGCCATCCAGGGGCAGATCGTCAGCCAGCCCAACGACGACGGAACCTTTGGGGAACGCGCGGTGGTCAACCACCTGGCGGTGTACCGGATCTAGCCATCAAGAACCTTCGTAATTCTTAAGCCACAACACCCATTTCAATTTTGCGCGGACCGAATTATATAAACGTTCGTCAGCGGTGATTACGTTTTCCTTTAACTTCTCTGCAAGGGTCAAATACGCTGCATCGTAGGCGCTGCATCCAAAACGGCGCGCCATAGGCAGGCTTTCGCCCCAATGGAACGGGAGCAATTCGATGCCCAGCCCTGAAGCGGTCGACAAGATTTCATCTGCTTGCGCGCTGGTGATCCGTCCGCGTCGTTCTGCCTGCCAGACGGCATTGGTCACTTCGTAAACGATCAACGTCGGCGCCTTCAATCGTTCCAGGCCGGCGGCGTGTTGGCGCAGAACAGCCTGGGCCTGTGTTTGGGCTTCATCGGGAAAAAACGCGCTCAAAAGCACGCTGGCATCGACGAT
Source organism: Chloroflexota bacterium (assembly GCA_049324135.1). Classification (GTDB taxonomy): domain Bacteria; phylum Chloroflexota; class Anaerolineae; order Anaerolineales; family Villigracilaceae; genus JAABUE01. Next base: position 23,457 of record JBMOMO010000043.1, read on the forward strand.
CATGGCCTGTCCATCAGTTCATCCCGCGAGGCGCGATATAATTCCGCCGCGCTTATCCCGCTCTCGCGCAGGGAGCGAGACAAGCGGACGACCTGGCTATAAGATTCGAATTGACGCAGACGCTCATATTCATCAGGGGAGAGAATCACTCCCACAGGAATGCCGCGTCGGGTGAGGGTAATGGGGGTTTTCTGCACTTTTTTGAGCAGGGAAGATAATCGATTATGCGCCTGTGCAATAGGAATGTCTATCATCCTACCTCCAATTGTCTATAATGATAGACATTATACACGACAACTATCTCAAAACTGCTCCTGAAAACCAGTTCGATACAGTTCGTAATACCTCCCCCGCTTCCCCAGCAATTCGTCATGCTTCCCCTGCTCTACCACCCTCCCGTCCTGGATGACCACGATGCGGTCGGCGTTGGTGATGGTGCTTAAACGGTGCGCGATCACGAAACTGGTGCGTCCCTGGAACAGGCGCGCCAGCGCGCGCTGGATCAGTTGCTCGGTCTGCGTGTCCACCGAGGAAGTGGCCTCGTCCAGGATCAGGATGCGCGGGTCGGCCAGCAGGGCGCGCGCGAAGGAGATCAACTGGCGCTGCCCCACGCTCAACAGCGCGCCGCCCTCTTCCACCGGCGAGTCGTAGCCATGCTTCAAGCCCAGGATGAACGCGTGCGCGCCCACCGCTTCGGCGGCCGCCGTCACCTCTTCGTCGGTCGCTTCCAGCCGCCCGAACAGGATGTTCTCCTTCACCGTGCCGTTGAACAGGAACGGGTCTTGCAGCACGATGCCCATCTGGCGGCGCAACCCCGCCTGGGTGGCCGTCCGCAGGTCGCAGCCGTCCACGCGCACGCAGCCCGAAGTCGGGTCGTGGAAGCGCGCCAGCAGTTTGACCAGCGTGGTCTTGCCGGCCCCGGTCTCGCCCACCAGCGCCACCGTCTCGCCGGGCTGGATGTCCAACTCGATATCTTGCAGGACGGGGGTGGGATCGTCGGCGTAATGGAAGGAGACGCGCTCGAATCGGACTTCGCCCCGGATTGCTCCCAGTTCACGGGCGTCGTCCGCGTCCCGCACTTCGACCTCGGTATCCAGCAGCGCCAGCAGGCGCTCCCCGCCCGCCATGGTGGACTGTAAGGTGTCGAAGCGGCGCGACAGATCGCGGATGGGATCGAAGAAACGCTCGATGTACAGCACGAAGGCCACCAGCACCCCAGCCGTAATGGATCTGCCCAGCACGGCCGTCCCGCCCAGATAGACGACCGCCGCCGTCGCCAGCGCGCCCAGGATGTCCACCACCGGCAGGAAAGCGGCCGTCACTTTCGCGGCGCGCAGCAGGGTTTGCAGGTAATAACGGTTGGCAGTATCGCGGAACCAAATGTAGTTGTACGCCTGCCGGGAAAAAGCCTGCACCACGCGCACGCCGTTGATGTTCTCTGCCAGCACCGAGTTGACCCACGAAATGGCCGCGCGCACGCGCCGGTAGGCAACCCGCACCGTCCGCCGGTACAGGGAGGTCGCCAGGACCATGAATGGGATAGTAGTAAAGGTGATTAACGACAGCCGCGCGTCCATCGCCAACATGGCCAGCACGATGCCGCCAATGGCGAACAGGTCGCGCGCAATGGCCAGCACAGCCCAGATGATGAATTCGCGCAGGGTCTCCACGTCGTTGATGACGCGCGTGATGACCCGCCCGACCGAGTAGCGCGTATAGAACCCCAGCGACAATTTTTGCAGGTGCGCGAACAGCGTCTTGCGCAGGTCGTAGATCACGGATTGACCGACGTGCGCCATGATGTGGACGCGGTAGTAGATCAGCCCCCAGCGCGCCAACGCCAGGCCGAGATAGGCCAGGGTCGCATCCCGCAGCGCAAGCGGGTCCCTGGCCGCCAGCCCGTCGTCGATGGCGACCTTGACCAGGTACGGCCCGGCAATCGAGGCGGCGGTGGCGCCAAGCATCAGCGCGCCCGCCAGCAGCATCTGGCGCGTGTACGGCGCAACGAAAGCGAGCAGGCGGCGCGCTACAAACGGGTCGAGGCGTCTGTCGTACTGCTCCTCAGACTGGGTCACGTAGGCGGGAGGGATGATGGCGCTTGGCTGGGTCATCGGTTCAACTGCAAATCATGGATTTCCCGGTACAACCCGCCCTGTCGGAGCAGTTCGTCGTGCCGGCCCTGCTGCGCGATGCGCCCCTTGTCCATCACCACGATCAGGTCGGCGCGGCGGACGGTGCTCAGGCGGTGCGCGATCACGAAGGTGGTGCGGCCTTCCATGAGTTTGTCGAGCGCCTCCTGGATCAGTTTCTCCGTCTGGGTATCTACGCTCGAAAGTGAATCGTCCAGGATCAGGATGCGCGGGTCCATCAGCAGAGCGCGCGCAATGGCCACGCGCTGGCGCTGCCCGCCGCTCAGGGTCACGCCGCGCTCGCCTACGACGGTCTGGTAGCCGTCCGGGAAACTTTCGATGAAGGTATGCGCCTGGGCGGCCTTCGCAACCGCGATCACGTCCTCGTCGCTGGCCTCCGGGCGACCATAGGCAATGTTGGCCCGGATCGTATCCGAGAACAACAGCGAGGTCTGCAGCACGATCCCGATCTGCCGCCGCAGCGAGCCCAGGTCGAGCCTGCGCACGTCATGGCCGTCCACCAGCACCGCGCCGCTGGTCGCGTCGTAGAAGCGCGGGATCAGGCTGGCGAGACTGGTCTTGCCCGAGCCGGTGGGCCCGATCAGGGCGACGAGTTGGTTGGGGCGGACGAGCAGGTCCAGGTCGGAGAGCGAAGCGGATTTCTCGTCCTGGTAGCGCAGCGACACGGCGCGGAATTCCACCTCGCCCCGCATCCTGGACAAGGAGGTTGCCCCCGTTGGGGAGGCGATCTCGGGCTGCGCGTCCAGCACTTCCAGCACGCGGCGCGCGCCGGCCGAGGCCTCGCCGGCGGCGTTGACCAGCCAGGTCAGTTGCTGGGCGGGCGCAGCCAGCATGATGGCGTAGGCGTTGAAGGCCACCAGTTCGCCGATGGTCAGCATCCCTTCCAGCACCATCTGTCCGCCAAACCACAGGATGAGCAGCGTGCAAAGCGTCACCAGCAGTTCGGTGGACGGCATGACCACGGCCCAGGTGTGAATGACCTTGATGCGCGCCCGGTAATAGGCGCGGTTGGCCTGGTCGAAGCGTTCAATCTCGTATGGCTCGCGGGCAAAGGCGCGGATCACCTGCACGCCGCTGACGTTCTCCTGCAGGCGGGCAGACAGGTCGCCGAGCAGATTGTCCACCGCGAAGAACAAGTCCGTCACGCGCCGCCCAAAGGTATTGGTCAGCCAGATGAGCGGGAAGACCGGCAGGACGGCGATCAACGTCAGCCGGACATTGGCAGACAACATGACGCCCAACGCGCCGAAAAGCAGCAAGAGCAGTTGCGCCAGTTCGACGATGGAATTGGCGATGAAATTCTGCACCGAGCGCACGTCCTCGATACAGCGCGAGATGAGTTGGCCGGTCTGGGCATGGTCGTGATACGAGAAGGACAGTCCCTGGATGTGGTCGTACAGCCGGTTGCGGATGTCGTAACCGACATGCCCGCTGATCCACTCGGACAGGTAGCGTTGGAAACTGCCCAGGGCGGCGGTCAGCAGGCCCAGGCCGAGCAACAGCAATGCGGCGCGCAACAGGAAGGCGGCCTCCCCGCGCGCGATGCCCTGGTCGATGACCCCCTGCATGATGCGCGGCGCGACCAACGCAAGCGCGGTGAGCGCAGCCAGCAGCAGCAAACTCAGGAAGATCTGTCCGATATAGGGTTTGACAAAGGAGCGCAGGCGGAGGATGGACTTCATCGAGGCTGTGTATCTCTTCCCGAAAGATTGACGCCCCCAAGAATATCACAGTCTTTCGATTGCGCCAATGCGC
>JBMOMO010000044.1:0-3630 GCA_049324135.1 Chloroflexota bacterium
TACAGCAATATCTGGTTGATTGTCTTTGCCGGCTCGCTCCTCGGCGGGTTGATGCTGCTACCCGTGACCAAAGGCGAAGTCAAAACCGAAGCGCCTGCTTGAGATCGTTCAGGTCTTTTGAACCACGGAGACACGGAGAGAAAAAAAGACTCTGTGCCTCAGTGTCTCCGTGGTTAGCCAAAACAAGGATTTAATGTGATGGACAATAAACTCCCTCTCTCGAAAATCGAATCATACATCGAAGCCTCGCTGGCAGACTGGAACATCCCCGGCGGCGCGGTTGCCATCGTGGATAACGGCGAAGTCGTCTCCAGCCGCGGCTATGGCGTGCGCGAACTTGGCAAGCCCGACGCGGTGGACGACACGACGCGCTTTGCCATCGGTTCATGTTCGAAGGCGTTCACGGCGGCGGTTTTGGGCGCATTGGTGGATGAAGGCAAACTGAACTGGGACGACAAAATCGTCAAGTTTCTGCCCGATTTCAAGATGTACGACCCGTGGATCACGCAACAGGTGACAGTGCGCGACATGCTTTGTCACCGCACGGGCACCAGGCGCAGTATCCGCGTGATGAACCGCGACCGCGTCTTCGACGCCGACGACTATCTCCGTCGCATGGAATTCTTGAGTCCGGTTGGCGAGTTCCGCGCCCGCTTCGGATACAACAATCCGCACTTTCTCGTGGCGGGCAAGGTCGCCGAAGTGGTCGGCGGGCAGAAGTGGAGCGGGTTGCTGCGGAAGTACATCTTCGAGCCGTTGGGGATGAATTCCACCACGGCGACTTATCAGGAGATGCTCGCTTCGGGCGTGGACAATGTCTCCAGTCCGCACACCAACCTCGACGGCGGATTCGTCCCTGCCGAACTGCGCTCGTTCGACCCCGTCCAGCCCATCCCGTGGACGGACTACGGCGAAAATTCCGCTGGTTCCATCATCTCCAACTTGCAGGACATGACCCGCTGGCTGCAACTCTTTTTGCAGGATGGCGCTCACGAAGGCAGGCAGGTTTTCAGCCCGCAGACCCTCGCCGAAATGACCAGCCCGCAGATGATTATCAAAGCGAATGAATCCGAGATGGAGCCGCTGTTTGCCGTCGGGTTGCAGTCCAATCTCATGTCGTATGGTTTGGGATGGTACGTCAGCGATTATCGCGGGTACAAGATGGTCTTCCACCCCGGCCAACTGCATGGATTTGTGGCGGCGGTGGCGTTTCTGCCGCAATTGAAAATCGGCGGCGTGATTCTGCTCAACGTCTACCAGACCATGCTCCATCCGATGCTCGGCTATTATTTGTTCGACGCACTACTGGGAATTGAACGCGACTACAGCGGCGACATGAAAGCGTTGCTCGGTCAATGGCGGATGGGGGCGGAAATGGAGATTCAAGGGATGTTGGCGTCGCGTCCCGCCGAAGCCCAGCCCGCCCTGCCGCTGGAGCAACTAACGGGAAGATACGTCAGCGACCTGTTCGGCGAAATCACCGTCAGCCTCGAAGACGGCAAACTGATTCACCGCTACGGCGAGACCGACCTCTTCACCGCCAACCTCGAACTCTGGCAGGGACTGACCTTCGTGGTCGAGTACCGCAACAAAATCAACCCGCCCGAGTTCCTGACCTTCGTCTCCGATGAGCAGGGCAGGGTCATGAGTTTGTTGGTCAAGGATGTGGATGTCTTTCATCGAAAGTAAAAAGTCATCTGGCAGGTGGACTCCGCAAGTTCTACTTGCGGAGTCCCAGAAGTAGAACTTCTGGACTCCTCTCCTCCAAGTCAGGAAAAAATTATGGCAAGAATCGCAGTCGCAGGTTTCCAGCACGAAACCAATACCTTTTCTCCCATCCCGACCACCTTCGAAGACTTCGCCAGCGGCGGAATCAACACGCCGGGCATTTTGAAGGGCGGCGACATTTTGTATTTTCAAAGCCGCGAGATGAACAACGCCACCAGCGGATTCCTGCGCAAGGCGGCTTCCCTCGGCTTGGACTGCGTTCCCCTGCTTTGGGCGGAATCCGAGCCCTCGGACAAAATGTCCGCCGAGACTTTCGACAAACTCATGACGATGTTCGAAGAAGCGTTTCGTGTCTCCGCGCCCTTTGACGGCGTCTTTCTCGACCTGCACGGCGCGATGATTTATGGCGATTATCAAGACGGTGAAACTGAAATCCTGCGCCGCCTTCGCGCAATCGTCGGCGACGTTCCCATCGTCACCGCGCTGGATTTGCACGGCAACATCGCGCCCGAATCTTTCGCGCTCGCCTCGGCGATGATTGGCTATCGCACCTATCCCCACATTGATATTTACGAAACGGGCGAACGCTGCGCCGTGATGCTGACTCGCCTGCTGACGGGCGAACCCGTTTTCAAAGCCTTTCGCCAACTGCCATTTCTGATTCCAACCTCCAGCCAGATTACATTCCAGGAGCCGCTGCGCTCGATTTACGAATCGCTCGACAGACTCGATGTCCTCTCCGCGACGGTCATGCTGGGCTTCCCGCCCGGCGATATCGAATGTGCGAGTCCCACGGTCTTTGCCTACGCCGATACCCAAGTCAAGGCGGACGCGGCGGCGGACGGATTGCAAGAAAGCCTCCTGCAACACGAAGCGGAGTTCGTGTCCCACCTGACCAAAATGGATGATGCCATCGAGCGGGCGATGGACTTGTCGAAAATTTCAGACAAGCCCATCATTCTGGCGGATGTGCAGGACAACCCCGGCGGCGGGTCTGGCTCCGATTCGGTTTGGATTCTCGAGGAGTTGCTTCGGCGGGACGTGCGGGACGCCGCCCTCGGCTTGATGTACGACCCCGAAGCGGCGCGCGCCGCCCATGCCGCGGGCGAAGGCGCGACCCTCGAACTGGATTTGGGAGGAAAGATGATGCCCGGTCACCAGCCCTGCCACGCCACGTTCCAGGTGGTGAAACTGCTCGAAGGCGACATCGAAGGGACGGGGCCTATGGCGAAGGGTATGGTCATCAACCTGGGGAAGATGGCACTGCTCAAGGTTGGCGGCATTTATATTTCGGTTGCCAGCGTCCGCATTCAGGCGGCTGACCAGGCGGTCTTCACCGCGTTCGGTCTCGACCCGCGCAAAATGAAAATACTGGTCTTGAAAAGTTTTGTCCATTTCCGCGCCGCGTTTGAAGAAATCGCGGGCGAAATCATCGAAGTCGAAGCCCCCGGTGCGGAGTTCGATGACCCTGCAAAGGTTCAGTACACACATCTGTGCGAGGGGATGAGGCTCGGCGGAAAGGGTCCCGTATTTTCAAGGAGCCTGCAATGAAAGAAGCAATCGGCGCGTTTGTGAATCAAGTCATCCAATCCCACCGCTTGGCAGGTGTTGCGGTTGGTGTGGTGCGCGACGCACAGCCCTATTTCGCGGCAGGCTTTGGCGTGCGAAGTTTGGAGAGCGGGGAACCTGTCACCGAAAACTCGTTGTTCCACCTGGCTTCGATTTCCAAATTATTCGTGGCGACTGCCGTGATGCAATTGGCGGAGCAGGGCAAACTCGCGCTGACCGACCCGCCCGAAAAACACCTGCCTTACTTGAAAGTCAAGAACCCGTTCGGCGCGGAGTTGACCATCGGGCATTTGCTTTCACACACCTCGGGCTTTCCCGATGCGACCGATTATC
>JBMOMO010000045.1:0-26994 GCA_049324135.1 Chloroflexota bacterium
TACGCAAACATTGAAGATATGCGATTGTCAAAGTACGAAGCAAACGAACCCTTCACCGACACGGTGCAAAACTGCTCCCCACGCCAGTTTTCTCTATGGATTTTCGCGTTTTGCACCAGAAACTAGATTAGTGAAGACAGCGCGCCCTTTGGGTATTAGTGGATTCACGGCTGCTCGCGCCAAGCGTGCGTTGTAGTGTTAATGCCAGATGCTCTCGTAATTCCCCTTGATCTCCTTGCCTTCGGCGAAGCGCTGCGGGCGGTAGATGGAAATGTCCACGCTCTTCGCCTGGCCGTCCAGGAGCAACTCGGACATACACAGCCCGATGGCAGGCGCGATCTTGAAGCCCGTGCCGCTCATGCCGCATTGCAGGTAGAAACCGTCCGGGCCGGCCTGTCCCAACAGGGGATGCTGGTCGGGGGTCAGGCCGTCGTAGCCGCCGTGCGCGCTGTGCAGGTAACTGGTTTCCATCATTGGCACGCGCTGGCAGATGCGCTCCACGGCGCGCTCCACGAAGCCTTTCTGGGCATGGTCGGTGTCGCCGTCAGGCGACTCGCCCAGCGGGTTGCCGTCTTCCAGCCCCACCAACGTCAGCGCGCCGGTCTCGGGGCGGAAGTACATCTCGTTGGGGAAGTCGATCACCACCGGATGACTGGGACCCATTTCCCTGGGGCGTCCCACGAACATGGTGTCGTGCCGCCAGGTGGTGAAGGGCAGGTCCAGCCCAACCAGCGCGTTGACCTTGTCGGCCCAGGCCCCGGCGGCGTTGACCACGGCCGGCGCGAAGAAATCGCCCTGGGTCGTCTGCACGCCTTTCACCTGGCCGCCCTCCACCATCACGCCCGTCACGGCGCAGTCCTGGAGCAGGCGCGCGCCCTTGTCGCGGGCAGCGGAAAAGAACGAGGCGGCGGTAGCGCTCGGGTCGGCGTAGCCGGATTCGGGTTCGTATGAGGCGAAGTCGAAATCCTCGGTGACAAAAGTCGGCGCCAGCCGTCCCACGTCCGCCGCAGAAATCAAAAACACCGGGATGCCGATATCCTGGTGCATGAGGGTGTTGGCTCGCAGCGCGGCCTCGCTCTCTCGCGCCGTGATCTGGATGAAGCCCGCGCGGGTGAAGCCGCACTCGCCGCCCACCCGTTCGGCCCAGTTTTGGAAATAGCCAAACGAGACCCAGGCCAGTTGCGAGTCCTGGCGCACGTCGTAGTGCATCCGCACCAGGCCGCTCGAGCGCCCGGTGGCGCCCGCGCCGACGAAATCCTTCTCCAGTACGAGCGCCTTCACGCCGCGCTGCGCCAGGTGGAAGGCCAGGCTGGCGCCGTGCACCCCCGCGCCGATGATGATGACCTCTGCTGTGTTCGACATGTTGCTACTCCTAGAGTTCGTATAAAAAGATCACATTTTCGCGGTCGACTGCCGCCGGCTGCCAGCCGGGGAAATCGGCTGCCAGGCTGACCACGCGCGCGCCGGGACGCAGTTCGCGTTCCAATTTCGCTTGCAGACGGGCGGTCTGCGTCGAGGTCAGGTAGACGAAGACGACCTGCGCCGCCGACACGTCGGCGCGATAGAAGTCCCCGCATCGTATCCTGACGTTTTGCCTGCTCCCGCTAAACCGGCATTTCAGCCATCCCCACAGGCACTGCGCCGGCCCGCCCTCGATGCCCACCGCCCGCGCGCCGAACTCCTCGGCGGCTATCAACAGCGCGCGCCCGTCGCCCGCGCCCAGGTCGTAGAGCGTTTCGCCCGGCTGCAACTTCGCCAGTCCCAGCGCCTTGCGGATGCGCTCCCTGCGCGCCGGAATCCAGGGAACGCCGTACCATGCAGGCGCGAGCAGCCACAGCCCGCTGCCCAGCAGGAAGAACGCCGCCAGGGCCAGGAAAACCAGTTGCGGTAGGGAGACGTCTTGCACGTCTCACGCCTCCTGCAGGCGGGCGTCCTGTCCCAGCCTGCGCAGCGCCAGCAGCCCAAAGAGATTGAAAACCAGCGCCAGCAGCGCCACAGCGAAGAAACCGAACTGCCGGTAGATGAAGGCCGCCAGGAACGCGCCCAGCGCGCGTCCCAGCGAATGGCCGGTCAGGTTGAAGGAGAGCATCGTGGCGCGCGCGCCCGGCATGACCTCGGTCATCAGCGGGATGTGGCTGACCATGATGAACTCGAAGGTGATGTAGAACAGCGTCAAGCCCAGCAGGGCGCCGGCCTGCGTCCGCCCGACGAAGGGCAGCAGCAGGCAGGCCAGGGCGTTGCCGGTCAGCCCGAAAGCCAGCGCGCGCGGCTTGCCCAGGCGGTCGGTCAGCAGCGCCACCAGTCCCTCGCCGCCCAGTTCCGACAGGCCGATGACCGCCGAAGCGCCCGCCAGCGCGGCGATCTGCAGGCCAAACGAATCCTCCAGCCACACGCCGAAGATCAGGTTGACCAGTTCGTTGGCGGCGCTGGCCCACAACGCCACCGAGATGCCCGCCAGCGCCGGGACGTTGCGCAGCACAACCCCAAAGTTCGCCCAGGGACTGTTGGCGGGCGCGTGGTTGGGGTCGCTGCGCGGCGTCATCCACCAGATGACCGCGAACATGCCCACGCCCAGCAGCGCCAGCAGCGGGAAGGGCGCCGACCAGCCGTAGCGCGCGATCAGGTAGCCCATAACAGGCACGCCGACGATGAAGGCCAGCGACCAGCTCATCTCGGTCACGGCCAGCGCCAGCCCGCGCCGCTGGTAGGGGATGCGGTCGCCGAAATAGGCCTGCATGGACGGGTCGAACAGGTACTTGCCCAGCATGGCCAGGATGAGCGCCGCCGTCAGCGTCCACAGCGAGGGCGCCACTGCGACCAGTCCCACCCCGAAGGTGAACAGGGCCATCCCCGCCAGCATCCCGAAACGCCGCCCGCGCTGGTCGGCCACCGACGAGACGAAAGGGACGAAAGCCCCGGCCATCGAGCGCCCCGTCAGCGCCAGCGACAGGGCGGTGATGTCCACGCCCAAGCCGCGCGCGAAGACCGCCAGGAAGGGGTAGACCATGCGATGCGCCGTGTTGAGGACGGTGCGCAGCGCCATGACGATGATGAGTTGGAAACGGAGGGGCATGTTCAGTGGGGGGCGTCTGCCAGGAAGACCCTCGCCAGGAAGTAAGCCGCCAGCCAGGCCAGGGCGTTCAGGGCGACGAAGAACAGGATGATATTCCAAAGGCCGGAAGCGAAGATGGGCGAGGGCGGCGGGTGCATCACATCCGAAGCCGTGGAAAAGATGACCCGCAGGACGATGAAAAAGGCCAGGTTCGCCAGCGAGGTGACCCAGCCCTTGCCGACCAGCCACAGCCCGATCTGCAGCAGCGCGCCCACCACCGCGAAGGTCAGCGCCAGGCGGAAGCGCGGTTCGGCCAGGAACAACCCGTTCCAGTTGGCCTGCATGGCCCACAGCGAGAGCGGCAGGTACGTCACCCAGAAGAGGATGCCAGCCCGACCCAGCGCCGCGGACCAGGCGTGCAGTCTATCCCGGCGCAGGGCCAGGCCGAGCAGGCCGGTCAGGGCGGCGGCGGCCAGGGCGGCTTCCGCAGCCAGCACCCAGGCGCCGTGCAGGTACACGATGCGTACGTTGGCGCCGAGCGATTGCTCCTCCGGCCCAAAGAAAGCCAGGATGGCAATGACCGCCAGCGCGCCCAGGAAGAGCAACGAGTAGGAAAGGCGTTTGGACATGCGGCGAATTGTACCCGATGTCCCGCTTTACGGCGCTTTGATCGAGAACTCCTGCCGGGCCGTCAGTTCGTTCGGGCTGGTGACGGACAGGATGACGAAGTAATTGCCGCAATCGGCGTCGTAGGCGTCGGAGGTCAACTGCTTCGTCCCTGCTTCGGCAAACGTGAGCGTTTCATCGCCGGTGACGTTCTGCTTGTCGCCGCCCACTTCCCAATGATAGGTGACCGTCGTCGGCCCGTTGGCGGTGATCTTTCCGCTGAACGTGACCGGGTTCGGCCCGCCGCAGGCCGCAAAAGCGACCGCCGCTTCCACTTCGACCTCGGTGACCGAGGCGGTCGGCGGCTGGACGATCGGGATGACCGTCATGTCCCCGGCCGTGTCCACCACCTCGAACGCTACCCAGCAGAAATCGCCTTCATCGAGCGGGTCTTCGACGTACCACCAGGTCGTCTCCGAGACCCGGCCCACGATCTCGACCGTCGTCCCGGCCGGCACGGCGCTAACCGCCTCCCACTCCTTCCCCGGTCCGTAGCGGCAGTGGACGCCTTCGTCCTTCGGCCAGGCGACCGGCTTCTCCGGCGTCGGCGTGACCGTCGGCGGGAGCGTTTCCGTTGGGATGGGCGTCTCGGTGGGGATACTGAATGTGGGCAGCGGCGTGGGTTCGATCACCGGCGCCGGCGCAGGCAGGTAGTCGGGCAGGCTGCACGCCCAGGCCGCCAGGACGAGCGCGACAATCGCAAGGCTTCCTCTTTTATTCATCTTGCCTCCGGTTTGCCAAAGGGTCATTTCAACATCGGCATCTTGATGCCATGCCGTTTGGCGGCTGCGATGGCGATCTCGTAGCCCGCGTCCGCGTGCCGGACCACGCCCATGCCCGGGTCGGTCGTCAGCACACGCTCCAGCCTGCGGGCCGCTTCGGGCGTGCCGTCTGCCACGATGACTTGCCCGGCGTGCTGGCTGTAGCCCATGCCCACGCCGCCGCCGTGATGGAACGAGACCCAGGTCGCGCCGCCCACCGCGTTGATGAGCGCGTTCAGGATGGCCCAGTCCGAGACCGCGTCCGTGCCGTCTTTCATGCCCTCGGTCTCGCGGTTGGGGCTGGCCACCGAGCCGGAGTCCAGGTGGTCGCGGCCGATCACGATGGGCGCTTTCAGGGTTCCATCCGCCACCATCTCGTTGAACTTGAGTCCCGCCTGGGCGCGCTCGCCGTATCCCAGCCAGCAGATGCGGGCCGGCAGTCCCTGGAACGGCACCTTTTCCCTGGCCATCGTCAACCAGCGGCGCAGGTGCGCGTCGTCGGGGAACAGTTCCAGGATGGCCGCGTCGGTGCGGTAGATGTCCTCTTCCTCGCCCGAAAGCGCCACCCAGCGGAAGGGCCCCTTGCCCTCGCAGAACAGCGGGCGGATGTAAGCCGGGACGAAGCCGGGGAACTCGAAGGCCTCCGTCACGCCGTAGTCGTAGGCCTGCTGGCGGATGTTGTTGCCGTAGTCGAACACTTCCGCGCCGGCGCGCTGGAAATCGAGCATGGCCTGTACATGCTTCGCCATCGAAGCGCGGGCCATCTGCTTGTAACGCTCGGGGTCGGACTTCCGCAACTCGTCCGCGGCGGCGACCGAAAGTCCCGAGGGAACGTACATCAGCGCCTCGTGCGCCGAGGTCTGGTCGGTCACCACGTCGGGCGTGACGCCGCGCGTCACCAGTTCCGCGTAGATGTCAGCGGCGTTGCCGATCAAGCCGATGGACTTGGGGATTTGCTGCGCCACCGCCTCTTCCACCAGCGTCATGGCCTCTTCGAGCGTGTCCACCACCGTGTCCACGTAGCCGATGGCGCGGCGGCGCTCGGCGCGTTCAGGGTCCACCTCCACGATCAGGCCGACGCCCTCGTTCATGGTGATGGCCAGCGGCTGCGCGCCGCCCATGCCGCCCAGCCCGGCGGTGAGGCAGAACTTGCCCTTGAGCGAGTCCCAGCCCTTGCGTTTCGCCAGCGCGCCGAAGGTCTCGTAGGTGCCTTGCAGGATGCCCTGCGTGCCGATGTAGATCCACGAGCCGGCCGTCATCTGCCCGTACATAATCAGCCCCTTCTTTGCCAGTTCGTCGAAATGCTCCCAGGTGGCCCAGTGCGGCACCAGGTTGGAGTTGGCGATCAGCACCCTGGGCGCGTCCGTGTGGGATTTGAAGACGGCGACCGGCTTGCCGGACTGGACCAGCAGGGTCTCGTCCTCTTCGAGGGTTTTCAGGCTCTCCAGGATGGCGTCGAACGCCTCCCACGACCGGGCGGCCTGTCCCCGTCCCCCATACACCACCAACGCTTCGGGCTTCTCTGCCACCTGCGGGTCGAGGTTGTTCTGGATCATGCGGTAGGCGGCCTCGGTCAGCCAGGATTTGCAGGTCAATTGTGTACCGCGCGGGGCGCGGACGACTCGTGATGCGGACATGCTTCGTCTCCTTTGGTATCAAACATTCCTCCCTGCTATTATACGCCGGGAGGAATGTTAATGAGCCTGATGACGACAAATGGAAAGTTACGGTGTAAAGAACGCCAGTCCCGCCAGGATCTGGTCGAATTGCGGCAAGGTGACGGCGCGCGCCGCGTCCGGCGTTTCGAGTTTGATGGACGTGACCTGCCCATTGGCGGCCAGCACGACCAGTTTTTCATAGACGCGGACTTCCTCCCCGGTGGAGATACTCACCCCGTTATAGGCTGTTTCGAGCGTAACGGCCTGTACGCCGGGGGATATTTCCCCAGCCTGCTGGGCGATCACCTCCAGGTCGGTGAATACGGCGCGATGGTGTTCGAGTTGGATCTGGGCTGCTTCATCCGCCGTACGGGAATATCCTGTTTGCACGATGATGTTGGTCGTGAACAGGTTTTGGGAGTGCCCGTCCAGGGTGTCCAGGGTGATCAAACGAACTACATTTGGGTCCTGGTTACTGAAATTGGTCAGGATGTTGGTAAACCCCAGGCGTTGGGAGGTTTCGTCTGCCCAGGCGCTGTAATATTCCTGCTCGCCGATCCGCAGCGCCATCCAGCCGGGCGGGATGACCATTTCGAGGCCGGTCGCCGCATCTGCGAAATAGGTGCTGCCGTCGGGCTGCACTTTCAGGACCGACCCCGATGCGGGCCGGGTCGGCGTGGCGTATGGCGTCTCGGTGGGGGTGACGAGCAACCCCGCCGCCCGCGCGGTCTGGGTCATCAAGACGGAGGCCGTGCCGGCCACCAGGGTCGAAAGCCGGTTCGGGTCTGTGGTCGGGGCCGGCTGCGGCGCAACCAGGGAAGGCGCTGCGCAGGAAAGGATCAGGAAGATGCCGGTGATGCTGGCGAAGAGGATGTTTTTTCGAGACATTTTGGCTCCCTCGGTCTATCTAGAAAAATTTCCTCCTGGAATTGCCAGGAGGAAACTGGGACGCCTTTATACGATTATGCAGCGGCGCCTTGTTTCAGCAATTGGGCGAAGTTGGTGCCTTTCAGGCGCGCCACCAGTTCGTTTTGCGCATCGCACCAGACCGGCTTGAGCGGGCAGTTCTCGTCGAAGGTGCAAGTAGCGCTATCGCCCACGCACTCGTTGAGCATGATCGGCCCGTCGATGGCCTCGATGACTTCCAGCAAGGTAATATCTCCCGGTTCACGCGCCAACGTGACGCCGCCGCGCGCGCCGCGCGAGGTATGCAACAACCCGGCAATCGAAAGTTGCGAAATGATCTTTGCCAGGAAGGAGGGCGGGATGCGCTGTTCCTGGGCAATCGTGCTGGTGGCGGCGCGCTGGTCGGATTTCATGCGGGCAAGGTATAGCACAGCGCGGACGGCGTAATCGGCTTGGCGGGTAATTTGCATGATGGCCTCTCTTACAATGCAGGTAAATTTTATCGATTATAGTGATTTTATTGTGACATCCCAAACAATGCAAGTGATGGAGGTCATGGATGAAATATGACCTTTTACTCCGATTTCGAGGCCGGAGGGAGAGGTGAAATAATCCACAGATTTCGCGGATTACGCAGATTGGAATTTTTCAGGAGAATCATTGGGGGAGCGTCCTCCCCAGGTATTCCCGATAAAGTCCATTGGCTTTACGGACTGAGATCATACAGGTAGGCGTTCCCGCCCGTCCCGTCGAAACTGTCCAGCATCGCGCCGAACTGGTTGATGTATTCCAGGTAGGGCGCCTGCTGGTCGCTGTCACAACCCGGGCAGTCCACGATCTCGGCAAACAGGAACCAGACCCGGTCCCTTCCCCACAGCGCCTTCACATCGTCTTGAAATCCCTGGAGCGCGAGTTTTTTCCTGGGTGTGTCGAAACCGACCAACACTTCGCCAGTATCCAGGCCGTAGAAGGGAGCGTAGTAACGGAACACCGGGTCGGCGGCGTGGAACACGTAGAGGGGATCGTCCTCCGCCCTGTTGGCTGCAATGTATTGCAAGGCAGGTTTGATGTCATTCTCGCCGGGGTTGGCAGCCACGTTGAACGTGTAAGGCGCGATCATCCAGAAGGCCGCCAGCGCCAGCGCGCCGCACACAGCCAGCGCCAGGGCGCGGTTCAGTTTTGCAGCCAGCCAGTACAGGCCCTGCAACCCGGCCGCCATCAAGAAGAACGCAAACGGGGTCAAGAACAGCATGAAGCGGTATTGCAGCGGGTAGCGCTGCAAGGCGGAGGCAATCAGCGCCATCACGAACGGCGAGATGACCACCAGCGCCAGGTTGCGGTTCCTGGACAGCAGGAAGACTGCGCCGCTCCCGGCCAGGGCGAGGAGAATAGCAGACATAGCCCAGTCGGTGCGGTGCAGGCAGATGAACAAAAAGGAGTGGTAGGTCTTCAGGAACCAGCCCGGCTCGCTCCAGGGCGGCATGGGCATGTACGTCCGGTGCCAATAATCCACCAGGTACTCGTCCGCGATGATGTGCCGCAGGGAGGCGAAATATTCCAGCCCGAAGGAGGCCAGCCAGGCCAGCCCCATGCCCGCCAGCCAGGACAGCGGCGCGCGTTCCTTGCGGGTCAGCGTGTCGAGCAGCAGCGCCAGCCCGACGCCCGCCAACACGAACACGGACGGGTGCGAGACCCAGATGATGACCACACCCGCCGCGCCCAGCCAGGAGAAGTCCCGGCCCTGCGCTTCTTTCCTCAGACAGCGGCCTGCCAGGTAGACCAGCAACACGGCCGCCATCACGTCGCTGGAATACTGCTTGAGTTCGGATGAGTAGTAGACCAGCCAGGCGCTGACGGAGAACATCGCCAGCGCGAGCAGTCCCGCCCATCCGAAATGTTCCCGCGCGATGCGGTAGACCAGGATGGTCGCCAGGATGCCGGAAAACAGCGGGAAGAGGCGCATAACGTAATCGAAGTTCCCCAGTATCACGACGAAGAACTTCTCGATGAACAGGAAGCCGATGGGGGCGGCCTGGTGGTAGTCCAGCAATCCGGTCAGTTCCGCGAAGGAGCGGTTGGCCAGGTTGTAGGCCAGGCTGGCCTCGTCCGCCCACAGCGAGCGGTTGGCGGCGTACTGCCGCAGGCGCAGGAGGACGCCCATCAGCGCAAGCAGCCACCAGGCCAGGTCAGAGGCGAGTCCGTTCTTGATACGATTCCAGATGCGATCCATTCCTCTCCAAACGCGACCGGCTACGGGCGCAGGTCATAGAGATAGGCGTTTGCGCCCGAAGCGCCGAAACTGTCCAGCATCATCCCGAACTGGTCGAGGTAGTCCACGTAGAAGGCCTGCATGTTGCCTTCGCAGCCGCCGCAGTCCACGATGTCGGAGAAGAGGAACCAGACCCGCTCCGTTCCGCGCAACGCTTCGACGTCCTCGTAGAAGCGCTTCAACGCCACTTTCCGCCGGGTGGTGTCGAAGCCGATGATGTTGTTCCCGGCCTCCAGGCCATAGAAGGGAGCGTAGTAATTGAAGGCCGGGTCGGCGCCGTGGAACACGTAGACGGTATCGTCCGGCTGCTTGTTCTCGGCCAGGTATGCCAGCACGGGCTTGATGTCTGAGGCTTTGACCGGTTCGAGGAAACTGCTAAAGGTCAGGGGCGCAACCAGCCCGAACATGACCGCTACCGGCAGCCCGCAAGCGACCAGCGCCAGGGCGCGGTTCCATTTTGCGACCAACCGGTAGATGCGCCCCAAGCCCTCGGCCATCAGGAACAAGGCCAGCGGCGCCAGGAAAAGGATGAACCTTTGCATGAGCGGGTATTTCTGCAAGGCCGAGGCCGCCAGGGTGACGAGGAAGGGCAGGGTCAGGATGAGCGCCAGGCTGCGCTGCCTGGCCCATAGCGACAGGGCGCCAATGGGGGCCAGGAGCAGGAAGATGGCCGACATGGCCCAATGGGTATGCAGGCTGATGTACAGGAAGGAGGTGTAGATTTTGACGAACCAGCCCGGCTCGCTCCAGGGCGGCATGGGCATGTAGGCTTTGCGCCAGTATTCGATCAGGTAGCCGTCGGCAACGATGTGCCGCAGGGAGACGAAATATTCCAGCCCGAAGGAGGCCAGCCAGGCCAGCCCCATGCCCACCAGCCAGGCCAGCGGCGCGCGTCCCTTGCGGGTCAGTGTGTCGAGCAGCAGCGCCAAGCCGACGCCCGCCAAGATGAACACGGACGGATGCGAGACCCAGATGATGACCACACCCGCCGCGCCCAGCCAGGAGAAGTCCCGGCCCTGCGCTTCTTCCCTCAGACAGCGGCCTGCCAGGTAGACCAGCAACACGGCCGCCATCACGTCGCTGGAATACTGCTTGAGTTCCGAAGCGTAGTAGACCAGGAAGTATCCTATCGCGAACATCGCCAGCGCGAGCAGTCCCGCCCATCCGAAATGCTCCCGCGCGATGCGGTAGACCAGGACGGTCGCCAGGATGCCGGAGAGCAGCGGGAAGAGGCGCATGACGTAATCGTAGTTCCCCAGAGTCACGACGAAGAACTTCTCGATGAACAGGAAGCCGATGGGGGCGGCCTGGTGGTAGTCCAGCAGTCCGGTCAGTTCCGCGAAGGAGCGGTTGGCCAGGTTGTAGGCCAGGCTGGCCTCGTCGGCCCACAGCGAGCGGTTGGCGGTGTACTGCCGCAGGCGCAGGAGGACGCCGGTCAGCGCCAGCAGCCACCAGGCCAGGTCTGAGGCGAGCCAGCGTGTCAATCGCTTCCAGGCATGATCTGTGCGATTAATATTTTGGGTCTCCAATGACTTATTGCGCATACTACGTTGGATTGGGCTAATTTCCCCTCGGCTTTGCCCGTGACGCAATTTCAACAATGGCATCAAGTTTTTCGATCACTTCTTGGCTTATTTTCTCAACGGGAACAAGGTCAGCCAATATATAGTAATCACTCTTCCTCAGAACGTTAGGTAGACCAAGTTTCGAGAAATACTGATCGAAAAGCGGATCAAGAAAATCATCTGTCGCTTTGATATCGTCTGACCAGGGAGCGGGCCTTCTTAGCGCATTTAGCGCATCTTCCAGTTGCCTGATCGTCTCTCGCATGATTTTCTCTCTGTTCTCTCTTTCCTGATACCCGAATAAATCATTCACAATCCCCGTCTTTGCATATTCCATTAAAACTTCTTCCATTGTGAGATAATTTTCTATTTCTCGTTTGTTCCACATCAATTCTTTCAGGCGGTTATCTGATTGTAATTCTCTGTCCAATCTATCGAAAATGGCAATCCCTATCAAATCTGGTTTTGCTTCTCGTAACCCATAAAAATGATTCTCTGCTTTTTGAGGTATGTTGCTTGCTACGTAATAAACAAACGGGCGCTCAAGCGCCCTGACGCCAGGGTGGTTTAATTTTTTCGCAAAGGTTTGTAAAATCGCCAGATCCGTAGGCCCCTCCAGATAAAGAACCCAGCCTGTCTGCTCCGCTTGATAATATTGCTCGAAGCCCAAATCGGTTAAAGATTTCATGACCTGGCTTACTCTGCCGTCAATTCGATGCGGCTTTCCGACAAAGGCAATGACCATATCGCGGCTTGCTGCCTCATTCAAAACAACCTCTGAGTGACTGGCGGCAATAATTTGAGATCCTTGTTGTTGCGCAATTTCTGTCAAAACCTGATAAGTTTGCCGTTGTCTGAGTACTTCCAGGTGAGCATCCGGCTCATCCAACAACAGAACTGTTCCTGGATTGGCGTAAAGGTGGGCAAGCAATAGCAGGGTTTGATGCAGCCCGCGCCCAGACGACGCAAGATCAAGCCGCATACCGTTTTGCTCTTCATATTGCATCGTTATTTCACCACGCTCTTTGATGTAGTCAGGGGACATCAGTGTTACACCAAACAGCCTGTAAATATGGTCGACTAAACTTTCCCAAGATGTGCCCTTTTCAGAAATCTGAAAACATAAGTTTCTTAGTACTTGCGCGGTTTGTCCTTCACCGATAAGTACGTTAATGCGTCCAGGCTCCCATTTAGGTTCTACAGCAGTTAACCCTGACATCGGCGGAAGGAATGCAACATGGGTCTCCGCGGCCTCGACAGGTATCTCCATTCGTTTCGGATTTTCATCTTCCGACAAACGCAATGGGCGACAGTAAAAAGATTCTTCGTTGGCATAATCAAACTCAAGCCCGCACTTCCAATTTATTCCATTCGAAATACCTTCAACCAGGATGTCAATTCTGATATTCTGTGTGTTTGGTCTTCCATTTATGCGTTCAACGTTCCTGACATGCAAGCCTCGCCACAAGAGACTGGCATTTGGTACCGGCACTGAAATTAAGTCTCGTCTGTTAATCGCCACTCCCGGACGTTTCTCTGATGCGCCTTTCCCCTGTCGCTTTTCATTCCATCGTCTTAATCCAATATCCCACAATGCTAAGGCTTGTAGAGCGGTTGTCTTGCCCGAATTATTTGGACCAATAAGAACAACGGCTTTTCCTAATTCGATATCAAAATCATCGAAGCGTTTGAAGTTTTTGGTCACAATTCGCGTTAGCATTTCAATTCTCTTTCTTGTGGTTACAAATCTTAGGCATTGCAACGTTGGGGTTGTGATAATTGATTATACCCGTATATAAAATCGGGCGGCAAAACCGTTCCAACAAGGAACGTTTGCCGCCCGGTGAGTAGTAGAAATGAACAGATTTACCCGATCACCCCCAACTGCCTGCCCACCTTCGCGAACGCTTCCAGCCCGGCATCCAGGTCATCCTGCGAATGCGCAGCCGAGATCATCACGCGGATGCGCGCCTTGCCCTGCGGAACGGTCGGGAAGCCGATGGCCATGCCGAACACGCCAGCCGCGTACAGTTCGCGGCTGAACTGCTGCGCCAGCGGCGCTTCGCCCAACATGACCGGGGTGATGGGCGTTTCGCTCGCGCCGGTGTCGAAGCCCAGGCGTCTCATCTCGGCCTTGAAATAGCGGGCATTCTCCCACAGTTTGTCCACCAGTTCGGTGGATTCCTCCAGCAGGGACACCGCAGCCAGGCAGGCGGCGGTATCCGGTACGGTCATGGCCGACGAGAACAGGAAGGGCCGCCCGCGCTGGCGCAGCCACTCCACGATGACCTTGTCGCCGGCTACCACGCCGCCCATCACGCCGAAGGCCTTCGACATGGTGCCGACTTCCACGTCCACTTTGCCGTGCAGCCCGAAGTGGTCCACGATGCCGCGCCCGCCCTTGCCGATCACGCCCTCGCCGTGCGCGTCGTCCACCATCAGCAGGATGTCGTACTTCTTCGCCACTTCGTAGACCTTGTCCAGCGGGGCAATGTCGCCGTCCATGCTGAACACGCCGTCGGTCACGACCAGCGCGCGGCGGAACTGGCCCAGGTTGGCCTTGATCTGCTCCTCCAGCGATTCCGGGCTGTTGTGTTCGTATGCGATGATCTTCGCGCCCGAAAGGCGGCAGCCATCGATAATGGATGCGTGGTTCAGGCGGTCAGAGAAGATGACATCCTCCTTGCCCACCAGCGCCGGGATGGTGGCCAGGTTGGCGGTGAAGCCGCTCTGGAATGTAATGGCCGCTTCCACACCCTTGAAAGCGGCCATGCGTTTTTCCAGTTCGATGTGCAAATCCATCGTCCCCGCAATCGAGCGCACCGCGCCCGGTCCCACCCCGTGCGTCTCGGTCGCGCGGCGGGCCGCCTCCACAATCTTCGGGTGGTTGGCCAGCCCCAGGTAATTGTTCGAGCAGAAGTTGAGCACCCTCTTCCCGTCCACCACCAGCCAGGCCCCCTGCGGCGACGAGAGCGTGCGGATAGTGTTGTATAGCCCCGCCTCTTTCAGGTTTTCGATTTCTTGCTGAATCCATGCGATTTTGGACATCTGTTTCTCCTATGAGCAAATTGGCAAACTGATTATAGCAATTTTCCGATTCCGACAAAAAGGCGACTGTCACCAATTTGGGATGACAGTCGCCCTATTTTTCTTCTTCCGCCAAAAGGCCCAATTCTGCCAGCGCCGCCAGCACTTTGGACTGCGCGCCGTCCTTGACGATGACCGCGGTCGGGCCCAGCATTTCGCCCAGGAAGCGCCCCGCCCTGGACTTGCGCATCTCTTCCAGGACCTCGGGCCTGCTGACCCTTAAAATGACCTGGCCCTGCACCCGCGCTTCGGTTCCGTTAATTTCCCAGCGTTTGAGCGCCCCCGCCAAAACGGGCGGGACGCCGCCCGCGGCGTGCTTCGCCAGCAGCGAAAGCAGGTGTTCTACTTTCAATCCCTGGCGAGCGGCGCGTTCCAGCGAAGCCGGCGAGACGCGGTACGAGTACGCTTCCGCTTTGGGCGCCTCCCACTCGCAGAAACGCGCGACCTGGTAGCGCACCGCGCGCGGGGCCGTCCGCTCGACCAGGATGCGCCCGTTGGAAGCCACTGTGATCTTCCCTTTTTCCTCCTTCTTTGCCTCCAAAGCGACAAACCGAAAAGCAGTGGCCTCCCCGCCCTGTTCCGCCGCTGCCAGTTCCACCCGTCCCAGCCAAAAGAGCGGCCCGGTGACCAGGTAACGGATGAGCGCGCCGTCCACCTGCTCCCACCAGGCAAAGCCGCGCAGGTAGGTCCCGTCTGCTGTGCGCTTGATGAACCACGAGTCGTAGTCGCCGGCCGGGCGCTGGAAATCGGGATACCTGGCCTTCACATCGCGCAGGAAGGCCGCCAGGCTCCACCACTTGCCCGCTGGGATGGCCTCCAGCAGGTCGAGCAGGAAGGCGCGCGTCACCTGCGGCTGGTTCGTCCATTCGCCCTCGCAAAGGAGGCCGGGCAGTTGGCGCAGTTCGTCAAAGGTCTCGCTTTCCTTCCAGGCTTGCGCCAGCATTCCCAGCGCTTCGGCGCGCGGGGCTGCCAGGAAGGCTTTGACAGCCTCGGGCTTGGGACCCGCTTTCAGGATGATCCTGGCCGCGCGCAGGAAGCCCTCCAGAACAGGCAGCGGGATGTCCGTTTCGGGCGGCGCGAGTCCCATGCGCAGGGCGGCCAGCAGGCTGGTCGCGTCGTCCAGGATGGCGTCGCTGGCCGGGAGGGGATGCGCCTTTTCGCCGGGCGAGGCCGGGCGGCCCAGGCTGTCGCTTTTTGCAGACGGGAGGCTGGATTCGATCCTGCTTTGGATGAGGGGCAGCAAGTCGTTGGGGATGTAGGCAAATTCGAGCGCGCCGCCGGGCGCGTCGAAAAAGGCCTTTGCCAGCAGGGCGCGGTAGTAGAGCGCTTCG
This sequence comes from Chloroflexota bacterium, assembly GCA_049324135.1. Lineage (GTDB taxonomy): Bacteria > Chloroflexota > Anaerolineae > Anaerolineales > Villigracilaceae > JAABUE01. Next base: position 15,296 of record JBMOMO010000045.1, read on the forward strand.
GCGGGCGAGGCGGGCTGGAAGCGCGGCCCCTCGCGGTCGCGTTTGCCGGGACCCATCTCGCGGATGTCGCCGAAGCGGCGGGCAAATTCCGGCCAGGGCATGCGTCCCTGGTTGGCAACCAGCGCGGCCAGGGCGGCCCTGGCGTCAGCAGGGAGCACCTCGAGGGTCTCGGCCAGCAGTCCCGGGTCCAGGAGCGAGGCGGCCAGTTCGGCGGCGGCGGACTCGGCCTCCCTGGCCGCCAGTTCGAGGCTCCACAGTCCTGCCGCGATGCGCAGGTGTCCCAGGTCATGGCGTTGGAGGGATTGGAGCAGGTCGGGCATCGCTTTTATTTTAACAAAAAATGCCGCGCGCTTTGGAAGCGCGTGGCGTTTTCATCTGTCAATTGTTTCTCGGCCGCTTGATGAGGAAGACCAGCAGGAAAAAGGCGGTAGCCGTCAGGACGATGGCCGCGCCGGAGGCAATGCTCAGGTAATACGAGAGATACAGGCCTACTACCCCGGAAAGCGAGGCGATCAGCGCGGCCAGCGCCATCATAACCGGCAGGCGGTGTGTGAGCAGGTAGGCCGTAGCGGCCGGCGTGACCAGCATGGCGACCATCAGCGCCACGCCGACGGTTTGCAGCGAGACGGCAATCGTCACGGCAATGAGCGCCAGCAGCAGGTTGTTGAGCAGGCCAACCGGCAGGCGCAAGGTCGCGGCCAGGATGGGGTCGAAGGACAGGGTCAGGAATTCTTTGTAGAACGCGGCGATGACCAGGATGACGATCCCGCTGAAGACCAGGATCAGCCACAGGCTTTGGGATGAGACGCCCAGCACGTCCCCAAACAGGAAGTGGCTCAAGTCCACCGCGTAACTGCGGACGGTGGAGATGAGCGCGATCCCCAGGGCGAACATGCCGGCGAAGATGACGCCGATGGCCGTATCTTCCTTGACCTGGGCCTGCTTGCTGATGGCCCCGATGCCCAGCGCGGCGATGACGGCCGTGCCGAGCGCCCACCAGAAGAGCGAGTCGCGCGCGCCGCCGCTAACCAGGTAGCCAATCGCCACGCCCGGCAGGATGGTGTGCGCCAGCGCGTCGCCGAAGAAGGCCATGCCGCGCAAGACGACGTACGCGCCCACCACCGCGCACACGACGCCGACCAGCACGGCGGCGGCCAGCCCGCGCTGCATGAAGGCGTAGGAGAAAGGTTCGAGGATGAAGGACATTTTGGATTTACGATTTTGGATTTACGATTTACGGGAGCGCAAGGTCTTGATGGAAGCGACCGTCATGGAGAGGATTTCATCAGTCTCTTTGTAAAGCCCGGGTGTCTTTGCTGGAGAAATGATACCGCTCTCCGTAAGTAACTCGAACCAGTAAAGCGTCTCGTCGCTTTCTTCCTCGACGATCTTCAATTTGTTGATCATGTCCGCCGTAGATTTGGCCCGGCAAGCAGCCCGGTAGTTCGCGCCTATGGAGGTTGCCGAGCGAAGCACTTGACGGCCGAGGACATCAGCAACTTTTGTGTTTGGCAAATCTTCCACCAGGCGAATGACACCCAGCGCCACTCGCTTGGTCTTGTCTTTGAACTCTTTTTCGTTCATCCTGCCTCCTTGAGAATAATCGTCAATCGTAAATCGTAAATTAATCCGGTGGGCAGCACTCGTCTACCAGCACCAACCCCTCCCTGTCCACGTGCAGTCGCCCGCCGTAAGCGCGGAGCAGGTTTTCGGGTTGCAGCACTTCACCCGGCGCGCCAAAGCCGATCAACTGGTGGTTGAGCAGCATGATGCGGTCGAAATACTGCGCGGCCTGCTCCAGGTCGTGGGTGGCGACCATGACCGTGACCTTCTGGCGCTGCAATTCATCCAGCAGGGACAGGATGTCGGCCTGCGAGGGCGCGTCCAGCCCGGTGAGCGGCTCGTCCATCAGCATCAGTTCGGCTTCCTGCGCCAGGGCGCGCGCGATGAACATGCGCTGCTGCTGCCCGCCGGAGAGTTGGCTGATCTGGCGTTTCGACAGGTCTTCCATGTTCACCGTCCGCAAGGCGCGCCGGACGTGTTCCCAGTCGCTTTTCTTCGGCCAGCCCAGCAACCCCAGTTTGGCAATGCGCCCCATCATCACCACATCGGCCACGCTGACCGGGAACCTCCAGTCCACCTGGCTGCGCTGCGGCACGTAGGCGATGCACACGTGTCCGCGCGGCCCCGAACCATAGATGGCGACTTCGCCGCTGGAAGGCTGCAAGACGCCCGCCACCACCTTGAAGAGCGTACTCTTGCCCGCGCCGTTGGGACCGACCACCGCCACCCGTTCCCCGGCGTGCAGGTGGAAGGTGATGTTTTCCAGCGCAAAGTGGCCGTTGTAACGTACATCCAAATGCTGTACGTCGAGGATGGGCTGGTCATCGAGATGATGGGAATGAGGGTACATATAAGTTCCTGCTCCCTCACCCCTGCGTCCCTCTCCCTGAGGGAGAGGGGATGGGGGTGAGGGTACGTATCCATTCCTGCTCCCTCACCCCTGCGCCGCTCTCCCTGACGGAGAGGGGATGGGGGTGAGGGCTAAATCACTTCAACGCTTCTACGATCGCATCGACATTATAGCGCATGAACTCGATATATGAATCCGCTTCGCCGCCCGGTTCGGACAGCGAACCGGTGTAGACGTATACCAACTTCACGCCGGTATCCTGCGCCACCTGTTCGGAAAGTTCGGGATTGACGGTCTTTCCAACGAACACAGCCGGGACGCCCTGCTCCTTGATCTTGTCTTCCAGCGCGGCCAGTTCCTGGGCCGATGGCGCTGCGTTGGTGCTGAACGAGCCGACCAGCGCGCCGGCCTGCTCCAGCCCATATTCATCAACAAAATAGCCAAAGGCGCGGTGGTCGGTCACCAGTTTCCGGCGCTCGGCGGGAATCTGCTCCACCTGCGCGTGGATCCAGCCGTCCAGTTCCGTGAGCGCGGCGACGTAGGCGTCCGCGTTGGCCTGGTAGGCTTTGGCGTTGGCAGGATCGGCCTCGGCCAGCGCCGCGGCGATGGTCTGCGCCCAGACGATGACGTTGTTCGGGTCGGTCCAGGTATGCGGGTCGCCGCCTTCGTGGTGATGTTCTTCACCCTCGTGCTCTTCGCTTTCGTGCTCTTCGCCTTCATGCTCTTCCCCCTCGTGTTCCTCGCCCTCGAAGGCCAGAACTTCGATCCCTTCAGAAGCGTGAATGATGGTTCCGGTCACGTTGGCTTCCAGCGCCGGTTCGAGCGCTTCTTCCAAATCCATGCCGTTGATGACCACCACCTGGGCTTCGCTCAGGGCGGCAAGATCCTGCGGGCGCGGCTCGAAGGTGTGCGGGTCCGCGCCGGGCGGGAAGAGGACGGTCAACTGAATCAGGTCGCCGCCCACCTGCGCGACCACGTCGCCGACGATGGTGGTGGAGGCGACCACTTTGAGGCCGCTGCCCTCGGCAGGCGCGCTCCCGCCGCAGGCCGCCAGCAGCAGGCTGGCAAGCAGGAAGAGGGGCAATATCTTTTTTGTGAACATTGTTTTCTCCTTTTGAAAATGAAATTCGTTTTCAATAAAAACGGGCGCAAGAAAACCGGACTCCAACCGCTTCGGACTCCGGTTTTCTTGCCCGCGCCTGTGAGGCGCTACCCGTCGAATTGACTGTGGTAAAGGACCGAAACGAACGCCAGCGCCGCCAGGACAACCCCAATCCAGGCCATGGCCGGGACCTGCCGCCTGGGTTCCTGCCCGCGTTCTTCGGCCTCACGCCGCTCCTGGTTTTGCTTTGCCTGGAGATTGGCCCCGACCGCTATCGCGGCCGGCATGGCTGCGCAGAACATACACATGGTTGACTCCTCTTTGTCAGTTTTTGCTGCATTCCGAACACAGGCCGAACAATTGCAACCAGTGTTCACTAACCGTAAATCCGTGTTCCCCGGCCACGCGCTCGAAAAAGGCCTCCAGGTTATCGCCTTCGAAGTACACCGCCCGGCCGCATTTCTGGCAGATGATCAGGTGTTGGTGGCCCTCGGCGTGCGGCAGGTAGGCGTTGCAGCCGCCGGGCTGGTGCACGCGCTGGATGAGATGCAGTTCTTCCAGTTTTTCCAGCGTGCGGTAGACCGACACCAACCCCAAGCCAGGGCAGGCGGCCCTGGCCTGCTCGTACACCTCCAGCGGGTTGAGCGCGGATCGCGTCTGCGCCACCGTCTCCACCACCGCCTTGCGGGCGTTGGTCAGCCGGTAGCCGTTGGATTGCAGTTGGGTGAGCCAGGCGGATGCGGTCATGTCACTTATTGAAAATCATTTTCAATTATATGGAATAAAACGAACTTGTCAAGTCTTTTCTACTTGTCCAACAAGTAAGCATCGAAGAACTCGATCACCCGCCTGACATATCGTTCGCGGTAGTATGCGTACATGCCCAGGTGCGGGACGCCTGGCTCTGTCCACAGTTGGCGCGGCTCGCCGGCGGCGTCGTACAGGCGCTGGGCGGAATCGGGCGGCGCCATCCTGTCGCTTAATCCCTGGATGAGGAAGACCGGGCGCGGGCTGATGCGGGCAATGTCGTCGAGCGGACGAACCATATCGAGACGGAGGCCGCTCTCTCGTTCGGCAAAGAAGCGGATGAGGGGATTCAGCAGCGGGTACGGGACGCGCCAGTCCAGTTCGTCTTCCAGCGACGGGAAGGGACTGTCGGCGACCAGCGCTTCGATCTCGGGGCGCTGCGCCGCCGCGCGGATCATCGTCACGGCGCCCATGGAGCCGCCCCAGCCGCCGATGCGCTCTACGCCGGGCTGCGCCAGGGCAAAGTCGAGCGCGGCCTCCACGTCCAGCATCTCGTAATAGCCGAGCGTGGACAGGTCCCCCTGGCTGGCGCCGTGCGCGCGGAAGTCCCAGGCCAGCGCGCCGTAGCCGTGTTCCGCGAACAGGGCGTAGAAGGTTTCGGAACGCCGGTCGCCGTAGCCGTGCGCTACGAGGATGAGCGCGCCGTTTTGGGGCGGCGTGTACCAGGCCGCCAGGCGCAGGCCGTCGGCGGTGAGCAGTTCGACCGCCTGCCAGGCAATGCCGCGCTGCGCCAGTTCCTCTCCGCTGGGAGCGGGTTGGCGCGGCGGATGCAGGTAGTTGTAAGCCTGCCGGTGCGAAAACCACACCGACCCGCCCAACCCAAACAGCAGCAGCGCCGCCAGCGCCGCGCCAAGCAAGTTGAGCCAGTAGTGCGGGGTGGTCTTTTTCACCATGCAAAACTATCTTCAGGAGATTCTATTCCAACACGAAATTATCGATCAGGCGCGTCTTGCCGACCAAGACGGCCAACGAGAGCAGGGCCTTGCCGCTCACCGTTTCCAACTCTTGCAGGGTTTCGGCGTCGGCGCAGGAAACGTACTGCACCTGGGCGCGCGGTTCGCCAGCCAGCACATCCTGTACAACCTGGCGCAAGGTTTCCGCCCGTCGCTCCCCATTTTCATAGGCCGCCTGGGCGGCGCCCAGGGCGCGGAACAGCACGGTGGCGGCCTGGCGCTCTTCCGGGCTGAGATAGGCGTTGCGGCTCGACATGGCCAGCCCGTCCGCTTCGCGCACCGTCGGGCAGGTGACGATCTGGATGGGGAAGTTCAGGTCCAGCGCCATGCGGCGGATGACGGCCGCCTGCTGGGCGTCCTTCTGCCCGAAATAAGCCCTGGCCGGTTGGACGCCGTTGAACAATTTTGCGACCACGGTCGTCACGCCGCGGAAATGACCTGGACGATGCGCCCCTTCGAGCGGCTCGGCCAACGCTTCTACCTGGACCCAGGTCTGGTAGCCGTTTGGATACATGTCCTCGGCTGCGGGCGTCCACACCAGGTCCACGCCCAGCGGTTCCAGCAGGCGCAGGTCGCGTTCCAGGTCGCGCGGGTAACGGGACAGGTCTTCGGCCGCCCCGAACTGCGCCGGGTTGACGAAGATGCTGACGACCACGCTGGCGCATTCCTGCGCGGCGCGGCGGGCTAACGACAGGTGTCCCTCGTGCAGGGCACCCATGGTCGGCACCAACCCGACCGGCTCATCCAGGATGGCGCGGGCGGAGCGCAATTCTTCCAGCGAAGAAACGATCATCATATTGGAGTTCATGTGTCCAAATTCCTGGTTGACATTTAGAAAATCTGTGCTACACTGAGTTTACTATATTTTTCCTGCCAAAGGAAAGGAGCATATCATGGCTTTTGCATATAAAAACTCGAAAGGTCAAACCTACTATCTTCACGCCAAATCTGTCCAACGGGCGGGCGGGAAGGAAAGCAAGTTGTTCTTCTTTGCCCGTGAGATCAAAAGCGGCGCGCTGGAGGCCGTCCCTGCGGGGTACCAGGTGGTCGAGATGAAAACCGGCCTGCCGGCCTTGAAGAAAACATAATCCCTATTTTACCGGCAATCCTCTACCGTACAAATGTCGTTGCGAGGGTGTTCTTCCCGAAGCAACCCCCTCTTGAGCAGGGAGATTGCTTCGCAAAGAACGCTCGCAATGACATCAAAGTTAGTTTTGTACGGTAGCAAAACCGGCAAATGAAAAACAGACGTCTAATCACAGAAAGATTGGACGTCTGTTTTTTGTGACAAGGCAGGGTTTGCGGGCTTCCCTACTCATACAGCGATACCATCACCCGCCCAAATAAGGTTCATTCGCTTCTTGCAGTTTGGCCTTGAGTTGGTGGAGCAACTCGTCTGCAACGGACTTCTTCGTCACAGATAGATCGGTCATTTCTTCCGGGTCGGACTTGATATCGAACAGTTTTACCATCCCCTCCTCCGGCAGGCTTTTGTAGCCGAAGTAATAATGCAGTTTGTAGTCCCCTGTGACCTGCGCCAGAGAGGCGATGGTCAACGGCGCGGAGGGCGCGTTCTGCGTGGCGCGCACGGCGTACACGTTCCTCTCTTGCAGCGGCGCGAAGGGCGGCAAGATCACGCCTTCCGCCCAGTCTGGGATGGGCTGGCCGGTCAGGTGCGCCAGCGTCGGCAGCAGGTCAATCGCGCTGACGTTGTCGTACACGTCCACGCCGGCCTCGCGGCCCGGCTCGAAAATGACCAGCGGGACGCGGAGGATGGGGTCGTACAACAAGTTGGTGCCGTGTCCGCTGACGCCGCGTTCGTTCATTTCGCCGTGATCCGAGGTCAGGATGAGATAGGTATCGGCCAGCAAGCCCGAGGCATCGAGCGCATCGTACAACATCCCGAATTGCTGGTCGCAGTACAGGATGAATTCATCGTAGAAGCGGCGTTCGAGCGCCAGGTTCTCCCGTCCCGCCTTGGTGAAGGCTTCGTCGACGGGCTTTTCGATGGGCAGGTAGCCGTCGCCCCGGAATGCTTCATAAAATTCTTTCGATGGGCGGTAGGGTTTGTGCGGCGGCAGGAGGTGGAAATAGCCGATGAAGGGCTTGGGGGCCGCTTCCATGCGCCGCAAGAGATACGAGATGGCTTGCTCGAGGATGAAACCGCCGTCCGAGCCGGAGGTGGGAAAGCCGATCGGGAACAGCGGTTCGAGGTTCTTGACCTGGTATTTGACCAGCGACTCATAAAACCGAGAAAGGTACAGGGAATAGGCATAGCCATATTCCTTGGCCTTCATCGTCCGCGCCCAACTGACGGCTGCCAGGTCTTCGTCATTCCTGAATATCGCGCCGATGGTGGCGTCGTACGAGGTGAGATACAGGCTGGCGCGTGGGATCAGTTCTTCGATGTCGTTTTGGAATTGTTTGAGGAAGAGGTCCGCCCAGGTATTGTGGGTGTAGGCAATGGCATGATGGCCTGCAAACGCCCGGAAAATGCTCTTGGAGGTGAAATCCGGGGCGACCCGGCCGCCGAATTCTATTGCCCGATGCGTCCACGGCAGCGCGCCGGTCAGCAGCGAGGCGGCGCCGGGGGAGGTGAAATTGCTGCCGGCGTAATGGTTGTGATAGACGATGGCGCGCCTGGCAAGGCGCGCAAGGTTGGGCATGGTGTTGCGCGCATAGCCTTGAAGCGACACGTTGTATGAAGACAGGGCGTCGAACACGACGATGACGACGTTCTTGGGTTCAACTTGGGGAAAGGGCGCTGCAAACGTTTCGACCGCTCGCGGCAGCGCCGCCCCTACGGACAGCGCGCCGGCCAGTTTCAGGAAATCGCGTCGGCTGATTTTATTTTGACTCACTGGGAAGTTACCTCGATAAAATTTCGAAAATTATAGCACAGCGCAGTAGGTTCCCAAGCGCGTTAGCGGCAGCGCGGCTGGGGGTGCGGCTGGTCGGGCAGGCCGAAGGCTTCCAAGATGGGCAGGCCGTCCCATTCGGGCGGGATGGGCAGGCGCAGCGCCCAGGCGACTGTGGCGGCGGTGTCGGTGGTGTTGACGGCGGTGGTCAATTGTCCCGGTTGGACGCCCGGCCCGGCGGCGATCCACGGGATGGTCATGTCTTCGGGCCGGCTGGAGCCGTGCGTGGTGTCATGCCCGCCGTGATCGGCAGTGATGATGACGAGCGTCGTGTCCCGCAGGCCGGCCTGTTCGAGCGCCAGCAGCATGTCGAGCAGGGCTTCGTCGGCGCGGTACAGGACGCTGAGTTGTTCGGGTGAGAGCCAGCCGTATTCGTGTCCCATGCCGTCTGGCAAGGGGAAGTGGACAAAGAGCAGGTCGAAGCCATGGGGGATGAGTTCGATCACTTCCTGGGCGATGACCTTGTCGCGGTCGTTGATGTAGGTGAAGAAGTCAGTGCTTTCGGGTTCGGTGACCTGGCGCAGTTTTTCCTTGCCGACCACCATGAGGGTTTGCATCCCGGCCGCCTGGGCCAGGTCGAAGATGTCCACGCCGTTGGCGTAACCGCGTTCGGGCAGGTAACTGTTCCAATCGACGCCGTGTTTGGAGGGACACAAGCCGGTCAACATGGACGAATGGGCGGGGAGCGTGGAACTGGGGAAGATGGTCTGCGCGGTGAGGCTGTAGGCGCCGGTCTGCATCAGGGCTTGCAGGTTGGGCATGGGCGCCAGTTCGATGGCCTCGGGGCGGAAGCCGTCGATGCTGAGGATGAGGGCGCGCGCCGGGCGCGGGAGCGGGGTGGCGCTGAATGTGGCAGTGGGCGGCGGGGTGGACGTCCCTGTCGGCGGTAAGGTCGAAGTAGGGGAAGGGAGCGGGGACGCCGTAGGGGTTGGAACCAGGCCGGGGAGGGCTGGCAGGCAGGAGGTCAGGAAGAGAAGCGCGAGCAGGAGGATGGCCCGGGAGCGGCGGATACACGTCATTTTCAAGTCCTATAAAATTATCGTAAATTTAGGGTAAAATCTGTTAACATTCTAACATGACCAAATTCAGGCGGCAGTCCAACTGCCGCCTGAATATCTTGAAAATCCCGTATTGACGTGATTTCGAGCGGTAAGTTCCAGAAGGAGTACCATGATGCGAAACCTGTTTACCAAACGCCAGAGCGTTTTTATCAAATTGATCCGCGACCAGGCCACGCTGTCGCTGGAGGGGATGGAGGCGTTGAAGGCTTTCTTTGCCAGCCGCGACCCGTCAGATGCGGCGCGCGTTGGCGCGAAAGAGAAGGAAGCCGATGAAGCGCGCCGTATCCTGATCGATGAGTTGAACAAGACCTTTGTGACCCCGTTCGACCGGGAGGATATTTTTGCGCTTTCGCGGGCCATCGACGATGTGTTGGATTACGCTTACAGCACCGTGAATGAAATGGAAATCCTGAAAGTGGCGCCCACCCAGTACATGCAGCGTATTGCGTCGCTGTTGAGGGATGCGACTTACGAACTTTCGCTGGCCGTGGACCGCCTGGAACGGCACCCGGCGGTGGCCGCCGAACACGCCCAGCGCGCCAAGGCGCTCGAAAACCGGGTGGAAGATGTGTACCGCGAGGCGCTGGCCGATCTGTTCAGCGGCGCGGAAGACATCAAGCATGTGGTCAAAATGCTTAAATCGCGCGAGGTGTACCGTCACTTGAGCAATGCGGCCGACCGGGGCGATGAGGCCGCTAACGTGATCGCAGACATTGTTGTAAAGATCACCTAGGAGAGGCCGCGTAATGGAAGCAGTTATCATTGTCGTGATCCTCCTGGCGCTCATTTTCGATTTCCTGAACGGGATCCACGATTCCAGCAATGTCGTCGCTTCGATGATCTCGTCGCGGGCGTTTTCCCCGCGCATTGCGCTGGGAATTGCTGCAGCGGCGAATTTCCTGGGGCCGTTGCTTTTTGGCGTGGCCGTAGCCAAGACCATCGGCGACGAGATCGTGGCGGCAGGGACGATCAACATGCAGGTCTTGATCGCCGCGCTGGCAGGCGCCATTTTCTGGAATTTGCTGACCTGGTACCTGGGGTTTCCCAGCAGTTCCTCCCATGCGCTCATCGGCGGGTTCATCGGCGCGGTGCTGGTCGGGGCGGGCTGGCAATCGATCAAATTGCACGGGTTGGAGAAGATCTTGATCGCCTTATTCACTTCGCCAATCATTGGTTTCCTGGTCGGGTTCGCGCTGCTGCGGTTGACCCTGCTCCTGGCCTGGAGCGCCACGCCCAAGATCAACACCTTTTTCAAGCGCATCCAGGCTGTGACGGCGCTGGCGCTGGCGCTCAGCCACGGCACCAACGACGCGCAGAAGACGATGGGCATCATCACCCTGGCGTTGGTGACGGGAGGTTACTTGCAGGTCTTCGACGTGCCTATGTGGGTCATCCTGCTCTCCAGTACGATGATGGGACTGGGCACCGCCTTAGGCGGCTGGCGGTTGATCCGCACGCTGGGGGGAAAATTCTACAAGATCAAGCCGGTGGACGGATTCGTGTCACAACTGGCTTCGGCGGCTGTGATCCTGGTCGCCTCGCTGGTAGGCGGGCCGGTCAGCACCACCCAGGTGGTCAGTTCGGCCATCATGGGCGTCGGGGCGGCGGAGCGCGCCAACAAAGTGCGCTGGGGCGTGGCGCAGGAAATCGTGGTGGCCTGGGTGTTCACCATCCCGGCGACGGCGCTGGTTGCAGCGGGAATCTACTGGCTCCTCATCCGGTTCATGCCGTAGGCCTGGGAGTTCACCAGGTTTCTAACACTTGCAACCTCGAAGGCTCGTCCAGCGCCCAGCGGAACAATTGCGCGAACCAGTAACTGAACGGCCGTTCGCCGTTTTCCATGAAAGCGCGCAATTCAGCCAGGCGGTGATATTCGACCCCCGCGATCTCGCCCGGGTCGAACCTGACCATGCCTGGGTCGACCGCGCCCTCGAAGAGCACACTGATCTCGTTGTCATTCGGCCCGTATTCCATCTTGAAGCGGACAAGGGGCCGCACTTCGATGCCCGTCAGGCCCAGTTCCTCGAACAGGCCGCGCCCCGCCGCCTCGTGGTAACTCTCGCCGGCCTTGACATGCTCCGAAACCGAGCAATCCCAAACGGATGGGTACTGGGCGCGCTCCGCGCTCCTCTTTTGGATCAGCAGTTTTCCCTCACGGGTGAAGAGGAAGACATGCACGCCGCGGTGTAGCAGTCCGCGTTCATGCGCGCTCGACCTCGTTGCCTGGCCGATCACTTCATCGTCGTCGTCCACAATATCGAACAGTTCGTCAGTCATCATGCCTCTAATCGGATATCGGTAATTTTACCGTATCTTCAAGACTACAATTGACATTCCACCCAACCTGGTCTAAACTTCCCCTATGCTTGCCCGCGTATTCTCCTGCGCCGTGGTGGGTTTGGATGGTGTCATCGTCGAAGTGGAAGTAGATTACACCAACGGCCT
>JBMOMO010000046.1:0-3591 GCA_049324135.1 Chloroflexota bacterium
GCCGGTTGGGCTTCTGTTGCACGCGGTCTCGACGATACCGTATGTAAAGTAGCGCGAAATGCCATTTCGCGCTACGACGCACTCGCAATAACTACTTGCTAACATGACCGAACTCTCCACCAAACTTACCTCGCTCCACGCCCTGCTCGACAAATACAACGCCGAGGCCGTCTTGCTGCGCCGGGTAAGCAGTTTCGCCTGGGCCACCAGCGGCGCGGCCTCTTATGTCAACACGGCAGCCACCGAAGGCGCAGCCTCGCTGGTCATCACCCGCGAGAAGCGTTACGTCGCCGCCAACAACGTCGAAGCCCCGCGCCTGCAAGGCGAGGAAAGATTGGACAGGCAGGGCTGGGAATTTGTCATCTCTCCCTGGGAGACGCCGCTCAAGGGCCTGAACACCCTGCTGGCGGGTAAAACGCTCCTCAGCGACGTACCATTTGCCAACGCGCAGGATGTCAGCGCCGAAATCTCGCGCCTGCGTTCACGGCTGACCCCCGAAGAAAGGGAGCGCTTCCGCGAACTGGGGCGGCTGTGCGCCGAAAGCATCACAGCGGCGGCGCAGGCCATCCAGCCGGGGATGACGGAATACGAACTGGCAGCCCGGCTGGGCGGGGAAACCCAAAAGCGCGGTATCCAACCGATTGTCAACCTGATCGCCAGCGATGAGCGCCGCTACCGCCACCCCCTGCCAAGCGCAAAAAAACTGGAGAAATTCGCCCTGCTCGTGTTGAGCGGACGCCAGCGCGGACTGGTCTGCTCGCTCTCACGCATGGTACACTTTGGTAAAATTCCAGCCGACTTGGAGCGCAAAATCCACGCGGCCGCGCAGATCAACGCGGCTTTCATTGCCCGCTCCCGCCCCGGCGCAAGCCTGGGTGAACTGCTGGCGATGGGGCAGGCCGCCTACGCCGAAGCCGGTTTCCCTGGCGAATGGCGGCATCATCACCAGGGCGGCGTGACCGGCTACGAGCCGCGCGAATATATCGCTGCCAGCGGCGGCGCGGATGTGCTGGCCGCCGGTCAGGCCCTGGCCTGGAACCCGACCGTCGCCGGCGCAAAGATGGAAGACACTATCCTGGTCGGCGAAACCGGCAACGAAATCCTGACTTCCACCCCGCTCTGGCCGCTGGAACTGGTCGAACTCCCTGGCCTGCCTCCCGTTCCCTGCGCGCTGGCTTTAGAACGGTAAATGGTAATTGGAAATGATCTGATGCCAATCACCAATTACCAAACACGAATTACGGAGTCCTTATGTACGGAACCACTGCCAAAATCCTGCGAGTCGATTTAACGAACGGAAAAATCGAAACCGAAACCCTGGGTGAGGATTTTTATCGTTTGTACCCGGGCGGAAAGGCGCTGGCCGGATATATCCTGCTCAATGAAATGCCGCCCCACACCGACCCTTTCTCGCCAGACAATGTGATTGTCTTTGCGAACGGACTGTTGACCGGCGCGCCGGTATCCACGGCCACGCGCTACGTCGTCTCGGCGCGTTCCCCGCTCACCAACGGCTACGGCGAATCGGAGGCCGGCGGTTTCTGGGGGCCAGAACTGAAAATGGCTGGCTGGGAAGCGATCGTCGTCAAGGGCAAAGCCCCAAAGCCGGTGTATCTTTGGATCAACGATGGACAGGTCGAAATCCGCTCCGCCGGGCATCTCTGGGGCCGGATGACGGCCGAAGCGCAAGAAACCATCCGCGCAGAGTTGGGCGACGAGAAAATCCGCGTCCTGCAAACCGGCCCGGCCGGGGAAAACCTGGTGCGTTTTGCAGGGATCACCAACGACTTGCGACATTTCAATGGGCGCAACGGCCTGGGCGCGGTGATGGGCAGTAAAAACCTGCGCGCCATTGCGGTGCGCGGCAGCCAGCGCTACCAGTCGCTGGCCTACGACGCCAAAACGCTGATGGGCATCGGCGGCAAACTTGCAAAAAGCGTCAAGGAAAACCCGCTCAGTTGGGATCTGCAGCAACGCGGCACGCCCGGGCTGGTGGAACCGCTCAACACCGGCGGCATCCTGCCTACGCGCAACTTCCGCCAGGGCGCATTCGAAGGCGTGGACGAATTGAAGTGGGAAGCCTACGAAAAACAACTGCTCACCGCGCGGCGCAGTTGCTACGCATGCGCCGTACGCTGTAAACGCGAAGTGGCCGTGGACGGGCAACCTTCTCCATACGGCGGCCCGGAATACGAAACGGTCGGATCGTTCGGCTCCAATTGCGGCGTCAGCGATTTACAGGCAGTAGCCAAAGCGGGCGAAATGTGCAACGCCTACATGCTCGACAGCATCTCCTGCGGCATGACAATTTCGTTCGCAATGGAATGTTTCGAGCATGGCCTGTTGACCCTGGAAGACACCGGCGGGCTCGACCTGCGCTTTGGCAACGCCGAAGCCATGCTCAAGGTCATCGAACTGATCGCCCGCCGCGAGGGCATCGGCGACCTGCTGGCCGAAGGCAGCAAGCGCGCCGCCGAGAAAATTGGCGGCGACGCGCACTTCTTTGCCATCCAGGTCAAAGGCCAGGAACTCGCCATGCACGAACCGCGCGGCAAATACAACGTCGGCATGGGCTACGCCATCTCCGAGATCGGCGCCGACCACCTGGTTGTGGCGCACGATCCGGCCTTTGCCAACCCCGAATCGATCCAATTCAAGAGCGCAGCCGGGTTGGGGATCAAGAAAGCGCTCCCGCCTCGCAGCCTGGGCGACGACAAAATGGATCATTTCTACATCCTGGAAAAGTGGGGCAGCCTGGAAAAAGTGATCGGCTACTGCTTCTTTGGCCCGGCCCCGCGCTCGTTCATCCCACCCGAAGACGTGCTCCTGTCCATCAACGCCGCCGCTGGCTGGAACATCTCGATGGACGAGGCCCTGCAAATTGGCGAACGCGCCACCAACATGGCGCGCATCTTCAACCTACGCGAAGGGTTTTCCCGCAAAGACGACACCCTGCCCGAACGGCTGTTCACCGGCCTGGAAAACGGCGCCTTGCAGGGTCACGCCATGCCGCGTGATGAATTCGAACAATCCTTGACCATGCTCTACCGCAAAAAAGGCTGGGATCCACAGACCGGCGTCCCCACACCCGAAAAATTGCGCGAACTGGGGTTGAATTGGGCGCTGGAGATGTTGCCCGCGTAGGTCGGACACCAACCCAAACCGCGAACAACCGACCATGAAACTCCACGCTGGCGGGCATCTCACCTTCTACATACCCGAACGCAAACATATGCTGGAAATCTCCCTGGGCAAGCCCACCCCGCTCAGGGAGATTCTGGCGCAACTCGGCATTCCCCTGCCCGAAGTGGCGCTGACCGCCCTGAATGGCGAACTGGTGGAGGCCGAGTCAGTGATCGTGAACGACAACGACCAGGTACGAATCTTTCCGGCAGTGAACGGCGGCTGATACTCCCCCATTTGGAAAATTCAATCCAGGCCTTGCAATAGGTTTTCCATTCAGCCCCGTGTCAAGTCAAATGAAAATGTTACCGAACCGCAATCGTTCTATCAAAAGAAAATGTTACCGAGGCCGCCGCCTCCTTTCCAAGAAAGAGTGAAGAAACACAAAAAGACGAACCAGCCGAATTG
>JBMOMO010000047.1:0-26858 GCA_049324135.1 Chloroflexota bacterium
CCTTCTGGTTGGTTGGCATCGGCCTGTTGCAGGCAGTCCTGCTCCTGCTGCTTGCGCCGCTCTTTTCGGGTTTTGCGCGCGTCATGCGCGCCAAGATGCACTCCCGCAAGGGCCCGCCGCTCTTGCAAAATTATCGCGACATCGCTAAGTTGATGACGCGGCAGGAAGTGGTCTCCGAGCAGGCGGGCTGGATCTTCCGCTTCACGCCCTACCTGAGCCTGGCTTGTATGTTCCTGGCGGCGATGCTCATCCCCATCCTGTCGTTGGATTTTCCGCTCGAATGGGCAGGGGATTTGATCCTGATCGTCTACCTGTTCGCCCTGCCGCGCTTCTTCTTTGCGGTGGCAGGCCTGGAGTCGGGCTCGACCTTTGCGGGCATCGGCGCGCGGCGCGAATTGCTGGTCTCTGCGCTGGTGGAGCCGATCCTGCTACTGGTCATTTTCGTCATGGCGCTCCTGGCGGGAACGACTGACCTGTGGCGCATCAGCATAACGGTTGCGATGGGCGCTTTCCCATATTCGCTGGCTTACTTGCTCAGCATGGCCGCCTTCGCCTTTGCCGCTTACGTGGAGATGGGCAAACTGCCGTTCGATCTGGGCGAAGCGGAACAGGAGTTGCAGGAAGGGCCGTTGGCCGAATATTCCGGGCGCTCGCTGGCGATCCTGAAATGGTCCATTTACTTGAAGCAACTGGTGCTGGTGGCGTTGTTCATGGCGCTCTTCGTTCCCTTTGGCACGATGGTCTCCCCCTCGCTGGTCGGTTTCGTACTGGCGTTGGTGGTTTTCCCGCTCAAGGCCGCCCTGTGGTATTTCATCGCCGGGGTGCTGGAAAACGCCATGGCGCGCACCCGCTTTATAAATGCGCCAGCCCTGGTATGGGCCGCGCTCGGCGTAGCGCTCTTGTCGTTCGTCTTCTACCTCGCGAACGTGTAGGAGAAGGAGGCTCTGCATGACTGAATTTATCCTTGCCAGCATCCTGCTCCCCTTCGCGGGCGGATTATTGACCCTGGTCCTGCCGCGCAATTGGATCAAGTTCTTCAGCGCGCTGGTTGCATTGTTGGCGGCGCTGGCTGGCATTTTCGTGTTGGTCGTCTTTACCGCCGCAGGCAAGGCCACGCTTAGCGTGGACCTGCTCTCCATCGGCCACTGGCTGGTCTTCGGCGTGGTGATCGACAAACTGTCGGCGCTGATCGGCGCGGCGCTGGGCGTGGTCGGTTTCCTGATCGTGGTCTATGCGGCCGGGTATTTGACTCCCCAAAACCGCGAACACGCCGAAATGGATGTGAAGCGCCGCTTCTACTTTTTCCTGCTCCTGTTCATCGGCTCGATGGCGGGACTGGTGTTTGCCTCCACCATGTTGGGCCTGCTCATCTTCTTCGAGTTGACCGGCGTCTGCTCGTGGGGCCTGATCGGCTACTACGACAACGAGAAGGCGCGCAAGGCTGCGCTGAAAGCCATCATCGTCACCCAGGTCGCCTCGCTCGGACTGTACGCCGCCACTGCCTTCTTCTTTGCGTTGACGGGCGGCACGCGCCTCAGCGACATGGCCGCGCTGACCGGCTCTGCCAAGACCTTTATCTTCATCGGGGTGCTGATCGCAGGCTACGGCAAGTCGGCGCAACTGCCGTTCCATTTCTGGCTGCCCGACGCGATGGTCGCGCCGACGCCCATCAGCGCGTATCTGCATGCAGCCTCGATGGTCAAGGTAGGAGTCTACATCTTCGCCCGCTGTATTGTCTCGGCGGGGAACGTGCCGCAACTGATCGGGGTCATCGGCGCGGCGCTGGCGATCATCACGATGATCTACGGCTTTGCGATGTACTTCCCGCAAAAGGATATGAAGAAACTGCTGGCCTATTCCACCATCACACAGTTATCCTATATCTTCTTTGCGCTTTCCGTTTCCATTCTTGGCTCGGCGCTGGCGTTCAACGGCGCGGTCATGCACATCTTCAACCATGCCTTCGCCAAGAGCCTGTTCTTCCTGGTGGCGGGCGCCCTCAGTTACACCACAGGGACGCGCATGTTGCCTAACCTGCGCGGCGTGATGAAAAAATTGCCGCTCGTCGGCGTGTGCTTCACGGTCGCCGCGCTGGCTGTGACCGGCGTGCCGCCCTTCAATGCCTTTTTCAGCAAGTTCAGCATCTTTGCGGGCGGGTTCGAGGCCGCGCAGGCCAGCCCGTGGTTGTATGCGCTGGTCGTCATCGCCATCCTCGAATCGGTCGGCAGTTTCGCCTGGATCTTCTGGGTGTTCAGTTCTGCCATGCCTGGCGATCCATCCGAGGAAGTGACCGCCTCGACGCCGCTCCATCCCGCCATGTCTTTCGTGCTGGTCACGCTGGCGGCGTTGACGCTGGTTTCGGGTATTTTTGCCGCGCAGTGGATGGGATGATCGGAGACAGTCCATGGAAAATATCAACCTGATTAACAGCCTGAGCGGCCTTCTTATTCTCACTTCGTTGCTGGTGATCGAGACGAAGACCCTGCGCATGTCCGCCATCCAGTACGGCATCCAGTCCTTTGTGCTGGTGCTGATCTTCCTGGCGCTGGCCGTCACGATGGAAGCCGAGCAACTCTACCTGTGGGCTGCGAGCGCCTTCGTGACCAAGTCCCTGCTGGTGCCGTTTGTCCTGGCGCGCGCCGAGAAGAGCATGGAAGGCCAGCCGCCCACGGACGTCAAACCCTGGCCCTCGATTGCGCTGGCCGCAGTTTCCCTGGTGGTCTCGTTCATCATTATTGACAGGCTGCAACTCAAGATCGCCAGCGAGTTCAAGCCTGCATTAGCGGTCTCGATCGCGCACTTTTTCTTCGGGCAATTGTGCATCCTGACCCAGAAGAACATGCTCAAGCAGGTGCTGGGCTTCTGCTTGATGGAAAACGGCTCGCACCTGACCCTGGCCCTGCTGGCCCACGATGCGCCAGAACTCGTGGAAGTGGGCATCGCCACCGACGCGGTCTTCGGCGTCATCATCATGGTCATCCTGTTGGTGCAGATCAACCGCAGCCTGCATACCCTGGACGTGACCGAATTGAAATCGCTGAAAGGATAGAACATGTACTCAACTGCCCTGATCTGGCTTTTGCTGACGCCTCTCATCCTTTCATTGGCGGCCTTTGCCATGCGCTGGCTGGGACGCGCCGGGACATGGCTGGCGGAGGTCCTTCATCTCGTCAGTGTGACCGCAGTGCTGGTCTTCACGGTCATGGTGGTGCAGGGCGTCCTCGCGCAGGGACTGGTCGTTGCCGCGAACGACCTCTTCCACGTAGACGCGCTGGCGGCCTTGTTCTTGCTCATCATTGGCGTGGTAGGGTTCCTGGTCGGAATCTACTCGCTGGGCTACATCCGCCACGATCTCCAGGTTGGCGAGTTGAAAGAATCGCAGATCAGCCTGTACTATGGCCTGTTCGAGTTGTTCCTGTTCACGATGCTGCTGGTCGTCACGGCCAACAACATCATCATGATGTGGGTGGCGGTCGAGGCGACCACGCTCGGCTCGGCCTTCCTGGTCGGAATCTACGGGCATCGCTCCTCGCTGGAAGCGGCTTGGAAATATGTCATGATCTGCACCGTTGGGGTGGCTTTTGGCCTGTACGGCACCATCCTCGTCTACTCCGACGCGGTGAACTTCCTCCAGCATCCCGAGTCCGCCATCCTGTGGACAGAGATTGTCAAGAACGCGCAGGCGCTCGACCCGACCCTGCTCAAGATGGCCTTCGTCTTCGTCTTGATCGGATTTGGCACCAAGGCGGGCATCTTCCCCATGCACGCCTGGTTGCCTGACGCCCACTCGGAAGCGCCCAGCCCGGTCAGCGCCATGCTTTCGGGCGTCCTGTTGAACTGCGCCTTATTTGTCGTCATCCGCTTCTCGATCATCCTGGACTATGGGATTGGCCCCGAACTCCCGCGCGCAATCTTCCTCGTTTTCGGCGCGCTCTCGGTGATCGCCTCCGCGCTCTTCATGTTCGCCCAGCGCGACATCAAACGTTTGCTGGCTTATTCCAGTGTGGAGAATATCGGGCTCATTGTCTTGGGCTTTGGCATTGGCGGGCCGGTCGGAATCCTGGCTGCGCTCTTGCAAGCCGTGAATCATAGCATCGTCAAGTCGCTCATGTTCTGCACGACTGGCAACATCCTGATGAAATATCACACCCGCGACCTGGGCAAGATCAGGGGCATGTTGCAGGCTGTCCCGTTGACCAGTCTGGCGCTCATGCTCGGCGCGCTGGCGCTGGTCGGCACGCCGCCGCTCAACATCTTCATCAGCAAGTTCACCATCATCAGCGCGGGCTTCCAGAACGGCCATATCTGGTTGATGGTCTTCATCCTGCTGGCGCTGGCGGTCATCTTCGCCGCGTTCATGAAAGTGCTGAGTTCATCCGTCTTTGGCGAGCCCCCTGAAGGGATGGAAAAAGGCGAAGTGAAAGCCTGGGGCTTCCTCCCCCTGGCAGCCTTGGGATTGCTCGTCCTGCTGCTAGGCGTCTACCTGCCGCCTCAGATGGAGACATTACTGAACGAGGCAACCAACATCGCCCTGGCAGGCCAACCGGCGATTGCTAACCCGGATGGCTTGCTCGATTTTATGAGTATGCTTGTTCCGTAGGAGACTTTACATGATGTTATCAACCATGGACAAACCCAAGATCGGGCAGAAATACGTCGCCGCCCTGCGCAGCCAGTTCGGCCTGACCATCCAGGAAGAGTCGTGGCAGGCGCCAGACCAGGTGACCTTGACGGTGGAATTGAGCAGCCTGCCTGTGGTCGTGAAGACCGTTTACTACGATTACGGCGGCTGGCTTTCAGTGGTGGCCGGGAACGATGAGCGCCCCTTGAACGGCCATTTTGCGCTGTACTACGTCATGTCGGTGGAAGGCAACGGCGAGGAGCCGGTCGGCGGGCATGAGAAGTGTTACATGGTGATCCGCGCCCTGGTGCCGCCGCACCAGCCGGAGTTCCCGGCGGTTTCGCCGCATGTCCCGGCAGCCATCTGGTACGAGCGCGAAATCCGCGACATGTTCGGCATCCAGCCTGTTGGAATGCTCGACGAGCGCCGCCTCGTCCTCCCCGACGATTGGCCTGCGGACCTCTATCCCTTGCGCAAGGACACGATGGACTACCGCTACCGCCCGGAACCGGCCACCGAAAATGAGACCTATGAATTCATCAATGTAGAAGGCGAAGGGATCGTGGAAGTGCCGCTGGGGCCGCTGCACATCACTTCCGATGAGCCGGGACACTTCCGCTTGTACGTAGACGGTGAGCATATCGTGGACGCCGATTATCGCCTGTTCTACGTCCATCGCGGCATGGAAAAACTGGCCGAAACGCGCATGACCTACGACCAGGTGACCTTTCTGGCTGACCGCATCTGCGGCATTTGCGGGTATGCGCACAACGTTGCTTATTCGAATTCCATCGAGCGCGCGCTGAACATCACCGTCCCGGAACGCGCGCATTACATCCGCACTATCCTGCTGGAAGTGGAGCGCCTGCACAGCCACCTGCTGAACCTGGGATTGGCCTGTCACTTCGTTGGCTTCGATACCGGCTTCATGCAATTCTTCCGGGTGCGCGAGAAATCCATGAAGATGGCCGAGTTGCTGACCGGAACGCGCAAAACCTACGGCATGAACCTGATCGGCGGCGTACGCCGCGACATCCTCAAGGAGCAGCGCGTACAGACCCTGCAATGGTGCGCGGAACTGCGCCAGGAGGTGCAGGATTTGGTGGGAATGCTCATCGAGACGCCTTACGTCGTCCAGCGCACGCAGGCCGTCGGTCGGTTGGAACCGCAGGTGACGCGCGATTACAGTCCGGTTGGCCCCACCCTGCGCGGCTCCGGTTTTGCCCGCGACATCCGCGCCATCCATCCCTATTGCGCCTACGACCGCGTGCCGTGGAACCTGTCCTACAAAGACGGTTGTGACGTGTTGTCGCGCACGCTCATCCGCGCGGAGGAGTTCTTCGAGTCGCTTTCGATTGTGGAGGGCTGCCTGAACACCATGCCCGAAGGCCCGGTGCTGACCGAGGGCTTTACCTACAAGCCGTACAGTTTCGCCCTGGGTTACGTGGAGGCGCCGCGCGGCGAGGACATCCATTGGAGCATGTTGGGCGACAACCAGAAGATCTATCGCTGGCGCTGCCGGGCGTCCAGTTACAACAACTGGCCGCCGCTGCGCTACATGCTGCGGGACAACACGATTTCGGATGCGCCGTTGATCGTAGCCAGCATCGACCCGTGCTATTCCTGCACGGAGCGCGTGACGGTGGTGGATGTGCGCAAGAAAAATGCGAAGATCATCCCTTACAAAGAATTGGAACGCTATTGCCGGGAGCGCAAAGACTCTCCGTTGAAATGATGCGTCAAGGGAACGCGGTAAGGAGAATTCTATGGTATTGAAACTGATCAAGGAAGTCCTGCGAGTCGGGGAGGCCACCCACCCTTACCCGTTTGCGCCAGTGGATTTGGCTCCCGGCTTTCGCGGCAAACCGGAGTACGACCCGGAACAGTGTATCGCCTGCGCCGCCTGCACGATTGCCTGCCCTCCCAACGCGTTGGGCATGGAGACCAACCTGGAAAACGGGACGCGCACCTGGTCGTTGTTCTATGGGCGTTGTATCTTTTGCGCCCGCTGCGAGGAAGTGTGCCCGACCGGCGCGATCAAACTGGGGCCGGACTTCGAACTGGCTTCTTTCAGCCGCGAGGATTTGACCGTCACGGCGGAATTCCGGCTGGCGGCCTGTAGTCAGTGCGGGGCCTATTTCGCCTCGGCCAAGGAATTAGAACATGTGCTGGCGCTGCTCGACCAGGCCGGGCTGCCCGCCGGGGAAGAGCAGAACCGCAAGGCGCTCCTGCGGATGTGCCCGGAGTGCCGCCGCAAGATCGATCTCCCTCGCGTGAAACTGGTGGTGCAGGAGGCGTTCGATGGCAGACTATAACATCAAGACCGACAGCATCTTTGCCGTCCGCCCCGATGAGGCTACGGACAAACTGAAAGGCGCACTGCTCAAGGACATCCAGCGTTCGTGCTACGTCTATCGCGTGGACTGCGGCGGCTGCAACGGCTGTGAGATCGAGATTTTTGCCGCCATCACACCCATCTTCGATGCGGAACGCTTTGGCATCAAGGTGGTCTCCTCGCCGCGCCATGCGGACGTGTTGGTCTACACCGGCGCAGTGACGCGCTCGATGCGCGTCCCGGCCTTGCGCGCCTACCACGCCGCGCCCGATCCCAAGATTTGCGTTGCCTATGGCGCTTGCGGATGCTCCGGCGGCATCTTCCACGACCTGTACTGTGTGTGGGGCGGCGCGGATAAAATCCTGCCGATCGACCTGTACATCCCCGGCTGCCCGCCCACGCCGCCGGCCACAATCCAGGGCTTTGCCGTGGCGCTGGGCTTGTTGAACCAGAAGATGAAGGCCGTTCACCACGTCCAGCAGGACGGCGAACGGTCTCAGCGCCTGCACCCGGACGTGCCGCTCGACCTGCGCGTGGAGGTGGAACGCGCGGCGCGCCGCATGGCCGGCTACTGGCAGGGACGGCGTATCGCCGACACCTTCCTGGGCATCATCAAGGATGGCGACAAGCAACAGGCCTCCACGGAACTCAAGGCCTACCTCGCCGCGCAAGACGACCCGCGCCTGGCGGAGATCATGCGCCTGCTCGAAGAGGTTTACCTGAACCATTGAGCGACCGATTATGGCTGAACAGATTTCCGTTTACCAGTTGCATACCAAATTCGTCAACCAGCGGGAAGACATCCCCGAAGACGCCCGGCAGGTTGTCTACTATACGCTGGCTGTCGGCCATCACGTCGGTGTGATGGACTGCTTCTCGAGCCTGGCCGAAATCCCGGTGGCTGAGTTCCAGGCCTGGCTGGCAGGCCTGCCCGCAGGTCCCGCGCGGACGAAACTGGAGGGCGTGCTGCGCTGGGGTGAGATCGAGGTCAATCGCGGGCATGTCAGCCTGCTGGAGCCTGCGTTGGAGTCCCGCCCTGGCGAACCGGCCTGGACCGCCAAATTGCGCCAGTGCCTGGATGGGATGCGCCGCGAACCGGCCCTGTACCTGATGTTCAGGAAACGGCCCGTATGAAGAGAAACCTGGCGCTTTGCGTTGGCAATGGGATGATGGGCGATGACGGCGCGGGAGTCCTGCTGGCGCAGATGTTGAACGAGGCGCCGCTGCCCGATTGGGATGCGCTCAACGGCGGCTCTGCCCCGGAGAACATCCTGCATCGCGTACGCGAACTCGCTCCCGAACGGGTGCTGGTGGTGGACGCCGCGGACATGGACCTGCCGCCTGGTTCTGTGCGCCGCATCCGCGACGACCGCCTGGATGATCCTTTCCTGTTGACCACGCATACCCTTCCGTTGACCTTCCTGATCGAGTCGCTGCGCGCGTTCGCGCCGCGAGTGGAATTGCTCGGCATCCAGCCAGAGACAGTTGCGTTTGGCTACCCCATGTCCCCGGCGGTGAAGGAAGCGGTCGGGCGAGTGTACGCAAATTTGGAGGCCGGGCAGGTAGATTGGGCTTGCTTGTAGGCGTGTTTTAGCAGGTATTTTCGCTAATGCCGCGTTTTGCTATAATCGAGTAAGGAGATGTGATTATGCCGCTGAAAATCAAACATATTTTAGGAAAGGGCAGCAGCCCGACCGTCCTGGTCACCCCAACGGATACGGTCTATCGCGCTTTGCAGTTGATGGCCGAAAACAATGTTGGCGCGGTGATGATCGCGGAAGGGGAACGCATGCTGGGTATCTTCACCGAGCGCGACTATTGTCGCAAGGTCATCTTAATGGGGCGTTCTTCCTTGAATACCCCTATCAACGAGATCATGACCGAGAAAATGGTCACAGTCAAACCGGAGCAGACCCTGGACGAGTGCATGGAACTGATGACCAAATACCAGATCCGCCACCTGCCGGTGCAAGAGCATGACAGGCTGGTGGGCATCGTCTCCATGCGCGATGTGATGCAGGCCATCATTTCCCTGAAACAGGATCGCATCGAAGCCTTGGAAGGTTACATCCTGGGCAACGATTACGGTCATTGATTGGACTGCCTGGGGGCGCTTGGCGTTGCATCGTCAATCGAAAAGCCTTGCGTGGACTGAGAGGTCTGCAAGGCTTTTGTGATTCTCGCAATATCCTACCACCTCTCCCAATGCGCGATCTCTTCCAACAACCTGCGCCCACCCTTCTGCGGCGGGGCAGACAGCGTCTTGTCCTCCACCGGATACCCGAACGAGAGCGCGATCCGCAAGTGCCATTCCGTGGGGAAACCTAAAATCTCTCGCGCCTTCTCCGCCTCATAGATCGAAGCCAGGCACGAGCCGACGCCCAGTTCCCAGGCCGCCAGTTGCATGTAGGCGGCCGCTTGCCCGGCGTCGAACATGGTCTGGAATTTCTCTGCCGGGTCAGTCGTCAGGATGGCAACACCCAGCGCCGCCCCGGACAGATGCCCCGCCCACGTGCCGCATTGGGACAACGCCTTCAGGGTGGTCTTGTCCTGGATGGCGACAAAATGCCACGGTTGGGTGTTCTTCGAGGACTGCGAGCGCCGCCCGGCGTTCAGGATGGCGCGGACGACTTCCCCCGGCAGCGGCTGGTCCTGGAACTGGCGCACAGCGCGCTTCATGCGGATGGCTTCCGAGACGTTCATAATTGCTCCTTTTTCGAATTGCGACGTTAACGCAAATTGGCAATTTGCATTACGTTTTAGCGGTTGGCAGTTCTCTCAGAGTATAATTCATTCCATGCCCGAAACGCCTTCCTTCCGCCCATTCCTCCTGCCCACCCTGGTTTTCCTGCTGGGCGGTTGGGGGGGCATTGCAGCGCTTGTCCTGTACACCGAGCCGCTGGTCTGGCCGCGCTGGGCGCTCTTTGCGCTGCTCTTCATGGCGCTCACCGGCGCTGCCCTGCCGGTCATATACTTTTTCCACTTGCGCTTCCCCGCCGACCCGCCAGCCGCGCCGCGCGTTATCTTACGGCAGGCGCAATGGGTGGGCGTCTACGGCCTGGTGCTGCTCTGGCTGCGCTGGGGCAACCTGCTCTCCCTGTGGCTCACCCTGGGACTGGCGGGCGGCCTGCTGGCCGTCGAGTGGCTCATTCGCCTGCGCGAGCGTTCCCTTTGGAAACCACCCGCCGATGACCAATCTTCGCAGCCTCCCCTCGATTGATTTCCTCCTGCAATCTTCTGCGGATCTGATCCGCGTTTACGGACGCCCGTTGACGGTGGACGCGCTGCGCGCTACGCTGGACGACATCCGCGCCCGCTTCAAACGTGATCCTTCGACTTCGCTCAGGACAGGCCCCGAACCTGCCCTGCCCTCCCCGGCCGACATCCTGTCCCGGGCCGGGTCCCGCCTGGCCGCCTGGACACAGCCGACCCTCCTCCCGGTCATCAACGCTGCGGGCGTGATCCTGCACACCAACCTGGGGCGCGCCCCGCTCTCGAAAGCGACGATTGCGGCGATGCAGGCCGTCTCGCAGGGCTATTCCAACCTGGAATATGACCTGGAAAGAGGCAAGCGCGGTTCGCGCCTGGTGCATGCCGAAGCCATCCTGCAAAGATTGACCGGCGTCGAGGCAGCGGTGGTGGTCAACAACAACGCCTCGGCGGTCATGCTGGCGCTGGCGGCGTTGGCCAAAGGCAGGCGCGCCATCATTGCCCGCTCGCAACTGGTGGAGATCGGCGGCGGCTTCCGCGTGCCAGACGTGATGAAACAATCGGGCGCGAAACTGGTCGAGGTGGGAACCACCAACCGCGTCCACCTGCGCGACTACGAAGAAGCCCTGCTCGAACCGACCGGTGTGGTCATGCGCGCGCACCGTTCCAACTTCAAGATTATCGGCTTTACCGAGGAACCGGACTTGAAAGATATTGTGGAAGCGGCGCACAAAGTCGGGGTGGTCGTGGTGGACGATCTCGGCTCTGGCTCCTTCCTCGATACGTCGAAATACGGCCTGGCGCACGAACCGACCGTGCAGGAATCGCTGGCAGCCGGCGTGGATGTAGCCTGCTTTTCGGGGGATAAGTTGTTGGGTGGGCCGCAGGCGGGCGTCATCGTCGGCAAGGCGGAGTTGATCGCCAAGATCAAAAAGCACCCGCTGGCGCGCGCCGTCCGCGCGGACAAGGTAGCGCTGGCCGGCGTCACCGCCACGCTGCTGCATTATCTCAAGGACGAGGCCGAGCGCGAGATTCCCATCTGGCAGATGATCTCGATGGAACGGGAGCAGGTCAGGGCGCGGGCAGAGGCGTGGAGAAAGTCGCTGGGGCGAGGGGAGGTGGTCGAGTCCGAATCCACCGTAGGCGGCGGCAGCCTGCCGGGCGAGTCTATGAAGACCTGGGCGCTGGCGCTGGAGGTCAGGTCTCCGGACAAGTTCATGGCCGCGCTGCGCGCCTCGCAGCCGCCCGTTATCGCCCGCACCGAAAATAACCGCGTCCTGCTCGACCCGCGCACAGTGCTGCCGGAACAGGAAGAATCATTGCTTGTCGTCTTGCAAAGTGCATTGCGATGACCCAACGCGAATTACGCGAAAAAGGCGAAAAGCGCGAAATTATCTTGGAGAAAAACCATGACGGTGGAGATCGTTGAGAAGGATCTTTCGTACCAGATTGTCCAGGCGGCGTACGAAGTGTTCAATGCGTTAGGTCCAGGTTTCCTGGAAGGAATTTATGAAGAGGCTATGGCCCTTGTACTTCGAAAACAGCATCAAGTGGAAAGGCAGAAATCCGTGCCTGTGCATTTTCAAGGCAAGCAGATTGGCACTCATGTTCTTGATCTTGTGGTCGATAAACGAGTAATCCTGGAACTTAAAGCCGTTGCTGAGATTGCCCCCATTCACAGGCAACAAGCCCTTTCTTACCTGAAGGCCACTGGTCTCCCGCTTGCGCTCATCATTAACTTTGGCGCCCATCGCCTTCAGGTGGAGCGCGTTGTCCTCACAAAACAAAAAGAAAGTTCGCGTATTTCGCCCATTTCGCGGCTTTCGCGTTAAAAGCCAGGAGTAATCATGAAATCTGATATCGACGCCCTGATGCAAGAAAAGAACCTGGACGCCATCCTGGTGCTTGGCGATGCCGAAAACAACCCGCCCATGTACTACCTGACCGGCGGCGGGCATGTCAGCGAAGCGACGCTGGTCAAGAAACGAGGTCAGGATGCGGCCTTATATTGCAATGACATGGAGCGCGAAGAAGCCGCTAAATCGGGGTTGGAGGTGCATCTCTACAGCGAATATCCCTGGCAGGAATTATTGAAAGAGGCCAAAGGGGATTTGACGCTCATGCTGGCCTTGCGGTTACAGCGTATCTTCCGCGCGGCGGGCGTGAAGGGACGTGTAGGACTTTACGGGCATACGGACATCAGCACGGTCTTTGCCATGCTGAACCATTTCCAGAAACTCGAACCTGGGATCGAGTTCGTTGGCGAGTTGCGGGAGGATTCCCTGTTCAACCAGGCCATGCAGACCAAATCCGAGAATGAAGTGGCGCGCATACGGGAGATGGGAAAGCGCACGACCGAGGTCGTCGGCCTGGTTGCGGAGTACCTGACCTCGCGCGCTGTCCGCGCCGACGAGGTGTTGCTGCGGGAGGACGGCACGCCGTTGACGATTGGGGATGTCAAGCAGAAGATCAACCTGTGGTTGGCTGAACGGGATGCGGTCCCGTCCGAAGGCTACATCTTTGCCATCGGCCATGATGCTGGCGTGCCGCATTCCCAGGGCAATCCCAACGATCTGTTACGTCTGGGTCAGACGATCATCTTCGACATTTACCCGCAAGAACGGGGCGGCGGGTACTTCTACGACTTCACCCGCACCTGGAGCCTGGGCTATGCCACGCCCGAAGCGCAGGCGCTCTTCGACCAGGTGCATGAGGTATATAACAAGGTCATCGAGAATATGGACCTGAATGTCTCGTTCAAAGAATACCATCGGATGACCTGTGAGTATTTCGAGGCAAATGGGCACAAGTCACCGATGAATACGACCGCGCCGCACGATGGCTATGTCCACAGCCTGGGGCATGGCGTAGGCATCAATATCCACGAGCGCCCGTTCAGCGGCTTCCAGGTTGGGGACGATCACCGCTTGGTCCCTGGCGTGGTCATTGCCGTCGAGCCAGGTTTGTACTATCCTGGGAAGGGCATGGGCGTACGCATCGAAGATACCTATTGGGTGCGTCCAGATGGAAAGATGGAAATCCTGGCCGAGTATCCGTATGACTTTGTGCTGGAGATGCAGGAGTGGACGCCAAAGGCATAGAATGTTGCCCTTGTAAAATTGTATCGCGTACGCTATAATTTCTATGGCAAAACGCGATAAATTCATTGAGCGCTTCCTCAGTGGACAATCGGACGCGGATATTTCCTTTGATGCTCTCTGTTCCTTGCTGAAGCATTTCGGTTTTCAGATGCGTGTACGCGGCGACCATCATATTTTTACCAAAGATGGCATTCCAGAGATCGTCAATCTTCAGCCTGCCAATGCCAAAGCCAAGCCTTATCAAGTCAGGCAAGTTCGGAGCCTGCTCCGCGCTTATCGGCTGGACAAGGATCGAAAATGAATCCAGACCAATATCAAATGATCATTTATTGGAGCGATGAAGACCAGGCCTACCTTGTTGAAGTCCCTGAACTGCCTGGTTGCATGGCAGACGGCAAGACTCGCCAAGAGGCCCTTGCCAATGCTGAGGGCATTATCCAGGAATGGATCGAAACGGCCCTGGACCTGAATCGGGTAGTCCCTGCTCCCCAGGGAAGGTTGCTAACGATTTCCGAGGCAGCCGAGCGGTTGGGCTTGAGTCTGGCTATGATACGGCGTTATTGCTCACAAGGTAAACTCCCCGCCCAGAAGATTGGACGTGATTGGGTCATTCGCCAGAACGAGGTAGAGCGGTTTGCCGCCCTGCCTCGTCAAAGTGGGCGGCCTGCCCTTCGGTATGCACACTCCATGCCGATAGCGCAACGCATCTCTGAAAAGTAAGCCTCCTACATCCTCTTTATTAGTCTCATGTCTGATTTGCATCCTGCCCGTATCCTGGCCATCGAAACCTCCTGCGACGAGACCGCCTGCGCGGTGGTCGAAAACGGGCGCGCGCTGCTGGCCTCCACAGTGGCCTCGCAGATGGAAATCCACGCCCGCTTCGGCGGCGTCTTCCCCGAAGTGGCCTCGCGCCAGCACATCCTGTCCATCACGCCGGTCATCGAGCAGACGCTGGCGCAGGCGCACCTCAGCCTGGCCGAGGTGGACGCCATCGCCGTCACACGCGGGCCGGGACTGGCGGGTTCGTTGGTGGTGGGCGTCAACGCCGCCAAGGGACTGGCGCTTGGGCTGGGACTGCCGCTGGTGGGCGTGAACCACCTGGAGGGGCACCTCTATTCGGCCTGGGTATATAACGCTGGGGAAACTCCGACCGCCGAGCCGCAGTTCCCGCTCCTGGCGCTGCTGGTCTCCGGTGGGCATACCGAACTGGTCCTGATGACCGGTCATCTCGAATACAAACGACTGGGCGCCACCCAGGACGATGCGGCTGGCGAAGCCTTCGACAAGGTTGCCCGCACCATCGGGTTGGGCTATCCCGGCGGCCCGGCCATCCAGCGCGCGGCGGAGGGCGGCGACCCGCACCGCTTCAACTTCCCACGCGCCCGCCTGGATGCGCCCTGGGACTTTTCCTTTAGCGGCTTGAAGACGGCCGTGCTGCGCGAGGTGCGCGATCTCGAAAAGAAGGGCAACTCCCTGCCGGTGGGGGACCTGGCAGCCTCCTTCCAGGCGGCAGTGGTGGACGCCTTGTTCACCAAGACCATGCAGGCGGCGCGCTCGTTCGGCGCGCGCGAGGTCCTGGTGGCGGGCGGCGTATCGGCCAACCGCGCCTTGCGCCAGGCTTTCCTGGAGCAAACAGAATTCCAGGCTCACATCCCCTCCCTCTCGCTATGCACCGACAACGCCGCTATGATCGCCGCTGCCGGGTATCATCGTTTTACGCTTGGGCACACCTCGCCGCTGGACATGGACGTGCAGGCTACCTGGCCGTTGTCCCATTAAAACCCAAACCCCGTTCAGGACTGGCCCTGTCCTTCCGGGGTTTGCAAGGGGAGAATGCACCCTTATTATCTACCTGGCATGTTAGAAGAACCTGAACGTAACCTAAGCGTTTGATGAGAATTCTTGCCCCATCAGGCCAGCACGAATTTGATCTCTTCCAGGGAGATCGGTCCCTCGCGCAGGATGACCGGTTCCGCGCCCAGGCAGTCCACCACTGTGGAGGAAAGGCCGCCGGGCGTCTCGCCTCCATCCAGGACGAGGGGGATGCGTCCGTTTAACTGGCGCATCACGTCCCCGGCTGACCTGGGGCTGGGCTGCCCGCTGAGATTTGCAGACGTGACCGCCATCGGGCCGGCGGCTCGCAGCAGGGCGCGCGCCACCGGGTGGTCGGGAATGCGCACGCCCACCGTAGGGGCGGCGGAAACGATGTCGGGGAGACCAGGGCTTTTTGGCACGACCAGGGTCAAGGGTCCGGGCCAGAAGCGGGCGGCCAGTTTGCCAGCCAGGGGGGGCAGGGTTGCGGTCACCTTGTCCAGGTCTTCCGGGCCGCCGATTAAGATCGGGATGGCTTTCTCCACAGGACGGTCCTTGGCCGCGTAAATGCCCTCGATGGCGATTGCGTCGCAGGCCAGCGCGCCAACGCCATACACCGTGTCGGTGGGAAAAACCACCAGCCCGCCGCTTTGCAGCACAGATAACGCGCGGTTCAGGGCTTCGGGTCGTTCCGCAGGCAGGAGGTCGGTCTTCATATCGCTATCCCTGTTCGATCATCTTCAAGAAAACTTCTACGACTTTGGGGTCGAAATGGATGCCGGAAAGTTTGCGGATATGCGCCAACGTCTTCTTTTTACTCCAGGCTTTTCGGTAGAGGCGGTCAGATGTCAGGGTGTCCCACATGTCCACCACAGCGAAGATGCGCGCCGCCAGCGGGATTTGTTCGCCTTTCAGGCCGCGCGGGTAGCCGCTGCCATCCCATGCTTCGTGATGGCAGTAGGGAATATCCAGGGCTGGCTTCAGGTAGGCAATGTGCGAGAGCAATTCGTAAGCGTACACCGGATGCAAACACATTTTTTCCCATTCTTCTTGCGAGAGTTTTCCAGGTTTGAGCAGGATGTGGTCAGGGACGCCCATCTTGCCAATGTCGTGTAACAGCGCGCCGCGGCGGATATGCAGGAGTTCGGTATCTGGCAAGCCCATGCTGGCGGCCAGGCGCAGGGTCAGGTCAGTGACGCGCTGGGTATGGCCTTCGGTTTCCTTATCTCGCAGGTCGAGCGCCGCCGACCAGCCTTCGATGGTCTCATTATACGCCAGGGACAATTCGATATTGGACCGTTGGAGCCGCTCGAACAATTCTATGTTGTCCAGGGCGATGGCGGCCTGACCGCCCAGGGTATTCAGGAATTCCTCCCATACCTTGTAGTGGGTAGAGTGCTTGCGGAAGAAGATTTCCATCACCCCTTTGATCTGGCCTTTGGCAACCAGGGGGACGCCGTAATAACAGGTAAAGTCCTCGCCCGGCAGGATCTCTTGCGCGCTGTGATGGATGTTGATGGTGCGCCTCTGCAACACCGCTTGCCCCGCCAGGCCTTCGCCCACACGTATGCTGGGCCTGGGTTTGCCCGATGTCCCGAATCCGATCCCCATGGAAAAATGCAGGCTATATTCGACCGGGTCGAAGAGCAGGAAGTCGCCCGCATCCGCGCCCAACACGCGGGTGGCTTGTTCGAGGATGGTGTGGAGCGCCAGCCGCCGGTTCGTACTGGCCGCGATGGCCCGGTCAATCGTATGCAAGGCGTTGAGATGCTCTACCTGCTGGCGGATCTCCGCAAACAGGGTGGCATTTTTCAGCCCCAGGGCTACCTGGTCAGCAAGCGTCTCCATGACCTGGATGTCGTTCTGGTCGAAAGCGTCCAACTGGGGGCTCTGAACGTCCAGCACGCCAACAACTTTTTCCCCCTCGCGCAAAGGGATGCATAATTCGGAATGGGTGGGGATTTTGTCTGGATAAAAGTTGACATAATGTTCGTCGGTAGCGACATTGTTGGACAGCAGCGCTTTGCCATGCTGGGCGCACCAGCCCACCATCCCCTTTCCCAATTCCAGGCGGTGCTCTTGTGGGAACAAATCAGTGAATTGGCCGGCCCTGGCCTTCATTGCCAGGTGGCCTGTACCGGCGTCCAGGAGAAAGACAGAGACGTGGTGATAACCAAAATTGACCTGCACCAGTTCGACGGCTTTTTTCAACATGCCGTCCACATCGCGGGTGACTGCAATTTGCTTGGCGATGTCATTCAACAGGGACAATTGCGTAGCCCGGCGACGTAGCGACACATCCGCTTGCTTTCGTTCTGTGATGTCAACCAGGCTGCCCTCGTAGTAGACCAGGTAATCATTCGCATCGTAAACTGCGCGGGTGACATCCACCGCCCAGAACGGACTGCCATCCTTCCGCTTGAAGAGCGTTTCCATATTTACCTGGTCGCCCGAATCCGAAAATTGTCCCAGCCATTCTGTATGCCCGTGCGGCTCGGCGTACAGGTCGGCGGCATTGACTCCCAGCATTTCCTGCGGCGCCGCATACCCGAAGATCGCTGCCAGCGCAGGATTGGCCTCCAGGATTTGACCATCTGGCGCGGTGCGATACAGGCCAACCGGCAGGCGCTCGAACAGGTCGCGGTATTCCATTTCGGACTTTTCCCTGGCGCGTATGACTTGCAAGAGCCTGGAAGAAAGCAGGAAAGCAATAGCGGCAATTGCAAACAGGAAACCCACGCGCGTGAGATCGAAAGTGATCGCCGGTTCCACCACGACCAGGGTAATTGCATAGCCGAGCATCGACAGGCTCGCGTACAAGAAAGAGCAGGTAGGGTAGAGTAAAAAACCGGCAATGATGATCGGGAACGCATACGCGATGAAAGCGGGCGGCGTATTTGCCCTGACGGCCAGGGCGGTAACAACGCCTACCAGGATGATCAACACGATATGGGTTGTCGCTGTAACATGGCCGCGCCGGTTCAAAAACCATAGCAAGGTGATCAATGCCAGGGCCAACAACCCGTTCAGTGGGTTGCCCAGGCTACTTCCGGCGCAAGATGACAGCCAACACCCGATTTGTATCAAGAGAATGAAAATATGGATAACATCGGCGATGAGCAAAAAAGTCGCCATCACCTGCCCGCGTCGGCGTTCGAATTCATTCCTTGCCCGAACAGTCACTGCCTGTTGGATGATTTGCTTGAGTCGACTGGCGTTCATGTCATGTTCCGGCCTGCCATATGTCGTTAAATGCAACAGGCCGCCTGAATTCCATTTTACATTTTTTATTGCAAAGCGCCATGATAATCCAATTGCAAATCCCCCGTACTTGGTTTGTAGGACAGTATGCACTCAAAAGTTGTCAGCGATGACAAGGAAAATCCGCAGATTTCGCAGAAAAGTCTGAAAAAATCCGCGAGAATCTGCGTCACAGCGTCCCCTTTGGGGATCTGCGGATGGTTTGACAACCTTTGCATGCACACGTAGGACAGATCTTCGACCTGCCCAGGCAGACCAGTGGCCTGTCTTACAGCATTTGCGCAGATAATGTAAATGTTGAGCGGCAATACACTACAAGAGTTCGATTTGCAGCAGCCGGTCGCGCCCGGCCAGGTCCTTGCTCAGGTTGATGCGGGCGGCGTGGAAGCGGTCGAAAGCCAGCGAAAGGACGGCCATACCCTGCGAGGCCTCGATTTCCAACAGCATCATCCCGCCGGGAGAGAGCCGCGCCGGGGCCAGGTCCAACAGACGGCGGATCATCTCCAACCCGTCGGCGCCGCCATCCAGCGCCAGCGCCGGTTCGCGGCCATAGATGGGTAAGTTACGCAGGGTGGCGGTGGGGATGTAGGGCAGGTTGGCGCAGATCAGGTCGAAATGGGATTTCCCGCCTGGCAGCAGGTCGCAGCGGACAAAATCGATTCGCCCGCCGACATTGCGCCTGCTTCCGTTTCGACGGGCCACCTCCAGCGCCTGGGAGGAGATGTCGGTGGCGACGATCTTCGCATCGGGAATGTTGTTCGCAAGGACAATCGCAATGCAGCCAGAGCCGGTGCCTACGTCTGCAATGGCGCGTCGGGAGGGGCGGGCTTCCAGCCATTTCAGGGCGCGCTCCACCAGCAGTTCGGTTTCGGGGCGGGGAATCAGCACGGCGGGCGTGACTTCGAATTCCAGGTTGTAGAATTGCCAATGCCCCAAGACGTAAGGGAGCGGCTGCCCGGCTTCGAGCCGGGAGACGGCCTCTTCAACGGAGGCAAGTTGCGGCGGCGTCAGATGCGCTTCGGGGTGCGCCGCCAGCCAGGCGCGCGGTTTGTCCAGGATGTGCGCCAGCAGCGCCTGCGCGTCCAGGTCGGCCGTCTCACTGGCGTTGGACAGACGTTTCGCGACCTGCGCGCGCAGGGCTGAAAGTTGGGTCATTCCTCGTCTTCGTCGAAGCCGCTGCTTGTCAGGCGTTCGGCTTCGTCGCGCGTGGACAGTTCGTCGATGAATTCGTCTATGCCGCCTTCCATCACGCCGGGCAGGTTGTAGGACGAGAGGCCGATGCGATGGTCGGTGACGCGGTTCTGGGGGTAATTGTAGGTGCGGATCTTTTCGGAGCGTTCGCCGCTGCCGACCTGGGAACGGCGCGCTTCTTCCTGCTCGGAGCGGCGCTTTTCTTCTTCGATCTCGTACAGGCGCGCGCGCAGGATGGACATGGCGCGCAGTTTGTTCTGCAATTGCGAGCGCTCGTCCTGGCAGGCGACCACCATGCCAGTGGGCAGGTGGGTGATGCGGATGGCGGTGGAGTTCTTTTGCACGTTCTGGCCGCCCGCGCCGGCGGATTTGTACACGTCGATGCGCAGGTCGGACTCAGGAATGTCGATATCTACTTCCTCGACTTCGGCCAGCACGGCTACGGTGGCAGTGGAGGTGTGGATGCGCCCGGAGGCCTCGGTCTCCGGCACGCGCTGGACGCGGTGGACGCCGGATTCGTATTTCAGGCGCGAGTAGGCGCCCCTGCCCCTGATCTGGAAGATGACTTCTTTGTAGCCGCCGATGCCGATTTCGCTGGCAGACAGGAGTTCCATTTTCCAGCGGCGATTTTCGGCGTAGCGCGTGTACATGCGGAACAGGTCGGCGGCGAAGAGCGCGGCTTCATCCCCGCCGGTACCGGCGCGGACTTCGACGATCACGTTCTTGTCGTCGCGCGGGTCTTTTGGCACCAGCATGGCCTTGATCTGGTTTTCGAGCGGTTCGATCGTCGGTTCCAGTTCTTCGAGTTCCATCCCGGCCAGCGTGCGCAGTTCCTCATCGGTTTCATTTTCGAGCAGTTCGCGCGCCTCTTCGATGCGCTGGATGGCCTGGCGGTATTCGCGCGCCCTGGCGACCAGCGGTTCCAGGTCTACGCGCTCTTTGTTGATCTCAGCGGCGCGCTGGTAGTCGTTGCCGACCGTTTCCAGTTCGCGCCCCAGTTCTTCGTAATGGTTTTCGATTCCTGCAAGTTTGTCGAGCATAATTTCCTTTTCCAGGCACAGAGAAACGCGGCCAATTGCGCCGCGCGATGCAATTATACCAGATGAGAGGCTCAGGCGTCGATATTGCCGCCGCGATAGACGCGCACCTGCACTTTCTCGATAGTAGCCAACATGCCGCGTTGGATTTCTTTTTCGGCGAAGGTTAGAAACCCTTCGATCTTTTCTTTGCTATCCACCATTTCGATCACAATGGGAAGGTCTTCTGACAGGCGCTCGATCTTAAAGGTGTGGATGATCTTGCTGTGCGCCCCAAAACCCATCATGCCGCGCAATACAGTGGCGCCTGCCATACCGCTTTCCTTGGCCCGCTTTACCAGCCACTCATACAGCGGCATCCCTTTCATCTTGTCGCTTTCGCCGATGAAAATGCGCAACAGATAGCCTTCTTCAGGGATGGTTGTCATGCTCACCTCCAGATCCAATAAGCCAGGGCACGTCCCAGCCAGACGGCGCCCAATCCTAACAGGAGACTGGCGCCTACGTTGACCACTGCCAGCCAGGTTTGTTGCGCGCGCGCCAGGTTCAGGGTCTCATTGCCGAAAGTAGAAAAGGTAGTGAAGCCGCCCAGGAAACCGATCAGCACCAGGGCGCGCGTCTCAGCGGTGAACAGGCCGCGGGTCTCGGCCAGGTGCGAAAGGAACCCGATCAACAAGCATCCCAGCGCGTTGACTGTCAGTGTGCCCAGCGGGAAGGTGAAATCCTTGCTCCACTGTTGGACATATCCGCTGACCCAATACCGCAAAACAGAGCCGACAAACCCGCCGGCTCCGACCATCAGGGCTTTTTCCATAATCCAGTTAGAGATTGGTGGTCATGGACAGGGCCATCGACAAGACCAATAATATCGAGATGACGATAATAGCGATTTGCATCCTCCGCTGTTGGCGGGTCATGCGGGATTTCTGTTCGTCCTTTTTACTCTTGCTTTTTACCATTTTTCTTGCTAACCTTTCTGGCGTTTCTGGAAAGCCGCGGCGATGGCTTTCTCGATCTCTTCGATGGTGACCGGTTTCATCACGTAGCCGTCCGCGCCCATCTCCAGGGCCTTGTCCACGGTCACATCCGCGGCTTCGGAGGAGAGCATGACGATGGGCAATTCCTTCCATTCCGGGCGGCGGCGCAGGAATTCCAGCAGGTCCAGGCCGGTGACTTCGGGCATGTTGATGTCCAGCAGCAACAGGTCGGGGCGCCTGCCTGCCAACAGGGCCTGGGCTGCGGAACGCGCGTTCAGGAACCCGGTTGCCTGGCAATCGAGCAACTCCACCATCAGGCGGATGGCTTTGGTCATTTCCTCGTCGTCATCGACGATCCAGATTTGTTTCATGGTTGGATGGCTTTCTCTATCTCTTCTAGGAATTCCTTGAACTCCTCGACACTCATACCAGCCATTGCGAGATTTCCTCCAGGGTTTCAAGGTCAGTCACTGCCGCTTCCCATTCAAAATCATCTTTCTCGACTTCATAGGAATAAGGATCATGGATTGTTCCATTTTTGCAGGCTTCTTCGAACTCGGAAAATGTCATGCCGTATTTCTTCTCGAATTCTGAAATTCGCGTTTGGGTCTCGATCACCCGTAACCGCACGAGGTCCTTGATCGCGAGCGACAGGGCAATATCGGAGCGCGATTGCCCGGTCAGCCGCGATAAAACTTTGTGGACCGATTTAGGAAGAACCACCGTATCCGTGTCGAACATTGCAAACTCCTTTCACTCCAAACTCGCCTTGACGCTCTCGGCCGCTTGCATGGTCATACCTTTAACTGCGGTCAGTTCTTCGATGCTTGCCTCTTTAATCTTATCCACAGAACCGAAATGTTTCAAGAGGGCCTTTCGGCGCATCGGGCCGATGCCGGGGACGCTATCCAACTGCGAGGCCAGGCCCAATTTCGAGCGCCGGTTGCGATGCGCCGTGATGGCGAAGCGGTGCGCCTCGTCGCGGATGCGCTGCACGAGATACAATCCCTGCGAATGGCGCGGCAGCAAGATGGATTTCGACCGGCCGGGCAGGAAGATTTCCTCCTCTTGCTTTGCCAGCCCTGCCACCGGCACTTGTCCGGCCAGTTCGTATTTTTCGAGCACCTGGACGGCGCGCCCCAACTGGCCTTTGCCGCCGTCGATGATGATGAGGTCGGGCAGGAAGGAGAAAGACGCATCCGGCTTGGACCCGGGGCCTGTTCCCGTCTCCTGGGCTGCTTGCCACCTGCGGAAGCGCCGCGTCAGCACCTCCTCCATCGAGGCGAAATCGTCCGGCGCGCCCGCCACCGAGTTGACGTTGAAGCGGCGGTACAGTCCCTTGCTAGGCACGCCCTGCTCGAACACCACCATACTGCCAACGGTCGCTGTGCCTTGCGTGTTGGAGATGTCGTAACATTCGATGCGGTTGGGCGGTTCGGTCAGTTGCAAGGCCTGCTGCAATTCCGCCAAGGCCTGTTCCTGCTTGTGCGTGTCGGCCTGCCATTGCGCCCGCAGCGCGGACAGGGTCTCGGAGGCGTTTTCGGCGGCCATCTGCACCAACTCGCGCGGCTGCCCCTCGCGCGGGACGAAGATTTCCACTTTTTCGCCGCCGCGCCGCGACTTGAGCCACTGACCGATGATACGGGCCTCTTCGATCTCTTGCGGCAGCATCACTTGTTCCGGCACGCTGGCGGCTTCGGTGTAGAACTGCTTGACGAACTGCTCGATCACTTCCGGGTCGCTGGTCTCTTCGGTGCCTTCGAGGATGAAGTATTCACGCCCGATCAATTTGCCGCCGCGGATGAAGAAGATCTGCACGCAGGCTTCCCCGTCGGCGCGCGCCATGGCCAGCACGTCCGAGTCCAGGTAATTGGCGTCGAAGACGATCTTCTGCCGTTCGACGATGGCCTGGATGCCTTTCAACTGGTCGCGCAGGGCGGCGGCCTTCTCGAAGCGCAGTTCTTCGGAGGCTTTCTGCATCTCGGTTTCGATGCGCTGTACGATGGGATCGGAATGCCCGTTCAGGAAATCCTGCAAGTCGGAGAGCATTTGGCGGTACTCGGCCTGGGTCACGGCCCCGGTACAGGGCGCGGCGCACAGTTTGATGTCGTAGTAGAGACACGCGCGGGTGTCCGTCCCGCTGATGTCGCGGTCGCAGGTCAGGTAGGGAAAGATGCGGCGCAGTACGTCCAGCGTCTGGTGCACCGCCCACACGGAGGTGTACGGGCCGAAGTAGCGCCCGCCGTCGTCCAGCATCTGCCGCGTGACGGTGACTTTGGGGTAGGCGTCCTGCCAGTGGATTTTGATGTAGGGGTAGCGCTTGTCGTCCTTGAGGCGGATGTTGAAGCGCGGACGGTGGCGCTTGATCAGGTTCATCTCGAGGATGAGCGCCTCCAGTTCCGAGCCGACCACGATCCACTCGATGTCGGCGATCTCGCGCACCAGGCGGCGGGTCTTACCGTCGTGCCCGGAATCGGCGTGGAAGTA
Source organism: Chloroflexota bacterium (assembly GCA_049324135.1). Lineage (GTDB taxonomy): Bacteria > Chloroflexota > Anaerolineae > Anaerolineales > Villigracilaceae > JAABUE01. Next base: position 24,033 of record JBMOMO010000047.1, read on the forward strand.
CGAACGGACGCGATTCTTGAGGTTGACCGCTTTGCCTACGTAAATGATCCTGCCGCCGGCGTCTTTCATCAGGTAGCAGCCGGGTTTGGCGGGCAACGTGCCAAGAATGCCCTGGAGATGCTCGGAAATTTCCATGTGGCAATTTTAACATAAGGTAAACTGCCCATTTTGGCTATTGAAGTCGGTTTTCGGTTGTGTTATAAACAAGGAAATCAACCAGCCTTTTTTTTGGAGGATGCAATGTCAGAGTTCTCGAACGTCCCAATGTCCGCCGGCCCTGAACCGTTCTACCAGACCTGGCTCAAGGCCCTCACGCGCCCGAACGAACAGAATTTTGCCGAGATGGCGTTATCGTCGGGCGCCAACCCCAATAAGGCTTACTTGTGGGTCTTCCTGACCAACCTGGTCAACATGGTCGTTGCGACTGCCTTGCAGGGCGTGAACATGCGCCAGATCCAGCAATTCCTTCCGCCTGAAGCCGGGCAATACTTTTCCCAGCCTGCCGGCGGCGTAGGTTTCGTAGGTGTGTTATGCGGCGCGCCGGTCTCGGCGGCGTTGAGCGTGTTGTTCTTCGCGCTGGGCGTGGCCTTGATCCAGTGGATCGCCAAGATGTTCGGCGGTCAGGGAGATTTCAGCAAGTTGGCCTATGTGATGGGCGCCATCGCGGCCCCGGTTGCGCTCGTCTCTGCTGTGTTGACGCTGTTTTCAGCCATCCCCTTCATCGGTATCTTGTTCGGCCTGGTCAGTTTTGTGTTTGGAATTTACGCCCTTGTCTTGAACGTCACCGCTGTCAAGGGCGTCAACCGGTTCGGTTGGGGGCAGGCGGTCGGCGCCGTGCTGTTGCCGGGGGTGGTCGTTTTCCTGTTGCTTTGTTGCTGCGTCGTTGCAGTCATGGCGCTCATGGGGCCGGCCATCGGCGATGTGTTCAGCACCATCAACCAGAGCCTGGGCGTGTACTAAAATTTTTGCACGAGGAAAAACCGTCCTGGAGGTTTTCTTTTGAACCCTCGGGACGGTTTTTGACTGCAAAGGAGTCGGCATTGGAACCATCCAAACCTGAAACCCTGCTCGGCGACCTGCTGCGCCAACGGGGATGGACCCTGGCGACCGCCGAGTCCTGCACCGGCGGCTTGATCGCCGACCGCATCACCGACGTTCCAGGCTCGTCCGATTATTTCCGCGGCGGGATTGTGGCGTACGCCTACGAAGCCAAAGTCGGGTTGCTCAAAGTCTCGTGGGATACCCTGCGCGCGCATGGCGCGGTCAGCCGCGAGACAGTCATCGAGATGGCGCGCGGGGCGCGCATGGCGCTCGGCGCGGATGTCGCCGTCAGCGTCAGCGGCATTGCCGGGCCGGGCGGCGGCCTGCCGGGCAAACCGGTTGGCGCCGCCTGGATCGGCCTGTCCACCACCGCAGGCGACTGGGCGCGCAGTTTCGTCTGGGATGGCGACCGGCGGCAGAACAAGATCCATTCGGCCGAGGCAGCCTTCCAATTCCTGCTTGATTTCCTGCAAGGGCAACCGCTCGAATGAAAGTTGTCGTCCTCATCTCAGCCATCGCCGAGTGGGAGGCGGTCAAAGAAGTCCTGCACCCCTCTGCGCTCCGGGCGACGCCCTACGGCGAAACCTTCGAGCACACGTTCGACGGCCAACCCGTTAACCTGCTCCACGCCGGTTGGGGCAAGGTTGCCTCGGCTGGCGCCATGCAGTACGCGCTCGACCACTACCAACCCGACCTGGTCGTCAACCTGGGCACGTGCGGCGGCTTCGAAGGCTGTATCGAACGCGGGGAAGTTATCCTGGTCGAGCGGACTTTCTTCTACGACATCGTGGAACTGATGGGCGACTTCGGCGCAGTAGCAGACTATTACGCCTCGACCCTCGACCTGGGCTGGCTCCCGGAACCCTATCCGCATCCCGTCCGACGCGGAATCCTGGCCTCGGCTGACAGCGACCTGCTGCCCAAAAAGATCCCCCACCTCAAGGCGCAAGGCGCTCTCGCCGCAGACTGGGAATCAGGCGCGCTGGCCTGGGTGGCGCGGAAGAACGGCGCGCGCCTGCTCATCCTGCGCGCGGTCAGCGACCTGGTGGGCGAGGGGGGCGGCGAGGCCTACGATAACATTGCCCTGTTCAAGGAGCGCGCCAGGACGATTATGCGGCAGTTGCTGGGGCAGTTGCCAGATTGGCTGGCAGCCGTCAGGCCGCTTATCCCTGTCTGACCCATCCAGCAGGCGCGCGGATCGTTGAAGGGCAGCGATACAAATGACGAATATAGAAAAACTCCGTGAGCAATTTCTACGCGACCCGCTCCCTCGTCGCCTGGGCATACTCGCCGCTGCGCTTGGGCGCATCTCCTCCACTGCCAGGAACTCGACCGACCCGGAGGGCATCGTCAACCTGCTGGAACAAACCAGTTGCTTCATCGAGTGGACCGTCCCCGAGACCGCGCCAGCCATGGCCGCCGAACTAAAACAAATCAACATCATCATCGGCATGTGGAAGAAATCCTGGGTCACCGCCAGCCGCATCCCGCAGCAACGCACCCTGCTGGCGGCGCAAACGAAGAATTGGTCGGATAAAGTAACGAAGTTTGCGGGAATGGTATAAAATATGACAATTGACCGGGGGGTGCGCCCCGTCAAGTCTGGTATATCAACCCCAATGACCACTGCCATAGTAGCCGCAATACAAAGGACAGACCCTGATTGACTGACAAAAGTAATGGAAGGCTAGCCGGAAATTGCACAATGTGGCATAGTAAGTTGACCGACAAACCAGCCACAGGAATGCAACATGCCAGCCAGCCTTCAACTGTATCGTACCATAT
>JBMOMO010000048.1:0-3588 GCA_049324135.1 Chloroflexota bacterium
GAAACACACTGCGGGATGAGCGGCGTCCATCCCCAGGCTAGTCGCCTTCCCCCCGGAAGGCGTGGATTGAAACAGGTGGCTGGCTCAAAGCGCATCCACCAGGCTATGGTCGCCTTCCCCCCGGAAGGCGTGGATTGAAATCAGGTTGCACCAAAATCGGCTTTCAACTCTGCGCGTCGCCTTTCCACCAGAAGACAGTACACCAGCCAAAACAGCATGAGCAAATACAAAGGAGACAGTCACTATGCGAAGTGACTATCCCCTGCCTAGGAAAAAGGTAACGAAGAACTCTGCCTAACCCATGAAAAAATACCCCAACCTCCTCGCCCTCCTGCGCACCGAACTGGGGAAAAAATCCCCCAACCCGGAGCAGATCGAAGACCTCCGCGCCGCCATCCTGGCGCAGCATCCAACCGCCACACATTTCATATACCTCAAAAACGGGCACTGGATCATCCTGCCGGCCGGCCCGGACGAAGCCATCCCCAACCCCAAATACGCCAAAACCATCCGCATCCCTCCCCACCGTCTCCCGCTGGCCTACTGCAAAGCCCACTGAAAAGGGACTGTCTTTTATATCACGAGTACACACAGGAGACAGTCGCGTTGCAAGGTGACTGTCTCCTGTTATATCGAACCGTTCCCCGGCGCGCCGGGCTGCCGGTCACAGGCGGAACAACAGGCCTTACCAAACTACCGAAACCGCCCCCGAATTCGTGATAGCCCCGTCGCGCGTGATCAGAATTGCCTGACGGCGAATCGCTTCCGCTACGATCAAACGGTCGTGCATTTCAGGGATAGCGGTCAGGCGATGACAATCCAGGATATACTCCAGGCCCAGGTGAGTAATCCGAACATTAGAACTGTCTTGTAAGTGGCTCAAGATATGTCCAAAATCGAGGTGCAATGTGCGTTTTTCGATCACAAAGATCAACTCTGCCAGGACAATAACCGGCACAATCAGCTCGGCCTTGCTCTCTGCAACATCATCCAGAGCAGACAGGGCAGCCTTGCCCAGTAAATCCGGGCGAGCAAAATACCAGATCAGACTGTGCGTATCGGCAAGATACGTGGTCATTGCGAGTCTTCCGTGTCGTCCAGCCTGTCTGCTACCTGTGCAAGTTTCTCACTCGATAACTTTCGCGCCGAGGCCAGGTCTTGAATAACCTGCTCGATCTCTCCCTCAGGAAGACGCCGCCAGATCCCCTTGAGGGCGCCAAAGCCGCTGGATCGAGATGCCCCACCGGCAGGCAACACCTGCACTTGCACCACGGCATTCTCAGGCAAATCCAGCTTGATATCAGGCTTCAATACACCTTTATGGTAAACCGCTTGAAAGGTCAACATAGCTACCTCCGTCAGGAGAGGAATTCCCCGTTACGCAAACTCGTACACCGGCGTCTGGATGAAGCGGGCAGGCTGGCGCTTCTCTTGCAGGATGCGCTGAAGTTGCTCTACCGTCTGCGGTGCGAAGTATTGCTCACCGGTTTCGGCATCCACCCGCGCCGGGACATTTTCGACCACAAAAAGATGACCATCCTTGAACAGTGTATATGTCACCAGTTGCTCGACCAGTTTCTCATCTTGATATGGCGCAGACATTCCTACCTCCGTTTCCGATAATCTACCCATTCGCCAGCGCTCGGCTCGTAAACGGTAATGATTTTGAGCAGTGGGCGGGATGGATAACTACATTGGATATGCAAAGGGCGGCCAGCCCGGGTAAAACCAAGCAGCAAGCAACTTGGCCCGTACTTGTCATCGGGATAATCCTCGATGATTTCGGCCGTTTGCGCCGCCCCGCGTATTTCGCTCACCAGGATATTGCGCAAGAGAGTCTGGTCAGCCGCGTGCCTGGAAAACTCGAAGGCATCCCGGGCAAACTTCTGGCGAATTTCGTGAATGAGCGGCATGTTCAAATTCTAACACATTCGCCTGCTGGAACATGACGATGTCTCACATGGCTGTAAGCAAGCCCGCTCACAGGCGGAACAACAGGCGCGCCTCATTCCAGGTCAGCGCCAGCGTAGGCGGAAAACAAAGAGTTGTCAGGGTTTCTGGCAACTGATGAACCGGTCAGGTCGTAAACGGTCAATAAGGTCGTTCTACTTTCACACCCGGGAAAGGACGGAAATGTTTCTCGTTCAACGTACATACCGTAGCATCCAGGTGATAGGCGCTGGCCGCAATCAGACAGTCGAAAAACCCGACACCCTCACTGAGCCGATATTGGCAATACCACTCCCACGCAGTAGCCGAAATCTGCGTAGAAACCAGCATCATGGGAAAAGATGCCAGGTCTGCTTCCACTTGCTTCTGTTCGCGCCGGTTACGGCAACCCGCCACCAATTCTGCGGCAGTTATCACCGAAACAGCCAGTTCACCCTGAGAGAAACGGTCCAGCCAGGTTCGGGCAACCTCATAGCCGCGCAGGAAGTCCACCAAGATGGTCGTATCCACCAGGTAATTCACTTCAGCCATCTTGTCTCGTTTCGATCTGGCGGCGAAGATTTTCCGCAAAGGCAATGGGGTCCTGCGCTTCGGGGTAATCGGCCCAAATCCCAAAGGCTGTGCGCTTGCCAGATATTTTCCGCCGGCCTGCTCGCCCGGACTGGAATTGCAGGAATTCTATGAATTGGGCGACTTCTTGCAACCTGTCAGGCGGCAGCATTTCCAGTTGGCGAAGGACAAACTCTTTGGTCACCGATTGCGAAAGCATGGCAACACCTCCGTAACTAATTCTAACACGTTTCGACTCATTGCTTTTTGAAATGACTGTCTCCTGGCCTATCGAACCGCTCCCCGTTATGCCGGACTGCCGGTCACAGGCGGAACAACAGGCGGGCTTCTTTCCAGATCAGCGCCAGCGCGGGCGGATCACTTCCCCAACTTCGCGCAGGCTTTAATCAGCGCGGGCAGGTTCGGAGAATCGAAGGAGATGCCCGGCGCAGGTTTGCGGTTCTGCTTGATGGACGGTTCTTCGTGAAAGTGATGCGGGAAGGTGGAGGCCAGGTCCCGGTTTTCGGGATGCGGTTGCGGGTCGTACCAACGGATCTTCTTCTCACCGCGATAGATCGTGTAGGAATAATCCAATATTTCGCCGTCGGAAAGGTCGAGATACTCGAACACTCTCAGTTCCAGGTCATTCTTGAAAAACACGCTCCCACGGACAATGGCGGTCGTTTTAGCGGTCGGATACAGGCGCAGCGTGCTTGTGCGGACTTCTACAAATTGTTCCACAAGCGTGTAGAGCAAGGTCTCGTAACTGGAACGCAAGAAGGCAGTCATGTGGCGGTTGGATACACAGGCTCCGCTGGCGATAATGCAATGGTATCCCCGTGGCGGATGGACGCAATTCGCTCGGAGGAGATCTTCTCCAACGCCGCCAGGCGCTTCTGGCGAAGTTTGTAATGGCCGGCCCATTCTGAGAAGTCTTCCGCATTTTCACCGTCGTCGAGCAGTCCCTTCGAGTACAGTTGATAGAAATGGTCGGAACTGATCCAATATCGCCGCTCGAACTTGCGAAGCCCCTGCTCGGCGGTTTGAATATCGTCCAGAATATCGCTCAGAGTAATTGTAGACATTTCG
>JBMOMO010000049.1:0-3567 GCA_049324135.1 Chloroflexota bacterium
AGACCATAGTGACATTGCGCCCAAAAACTGCTTCAATAACTGCTGTCACGAAACCGTCTCCTTTAGGCTTGCGAGATGTTCATATTATACAGCAAACTTTGGTAATGGCGTCAGACAAATGCCAAAGAGGTGTTTTGCTTTTTGAGATAACAAAACCATCATTTACCGAAACCCACTACCCAAACTTTTACATCGGCACTAATCTTCTTTTCTTTGTAAGTCTCTGATGCCCTCATATCTTAGGATCGTGGATTAAATAACTGTCCCCATTGCTCTGGGCGGATTGCCAAATCCGCCCGTTTTCGCCCTGGATTTGGCAATCCAGGGCGAGCCGCATGGACAAGTTATTTAATTCCCGTTCCTATTATTATCTTTCCTCTCGCATTTCCCCCTCACCCTCTCAGGCTACTGCCCCATTTCCTCCAACGGCAAAAACCTCAGGCTCGCGCCGTTTGGTTCGAGTAAAGCGTGCGTGGCGTTGAGCACACGCTTTCTCGACAGCCATAATTTGCTCACATCTTGCCAAAGCGCCGCCTCACTCCAGGTAAGCATTCCCCAACCGCCCGATGTCCTGCCTGCTCAACCTCAGCCCATCCCGCAGGTAGTTCTCGAAGGAGCCGTGTTCGCGCTCGAGCGCCTGGAAGGCCGCGGAAAGATACGCCGGGCGCGCCTCCATGAAGTCCATGACCGCGCTGATGAAGCGCTTGCCTTTCAGCAGCCGGTACAGGGACAGTTTCCAGCGGTGCGCCGCCAGGAAATAGCGGTTCGAGAGCAGGTAATCTTCCATCGCCGCTTCCTGCGGTACGCCCAGGATGCGCAGCAGGAGCGCGGCGGCGAAGCCGGTGCGGTCTTTCCCGGCCGCGCAGTGGAACAGCACCGGCTGTCCATTGGCTGACAGGATTTCATGCGCGAACTGTCTCATTTCGGGGGTGAATTTGGTCGCCAGTTCGATGTTGGTTTCGAGCATGAAATTGGAGGGTGTTATGCTGCCCAGGTTCTTCTCGAACTCCTCCCGCGAGTCATGCCAGACCTTCGTGCTGCTGTCCAGGATCGGGATTTCGACGCGGCGGATGTCCGCGTCCGCTGGCAGCCGGTCGGGCTCTTGTTCTTTTTCGTGCGGCGCGCGGAAATCGATCACCCGCGCCAGGGACAGCGTTTCCAGCATCTTGAGATCGGCGCCGGTCAATTTGTGCAGGCCGTCGGAGCGGTACAGCGCCTTCCAGCGCACCGTCCGGCCGTCTGCGGCCTGGTAGCCGCCCAGGTCGCGGAAATTCTTTGCGCCCGAAAAGGGCAGATGGCGCATGTTCACTCGATAATACACGTCGCTGACTTCTCGCTCGAAATAAAGTTGGTCGAACATCGTTTGGCTCCTGTTCGTTCACGTCGAAGGGAGGTTGTACCGTCCCGCGAAGTACCCGCAGTAGGGGAGTATAGTAGCCATGCCGGAAATATGGATTAACAGAATGTTATGGCAAGGTAATTTTTCCCTTAAAGTTTCCTGCCGACGGTTGCGCCTTTTTCGAAAGAAAATCAATCCGCGCCACACAGAACCCGAGTGTGCACTCAAAAGTTGTCAGCGATGACAAGGAAAATCCGCAGATTTCGCGGATTACGCAGAAAAATCTGAAAAAAAATCCGCGAGAATCTGCGTCACAGTGTCCCCTTTGGGGATCTGCGGATGGTTTGACAACCTTTGCGTGCACACGAACCCGAAACTTGCCTCTTGCCCCTCATTATTATCTGGTAAAATATGCCCTTGCGACAACCGGCCTTGCGAGGCGCGCATCCTTTCGCGCATCCCCCTCTCCTCCCAAGTGCGGTCGCCACACTATTCGACAATCACATTTGAAGGAGAACGTGTTCAATGGTTCGTATTCGTTTTCGCCGCGTCGGTCTGAAGGGACAACCCTCCTACCGCATCGTTGCCGCTGACAAGGAAAGCCCGCGCGATGGCCGTTTCCTGGAAATCCTGGGCTTCTACAATCCCCGCACCGAGCCTAGCACCCTGACCGTCAAGGAAGAGCGCGTCTACCACTGGATGAAGAACGGCGCGCTGCCGACCGAGTCCGTGGGCCAGGTGTTCAAGTCTGCGGGCGTGTTGGATCGCTTCGATCGCTTCAAAAAAGGGGAAGACCTGGAAACCCTGCTCAAGGAAGCCGCCGAAGCCGAAGCCGGGCGCAACCTCACTGCCAAGACCCGCCGCGACTGATCATATAAATACGCAGTACGAGATACGATCTATCTTGTACTGCGTATTTAGAAAGTGCTTTGAAATTCCTTTCGCCACAGATCCCCAAAGCGAACGTTGTAAACGCAGAGAAGTCGGCTTTACGAACGTTTTCATCACGGCTTTTATCGAAAACATCAGCGTCCATCTGCGTTTATCTGTGGTGATTCACCACTCTCTTAGAAGATTGGGGAGCCTATGAAGGACCTCATAGAATATATCGCCAAATCCCTTGTGGACCATCCCGAACAAGTCGAAGTGCATGAGTTCCAAAACGGCAACCGCGTGCGCATCGAACTGAGCGTAGCCAAGGACGATATGGGGCGCGTCATTGGCAAGAGCGGGCGGGTCGCCAATGCCATCCGCACCTTGTTGCGCGTTGCAGCCGAGCGCGAAGGCAAACAGGTCACGCTCGACGTGCTGGAACCCTGATGCCCCCCGGGAACCCTCCAGCCGAACCTGAATACCTGGCGGTTGGCTTCTTGCGCCGCCCGCACGGGGTAAAAGGGGAAATGGTCATGGACATCCACACCGACTTCCCGGAGCGGCTGAAGACCGGCATGACCCTGTTCGTGGGGGAAGACCATGCCCCCATGACGCTCGCCGGCCGCCGCCCCCACCAGGCGGGACTGCTGGTGCGTTTTCGCGGCTTCAAGACCCCTGAGCAGGCTGGCCTGTATCGCAACACCTGGGTCTACGTCCGCGCCAGCGACCGTCCCCCCCTGCCGGAGGGAGAATACTACCACCACCAGTTGCTGGGACTGGCGGTCGTCACCGACGAAGGCCGCGCGCTGGGTATGCTGGTGGACGTCCTCGAGACCGGGGCGAATGATGTCTATGTGGTGCGGGATGCGGACGGGCGCGAGACCCTGCTGCCCGCCATCCCCGCGGTCATTCTCGACATCCGGCTTGCTGACCGTTTCATGCGCGTCCACCTGCTGGACGGTTTGACCGACTCCCCATCGAGACTCAATCGAGACCCTGAAGGTCTCCCAGACCTTTAGGGTCTATATCACGCCTGGAATGGACGAAAAAGGCTACTGGATCGGCTTTACCCTCATCAAAGGCATCGGCGCGGTGCGCTTCCAGCGCCTGCTGGAGCGATTCGGCGACGCCCGGTCGGCTTGGGAGGCGGAAGCGCCCGCTTTAGCGGAAGCAGGCCTGGGCGCGAAAGTGATCGAGCGGCTGGCGGCCGTCCGCAAGCAGGTAGACCTTCCCCGCTTGTACGAACAAATCCAATCCAAGGACATCCAGATCCTGACCTGGCAGGACGAGGCTTATCCCCAGCGCCTGCGCGAAATTTCCCAGCCGCCGCCGGTGCTGTACCTGCGCGGCGAACT
>JBMOMO010000050.1:0-26651 GCA_049324135.1 Chloroflexota bacterium
AACAAGGCGAACGCGCCAAGCGCCAGGCGAACGTTCGTCTTGCGCGCATAGTCGCGCAGGTCATGGCTCAAGGGTTGCCTCCAAACAAGGTACGGCGCAAGCGACGCGACCACGAGACGGCCTGCCTGAGTTCCGGCAAGGCGGTTTCCACGGCCTGTTCGCCTCGCAGCGCCACTTCACGGACGTTCACTTTGCCCAGCAGTTCGATGTCGGACACGGCCGGGCGAATGATAACGTCGGGCTTGTCCACTGCCAGGCGGTATTCGGCGATGGCGCGGTTGCCCACGTCCACCGAACGCATGAAAATGTCGAAGGCCTGGGCATAACGGATGTGCGAGAGCCGCTCGAGGATGGGTTTCGGCAGGCCGCTGGGGATCGGCAGGGGAACGGCCATGGAATGAGCGGGTTCGCCCATCGGCGCCTGGAGGGTAACGGCCACAACCGGCAGGGACGGGGCTAACTCACGCGCCTCCGCCACCGGCACGGGGTTCAGAACGCCGCCGTCCACCAGTACCCATTCGTGCCAGGGGAAGGCCGGGAAGATGCCCGGCACGGCGATGGTCGCCAGGATGGCATCCCGCACGCGCCCCTCATCCAGCGTCACTTCGCAGCCGCAGTTCAGGTCCACCGCCGTCAGGGCGCAGGGGATTTTCAGGTCGTCGAAGGTGCGCTCCCCCAGGATGCGGTCCAGCCATTTGCGGACGCCCGCCAACCCCAGCAGGGAAGGGCGCTCGTCCGCAGAACGACCATACAGGCGCGACTGGTCCACCGAGGCAAAGATATCTTCGATCTTATCCGGCGTATATCCCACCGCGTATAGGATCGCCACCAGGCCGCCAAAACTGGTTCCAGCAATGGCGCGGATGCGGAAGCCTTCTTTTTCGAGGCGGCGCAGCGCGCCAATGTGCGCGTTCCCTTTGGCGCCGCCGCCGCCAAGCGCAAGGGTAATATCCATGGGCGCAATTATACCCAAACAAGGAGGCGTTATAATACCGGGCGTGAATCTCCGTCGCACATTCTACCCACCCTCTATCCCCCCCGCTTACGTTCCCAACTTCATCCACCTGTACCTGGACATCGGCTGGTTCGGCGTCCTGAGCGGCTCGTCCATCACCTTCCTGACCGTCTACGCCGCGCGGCTGGGCGCCAGCGGCCTGCAGATCGGGCTGCTGAGTTCCATGTCTGCGGCCGTCAGCCTGCTGCTGGCTATCCCGGCTGGCCGCTGGCTGGAACGCCAGGACATCAGCAAAGCCGTCTTCCGCGCATCCATCTGGTACCGGCTGGGCTACCTGTTGTGGGTGCCGCTCCCCTGGTTGTTCGGGCAGCAGGCCCAGGTGTGGGCCTTGATCGCCATCGCCTTCCTGATGGCTATCCCGCTCACTCCGCTCTCGGTCGGTTTCAACGCCCTGTTCGCCACTGCCGTCCCGACCGAATGGCGCGCCCACGTCGCGGGCGTGCGCAACATCCTGTACGCGGTTGCGTTCATCCTGTCTTCGCTCGGCAGCGGCTACCTGCTGGAACAAATCGCCTTCCCCGCCAACTACCAGGTGGTTTTTGGGATCGGCTTCCTGGGCGCGGCGATGAGCAGCCTGCACCTGTATTTCATCAAACCCCTGCAAGCGGACTCGCCCCCGCTTCGGGACGAACCCGAACCTGCCGCCGTCAAAGGGAGCGCGCCCGCGCCCCGGCATTGGCTCGCCGCCCTGCGCCTGGACATCTGGAAGACCCCCTTTGGCCGCGTCCTGCTGGTCTTCCTGGGTTTCCACACCGCGCAATACATGGCGCTGCCGCTCTTCACGCTCTACATGGTGAACATCCTGGTCCTGAGCGACGACCAGATCGGGCTTGGCACGGCGCTCTTCTACCTGACCGTGCTGGTCGGCTCGACGCAACTCAACCGCATCGTGCGGCGCTTCGGCCACCACAAAGTGACCGGCGCCAGCGTAGCGGGGCTGGCCGCCTATGCCCTCTTTTTGTCGCTCTCGAAGACCCCGCTCCACTTTTACCTCACCTCGCTGGTCGGCGGGCTGAACTACGCGCTGCTGCTGGGCGCGTACGCCAACTACCTGCTCGAGGAGATCCCCGCGCACGACCGCCCGGCCTACCTGGCCTGGTACAACGTCGTCCTGAACGCCTCCATCCTGGCTGGTTCGCTGGGCGGCCCGCTCATCGGCAGCGCCATCGGGGTGGGCGAAGCGCTCATGCTGGTAGCGTTGCTGCGCTTCCTCTCCGGGCTGGCGATCCTGAAGTGGGGGTAACATCCGCAGATGGCGCAGATTTCACAGAAAACTTTTATGGAGGGCCCGCCGTCCTGTTCGGTGGGGTAACATCCGCAGATGGCGCAGATTTCGCAGAAAACCGCAATAAACGATAAGTCCGCGTTTCTGCGGGTTCTCTCCGTTGCGGCTGAAACCTTTTACGTACCCTCCGATGCCAACGAGCCGGTAAAGTTCGACAGTCTGTGGTAATATCACCTCCGTGACAGAAAACGTTAAGGTCGTCGCCACCAACCGCAAAGCGGGCTTCGAATATTTCTTGCAGGAAAAGTTCGAAGCCGGGCTGGCCCTGCAAGGCAGCGAGATCAAATCCATCCGCGCCGGGCAGATGAGCCTGGCCGAATCCTACGTGCAGGTGGATGGGGAACAAGCCTGGCTGATGGAAGCGCACATTGCGCCCTACGAGCAGGCCAACCGCTTCAACCACGAGCCGCGCCGCCCGCGCCGCCTGTTGCTGCACAAAAAGCAGATCCGCCAGTTGTGGAACGCCGTCCGCCAGAAAGGCATGACGGTGGTGCCGACGCGCGTCTATCTCAAAGACGGGCGCGCCAAGATCGAGATCGCGCTGGCGCGCGGCAAGAAGACCTACGACAAACGCGAAAGCATTGCCCGGCGCGACCGTGAACGCGACAGCGCCAGGGAAATGCGCGTACGCTGACCAAAAGGATGTGAGTATGGGGCCCTCGACCATTGGCGGCATCAACCGCCTGCCCGAGAACGAAAAACGCGCAATCTACAGCCGGGTGCTCCCGCGCGAACTGCTGGAACGCTTCCACCTCCCCGAACCCGGCTCTGCCCGCCTGCAATCGCTGTTGGAGTTCAAATTCGCGCCCGGCGCCAGCGACGTGGAGATGTCGCTCTTCCACGAACTGCGCTTCCCGGACCCGATCCTGTACGGGCACCTGACCGACACGATGAACGGCCAGATCCATGTGCTGCTGTACATCCTGAACGACCCGGACGCGCCGCGCTACAACGTGGACCGCATGCCGGACGGCAGCAAAACGCGCTTCGGCACGCTGACGCGCAACCTGGAGGCCGAGAAAAACGCCCTGGAGGCCGGGCTGGCCCCGGGTCAGGTGCGAAGCGGGCTGCGCCTGTTGCCGGCCGCCATCGCCTCCTTCGAGGCCTTCGTCCAGAGTTTGGGACACGAGCAGTACTTCGTCGAGCCGCTCTACTACCACAACGCGGTCATCTTCGAGCGTTACGGATTTACATACCAGATGGGCCGCCGCCGCATGGAGGCCATCCACACCGGCTTTTTGGAGGGCGGCGCGCTGCTGCCCCTGCTGGACGGTTCGACGCCCTTCCGCCAGCCCGAAGCCGCGAACAGCGTCCGCCTGCGCTCGTGGGCCATCCACGACGGGCTGCTGGGCGAGCCGTTCACCAACGTGACCATGTACAAGCGGGTCGGCAAACCAGCCGGGGTGACGACCACGCCAGGCTGCGGCTGGTAGGTTGCGAATACGCCTAACCTGACACATACCTGCCACAAAACCGTGTTATCCTCGGCGCATGTCCCATCGCATCCTCGTCGTGGATGACGAAGCCTCGGTCACGGATCTGCTGGCGTACAACCTGCGCAAGGCGCTCTACGAAATGCAGGTCGCCGCAGACGAGCGGGAAGCCTTGCGCCTCGCCCGACGCTGACGGATGTTTTGATGAAGAAGTTTGGGAGGAAGAAGTAAGAGAGTAGTGAGCAGTCGGCTTGCCGCGAGGCAGGCCGACTTTTTTCAATGCTATAATCAGCGTGTCAGTTTATTATGAAAGGAGACGAGCATGAATTTCAAAGAACTCATTACGATTGAACCCGGAAAACGCGGCGGCAAGCCGTGCATTCGGGGTTTGCGAATTACCGTCTACGATGTACTCGAATATCTTGCTTCCGGCATGAGCCAGCAGGAAATTTTGGATGACTTTCCCTATCTTACGAAAGAAGACATCCTCGCCTGCCTGGGTTTCGCCGCTGAACGCGAACGCTTCATGGTCGCAGTCCACGTATGAAACTACTGCTGTTCGATGAGAATCTCTCGCCTCGACTCGTCACTCGATTGGCAGATATTTATCCGGGGTCTGTGCATGTTTCCGAAGTGGGACTGGATCATGCACTCGATAGCGCAGTTTGGGAATATGCCCGCCAGAACGATTTCATGGTTGTCACAAAAGATGCCGATTTCAGCGAAATGAGCCTGGTTTCTGGGTTTCCGCCGAAAGTCATCTGGATACGCCGCGGGAATTGCTCGACTCACGATATTGAAAGCCTTCTTCGGGAAAGTTACGATGCGCTAGCGGCATTGAGCGATGATCCTGCACTCGGTATTCTCACTTTATTCTAAAAACAATCTGAACAATGCCAAAACGGGAGTCGGCTTGCTGTGAGGCAGGCCGATTTTTTATCCTGACACCATCCTGCCACAAAACCATGTTATCCTCCGCGCATGTCCCACTGCATCCTCGTCGTGGATGACGAAGCCTCGGTCACGGATCTGCTGGCGTACAACCTGCGCAAGGCGCTCTACGAAGTGCAGGTCGCCGCGGACGGGCGGGAAGCCTTGCGCCTCGCCGCCCAATTCAAACCTGACCTGATCCTGCTCGACCTGATGCTCCCCGAAGTGGACGGCCTGGAAGTGTGCCGCGCACTGCGCAAGTCCAGCAACGTGCCGGTCATCATGATCACCGCCCTGGGCGAGGAGACCGACCGCGTCGTCGGCCTCGAACTCGGCGCGGACGATTACGTGGTCAAGCCGTTCAGCGTGCGCGAACTGATGGCGCGCGTCAAAGCCGTGCTGCGCCGCGCCGAAATCAAAACGGAAGAAAAGCCTGTCATCGTTTCGGGGGGGCTCCGTATGGATGTGGAGGCCCGTGCACTCACTGTGGACGACGCCCCCATCGAACTCACCCGTCTTGAATTCGACCTGCTCCATCGCCTGCTCGCCAACCGCGGGCGCGTCCTGACGCGCGAACGCCTGCTCGAACAGGCCTGGGGCTACGATTACGTCGGCGACACGCGCGCCGTGGACAGCGCCGTCAAACGCCTGCGCGCCAAACTGCGCGCCGCCTCGCCCGAAGCCGATTGTATCGAATCCGTGCGCGGGCTTGGCTACCGCATCCCATAATGCAGACCATCCGCGCCCGCCTCTCGCTCAACACCCTGCTCGTGCTCGCCCTCGGCATGACGCTCGCCGCCGCGCTGACCTGGCAGGCGGTTTCCAACCTCTACATTGCAACGCAACGCGACAACCTGCTTGCCCAGGCCGAACTCATCGCCGCCGCCTTGCAGGGACAGCCGCTTCCCGAAAACCCCCAACCCTATTCGCAGGCCTCCAACGTCGCGCCCGGGATTCACACCCGCCTGCTGACGGACAACGGCGCGGTCGTGGTCGGATTACCGCTTGCGGACGGATTCGTCCAGCCCCCGCTTGCGGAACAGACCGCATCCATCCCGACCTCCGACCTGCTCCAGCGCCCCGAAATCGATTCTGCCCTGCAAGGGGCTCCCACCACCTCCATCCGACGCGTACTTGGCAACCAGCGTGTGCTCTACGCCGCCGCGCCCATCCAAGCGGACGACGGTCACATCACGGGCATCGTCTACCTCGCCACGCCCCTGCCCGCCGCGGGACTACCCGCGGACATCATCCTGGAGTTGACCGGCGCGGTCATCCTTGCTACGCTGCTGGCTTTTCTTGCTGGGCGATACTTATCGAGGCAAATTGCAAAACCCCTGGAACATCTCTCCGCAGCCGCAAACTCCATCGCCCGCGGCGATTTGAAGACTCGCGTCGTCCCAGCCAGGAACATTGCAGAACTGAACAGCCTTGGCCAGACTTTCAACGACATGGCTGAGTCCCTGCGCCAATCGGACGAGGCCAAGAAAGCCTTCCTCGCTGATGTGACCCACGAACTGCGCACGCCGCTGACGGTCATCAAAGGCACCATCGAAACCCTCGAAGACGGCGCGCTGGATGACCACGAAGGCCGCGCTCCCCTGCTCGCTTCGATGCAGCGCGAGACCGAGCGCCTGATCCGCCTCGTCAATGAACTGCTGGTGCTCACCCGCGCCGACGCGGGCTCACTGCAACTGGACATCCAACCACTGGATCTGGTTGCGCTGGCGAACGAACGCTGTAAGTTGATGTCCAATCTCGCCGGGCGGCAGGGAGTGAAACTGGGAGTCAGTAGGTCAAATTGGCAATTTGACCAACACATTCTCGCCGACCGCGACCGCCTCTCGCAAGTGCTCGACAACCTGCTCGACAACGCCATCCGCCACTCGCCCGCAGGCTCGACCATCACCGTGTCCATCCAAGCAAAGGACGGCGGCTTCGAATGCGCCGTCGCCGATCAAGGGACCGGCATCCCTGCCGAACACCTGCCATATATCTTCGAGCGTTTCTACCGCGTGGAAAAATCGCGGGCGCGCAAGGACGGTGGAACGGGGCTGGGTCTCGCCATCGCGCAGGCATTGGTTACGGCAATGGGAGGTCGCATCTCGGTGCACAGCCTCGAGGGCCAGGGGACAATGATCGCGTTTTGGTTGCCAGGGCAGTAATGGCTAATCGCCCGCCAATGGGAAAAGGGCACGTTCCGCCGCTAGCGGCAATTCGATGGGAACAAAAAAACTTGCGGGATACAAATAATCTTCCCCCGATTCGTCAATGACGCGAATATAACCTTCACGCGCTGCAACTTCATCGGGCAGCGTGCGGTAGACTTTCCCAACCAGCAAATCGTCATTATCTTCGTTACGAAGACAGATAACAGACATTACTTCGTTTTTTTGCTGTGTAGCCATATTTCAACCTAAAATTTTTTTAATTTTCATTTTTCTTCTTCCGATGCCATGCGCCTCATACCAATGGAGTTCTGCCAGTCGAATTTGTCCATTTTCGAGGCGCACTCGACCAATACCTTTCAGTTTCCGCCATCGGCCTGATCCATAACGCTTTTCCAGACGCATACGTTCACGAATGGAATGAGTCACCGCAATGGTTTCGATATTGGTAATTTCCCCAAGGAGTTCAAAGTACATTGTTCACCGCACGACGGATTTGATGACGTTTGACTTATTATACATCGAACTCGCCTCCCAACTGCCCATTTCCTGACACATTCCTGACAGGGATAGGGAATATCCTGTAATGCGAAATGAATTTTGCGTTACCAGGAGATTTCCCATGAAACAGATTCAAACCATCGTCAACACAATGTTGGCCTGCGCCTTGATTTTCCTCCTCGTCGTCACTGGCCTGCCAAACTTGCGGGCGCGCGCCGCAACAGCCACGCCCCCGCCGTCCATAGCGGAAGCAGCCTCAACCCCCGTCCCGAGCGGCGTCGAAGGGTCTGCTTGCGACCCGAACCGCGCCATCCACGTCAGCGGGACGGCAGTGGTCAACGTCAAGCCAGACCGGGCGTTGATCAAACTCGGCGTGCAATCCAATGGACGCTCCGCGAAGGAGGCGCAGGCGAAAAATTCTGCCACCATCAACCAGGTGACCAAAGCCCTGAAAACGCTCGGCGTCGAAGCCAAAGATATCGCTACGGATTGGTACTTTGTCGAGCCGCTGTACGAAGATTACGACTCGCTGCGCATCAAGGGCTATCGCATCTACAACATCATCGAGATCACTGTGCGCGATGTGGACAAGGCCAACGACGCCATCGTTGCCGCGTTCCAGGCGGGCGCGAACCAGGTGGTGGATGTGGAATTCTACACCAGCGAATTGCGGAAATACCGCGACCAGGCGCGCGAGATGGCGATGACAGCCGCGTCGGAAAAAGCAAAGGCGCTTGCCCAGACCGCAGGCGCGGATACCAGTTGCGTGCTGAACATCAATGAAAGTTCCTCGTCCTATTTCAACGGCTGGGGCTGGTGGTGGTGGGGATATGGAAGCAACCAGAACCAGTGGACGCAGAACGCCGTGCAGAATGTCGCGCCTACCGGCGGTGAAACGCCCAGCGTGGATGACGGCCCGGTCAGCACGGGCATGATCTCCATCCGCGCCGAGGTCACGGCCACGTTTGGGCTGAAATAGGGATAATTTCCTTGAAGATCACTTACTCCCTTTTCCTGCCCATTGCACCCATTCCTGCCAACAGGAGCGAAAGACCAATCACCGCCGCAGCGATGAGGAGGCTGTTCTTTGGGACGGACCTGGCAGGCAAGGTTTGCACGGGCTGGCTCGCAGCAACCTGTGTTTGTGTGGGAGTGACCGGCGATGCCAGCGCCACCGGGGACGCCTGCGTAGCGACCGGGGACGGGGGAGGCGTCATGGAGGCGGGCGCGGGCTGGGTAGCGCCGGTCTTGACGAGCAACTTCTGCCCCGGCGCGATCACTTCCGAAAGCAGGTTATTGAGGCGTTTGATCTCCGCGATGGTGGTATCGTATTGGATGGCCAGCGTCCAGAGGGTTTGCCCGTATTGGACTTCGTGGAACACCTCGCCGCCTGGCAGGGCCGTGTTGCGCGTGACCGGCAGCATCTCCTGGGGCGACAATCCATATTGGGCCGCCTGCGTCACCAGGCCAATGCAGGCGGCTTGCGTCATGGGAATGCCGGTCAGGATGGGATAGGCGTCATATTGCATTTTGCCGCTGCTGGTGCTGAACGCGGTTTCGAGCACCACATAGATCTGGTCGCTGACGGCTACCGCCGCGCCGATGTCGCTGCGCTCAGGCGAAAGCATGGTATTGGTGTGTAGATCGTCGCCCAGCCACATGGAAATCGCATCCTGGGCAGTCGAAGCGATGCCCCAGTTCTCGGAGCGATACCCGTCCAGCGAAAGGTCGCCCAGCAGCGGGTAACCGCGCGCCAGCAAATCCTGTCCGAGCGTCATCCCGCAGGGACGCTCGTGCCCGACCATACCTCCCGAGGCGGCCAATGCGCTGGCCTGGTCCGCCGCCACCTGCATCAGGACGGAATGGACAGCCAGCGCGTTCAATCCGCGCGAGAGGCGCAGGTCGTTGACCGCAGCGATGACCTCCGCCGGGGAGGGCGCGAGGGGGATAGGCGTCCCTGTCGCCAAAGGGGTCGCGTCCTGCCAGGGGTGGGAAAAATTCTGGTGAGCCGAAGCAGGCCGGAGCGGGGAAAGAGCGAAAAGTCCCAACAAGAAGGCCGCAATCACGGGCCAGGTCAATTTCTTTTTCATAAAGTCATCCTGGTTATATGTTGCAGATTGTAAACGAAAAGTAACAGGAAATCCTGCTTTTGTGACGCGCGGCCGTTATAATGGGGGTATGTTCATCGACCAGGTAGAAATCCACGTTAAATCCGGCAAGGGCGGCGACGGCGTCGTGCACTTCCGCAAGGAGAAATATGTCCCGCGCGGCGGGCCGGACGGCGGCGACGGCGGCAAGGGCGGCGACGTGATCTTCGAGGTCAAGTCCACGCTCAACACGCTCCACTTTCGTCACAAGGAACGCTTCGTGGCCGAGGCCGGCCAACCCGGCGGGCGGCAAAACATGTTCGGCAGGTCGGGCGCGGATCTGGTGATCTACGTCCCGCCCGGCACTGTGATGTTCGAGATTTTAGAGGACGCTTCCCTTTCGCTCCTGGGCGACCTGACCCTGCCGGGGCAGCGCCTGACGGTATGCAAGGGCGGGCGCGGCGGACGCGGCAACACGCACTTCAAGAGTTCGATCAACCAGGTGCCGCGCACCGCCGAAAGAGGCGAACCGGCCGAGGAAAAACGCATCAAACTGGAACTCAAACTGATCGCCGACATCGGGCTGATCGGCGTCCCCAATGCGGGCAAATCCACGCTGCTCTCTGCGCTGACCAACGCCCGCCCCAAGATCGCGGCCTATCCCTTTACGACGCTGGAACCCAACCTGGGCGTGGCCGACATCGACGAGGATACCACTGTCGTGCTGGCCGACATCCCCGGCTTGATCGAAGGCGCGCACGCAGGCGCCGGGCTGGGACACGACTTCCTGCGTCACATCCAGCGCACCCGCGTCCTGGTCCACTTGCTGGACGGATTGTCCCCCGACCCGCTGGCAGACTACAGCCAGATCAACAGCGAACTGGCGCTCTTCGACCCCAACCTGGGGAAGAAGCCGCAAATTGTGGCGCTGAACAAAATAGACCAGCCGGAGGTCGAGGAAAAATTCAAGGGACTGAAAGCCGCCTTCAAGAAGCGAAAAGTGGACCTGCTGTCGGTCTCTGCGCTGGCGCGCACCAACGCGCGCGAGTTACTCTTGAAAGCAATTAGCAAACTGGCCGAAACGCCGCCGCTGGAGGCAGTCGAACTGCCCCTACCTGTCTACCGCGCAGAAGAAGACCCGCGCGCATTCGTAGTCAGCCGCGAGGCAGACGGCAGTTGGCGCGTCTCCGGCGCGGCCATCGAGCGCTCGGCCGCCATGACGTATTGGGAACACGCCGGTTCCCTGCGCCGCTTCCAGAAACTGATGGAGCGCCTGGGCGTGGACGAGGCCCTGCGGTCGGCCGGCGTCGAAGAGGGCGACACCGTCCATATCGGGAATTTCGAGTTGGAGTGGCAGGAGTAAATTCGTAAAGATCAGTGTAGATCAGTGGATAGAAACCTTCGCCAAAGGAAAAAAACATGTCCAATCAAACCTACGACTTCGTCATCGTCGGCTCCGGTTTCGGGGGCGCAGTTTCGGCTATGCGGCTGGCCGAAAAGGGCTACTCCGTGCTGGCGCTGGAAAAAGGCAAACGCTTCCAGGATAGCGACTTTGCGACCTCCAACTGGCAATTCTGGAAGTACCTGTGGGCGCCCGGGCTGCGCGCTTTCGGCAT
Source organism: Chloroflexota bacterium (assembly GCA_049324135.1). Taxonomy (GTDB): domain Bacteria; phylum Chloroflexota; class Anaerolineae; order Anaerolineales; family Villigracilaceae; genus JAABUE01. The sequence goes on from JBMOMO010000050.1 coordinate 11,036, forward strand.
CCTGCAGATTTCCATCACCAAAGGCGCGATGGTGCTGCACGGCGCGGGCGTGGGCGGCGGGAGTTTGGGATACGCCAACGTGCTGGAAATCCCCAGTGAAACCACCTTCACCACGCCGGCCTGGAACCGTCCGCTGGACTGGGGCAAGACGCTCGCGCCGCACTACGAGACCGCCCAAAAGATGCTGGGCGTGACGCGCAATCCAAAGTTCTGGAAGGCCGACGAAGTGATGCGCGCACAGGCCGAGGAACGCGGGCTGGGCCACACCTTCCGCGCCACCGAGGTGGGCGTGTTCTTCGGGCCGGAGGGACAGACCGCGCCAGATCCGTATTTTGGCGGCGAAGGCCCCGCGCGCGCCGGTTGCCATCACTGCGGCGGCTGCCTGGTGGGCTGCCGCCATAACGCCAAGAACACCCTGCCCAAGAACTATCTCTACTTCGCCGAAAAATACGGCGCGCAGGTGATCTCCGAAGCGGAAGTGACCGATGTCCTGCCGGTGAGCCTGGACGGGAAGCAGGGGTACGAGGTGACCTGGCGGTCATCGACCCGCTTGTTCAGCGGAGGCAGGCAGACGGTCCGCGCGAGAAGCGTGATCTTCGCCGCGGGCGTGATGGGGACGATGAACCTGCTGCTGCGCCTGCGGGAATCGTCCCTACCGGAACTTTCCCCGCGCTTGGGCGAGAGCGTCCGCACCAACTCCGAGGCGCTGCTCGGTTCGGTGGCGCGCAAGTCGGATGTCGATTATTCGGAGGGCATCGCCATTTCGTCCATCTTCAACGCGGACGAGGTGACGCGCATCGAGCCGGTGCGTTACCCGGACGGTTCGTCGCTGATGCGCTTCGTGTCTGCGCCGTTGATCTCGCACGGCGACAGCGTGCCGCTGCGCATGTGGAAATCATTTTGGTGGAGCCTGACGCATCCGCTGGACTACCTGAAAGCGATGCTCCTGCCGGGCTGGGCGCACAACATGACCATCCTGCTGGTGATGCAGCACGTGGACAACCGCATGAAGTTCCGCCTGGGGCGCGGGCTGCTGACGCTCTTCCGGCGCGGGCTGGTGGCCGAGCCTGACCTGGACAAGCGCATCGGCGCGCGCGTGGACGTGGGACACGACATCACACGCCAGTTCGCGGAACGGACGGACGGCGTGCCGATGGGCTCGCTGGGCGAGAACCTGCTCAACCTGCCCACCACCGCGCACATCCTGGGCGGCGCGCCTATCGGCAAGGACGCCTCGGAGGGCGTAGTAGACGAGAATTTTGCCGTACATAACTACCCCGGCCTGTACATCGTGGACGGCTCGGTCATGCCGGGCAACCCCGGCGTGAACCCCAGCCTGACGATTACGGCGCTGGCCGAGTATGCCATGAGCAGGATTCCAAACAAGAGATAAGAGGACTTATGCCAGAGACAACCGACCTTTACACTACCACACCAAGCCGCATCGTCATGTATAGCGTGGACTGGTGCCCGGACTGCCGCCGCGCGCGCTTCTTCTTCAAACGCAAGAACATCCCCGTGCTGGATGTCAACGTAGACCAGGACAAGGAAGCCGAAGCGTTCGTCAAAAAGGTGAACAACGGCAACCGTTCCGTGCCGACCATCATTTTCCCGGATGGCGCGAAGTTGGTCGAGCCGTCCGAAGCGCAACTGGCGGCAAAATTCAGTTAAAACACAGCCTGAGTCCCATCACCACCAACAGCGCCAGCACCACCCGGCGGAAGGCTTCGGGTTTCAGCCAGCGGTCCAGGCTGAAACCCGCCAGCAGGCCGGCCAGCATGAACGGCAGCGACGCCCAGAACATGCCCATCACCTGCGGGGTGAGATTGCCTTGCATGGCGTGGCTGGCCAACACCACCACGCTGCACAGCACGAAATACCCCGACAGGTTGCTCTTGAACACCTTGGGCGGCCAGGCGCGGCTGTCCGCGTAGAGGATGACCGGCGGGCCGAAGGTATTGTACGCGCCGCCCAACAGTCCGCCCAACAAGCCCGCCAGGTAGGCCCACAGCGGATGCTCCAGGCGCGGGAGTTGCCTTCCCAACAGGGCGTAGAGCGCATAGGTCGTCAACACCACGCCGAGCAGGGTCAGCGTCACGCGCTCGTCCAGGTGGGACAGGAAATAGAGTCCCAGCGGGATGCCGAACAAGGTCGCCAGCGCCACCCGCCAGATGGCGCGCAGGTCCAACGATTGACGATAGCGCAGGAAAACCGACAGGTCTACCAGGATGGAAATGACCGCCACCAGCGGCGTCGCCAGGCGCAGGCTGACCAGGAGCGGCAACAACGCCATCGCCACCAGCGCCACGCCAAAGCCGGACAGGCTCTCGGTGAAAGCCGCCAGGAAAATGATCAGCCCGATCCACCATGTATGCGCATCCATGCCTGCTCCCTTGCCAGACTGCTGGCTGTAAAAATAGCATTTGATTTGTCGCCTGGCATTCCCCTTAAGCGTTCCGCCGCTGGGTGAGGGGGGCACCCAACGGCGGAACAATTCTTATTTTACACATTTCCTCGAAAAATGCAATACCCTTTTCGATATTTTAAGAAATCTTCACAATTAAAACATGATTGCGCTGACCTGAAAAACGTTTACAATTATCACCAAGGAGCCAGCCATGAAAAAGAACCTGTTCCCCTTCGTAATCATTACGCTCTTCCTCCTTTCGGCCTGCGACGGCTGGGTCTACGTTGTGCCGACCTTCCCGGCCCCGCCGCCCACGCCGACGCCGTCCATTTTCACGCCTACGCCCCTGGTCTTGACCGCCACGAATACCGCCGCAGTCGTGACAGTTACACCCCTTGACACAGCCCCGCCAGTTCCAACGGACACCGCCACAGCCTTCACTGAGTCGCCGACCATGACCGCGACCTTCACCAGCCTGCCTCCGGCTTCTCCCCCTCCCGGCAGCATCGGCGTGGAAGTGCTGGGCTGCAACACCAGCATAGACATCACGCACGGCATGGGCGAAGTGACCAACGGCTTCGTGACCCTGAAAAATGCCAGCGGCAGCGACTTCGCCGACCTTTGCGCGACGTTGTTCGCGCTGGACGAAGGCCGCGTCCACCCGGACAAAACGGTCTGCCTCCCGACCCTGGGGAACGGCTTCCAGGCAACGCTCAAACTGACCGTGGACAGCACCTACAAGCAGGATACCCCCATCCAGGTGGAAGTGAAGAGCGGCGCGACCCTGCTGGCGCGCATCGGGCAAGCCTCCTGCCAGGACATCGGGTTGTTCGCGCCCACCCCCGCGTCCCTGTTGACGCCGGTGGCTATACCGTGAAAGCCCTTCCCCGCAAATACGAGCGCACCAGGTTGCGCCGGGAGAAGTGACCGAGCGTGAAGAGTTCGATGAACAGCGGGCCGCCGAACAGGGCGCGCGCAATTGCGCCTATCCCCCAACCCCTCGCATGTAAATCCAGCGTCCGGGCGCCCATCTCCTCCAGGTAGGCGATCTTTTCCTGTAACTCGCTGCGCGGATTTTCGCGCACGCGCGCGCTGCCGGGGAAAAGGCAGGTCAATTCCAACCCGGCAACCTTCTTCAAAGAGGCAATCACGCTCCAGATGTCGGCCTCGGCCAGCAAGGCGCGGTCCTGGCCGCCTACGAACAGGTCGCCGCTGAACAACCAGCCGCGTTCAGGCTCGTACAAACACAGATGGTCAGGAGCATGTCCCGGCGTGGCAATGACGCGGAAGGTCGAGCGCCCGACCTGGATGACGTCGCCATCCACCACCGGCTTGCCCGTCGAGGCCTGCGGCCATCCCCATATGACCCGCCGGTAGGGGTGTAGGGGTTGATTCCGGCGGGGATCGGCCAGCACGGGCAATGCCAGCGGGTGGGCAAAGATTTCCAGGCCAGGGAAGGCGTCTTGCAAGGGGCGGTTGCCGCCGATGTGGTCTTCATGGCTGTGCGTATTGAAAAGTTCGACTGGCGGCCGGCCGCGCAGGAAAGCGGACAGTTCCGGCGCGCTATGCGCACAACCGCTATCCACCAACAGGCCGTCCACCAGGTAGGCGGTCGTCCAATAGCGCCCGCGCCCGGCGATCGTGCGCGCCAGGTCGAGGCGGGTGACTGATTCGTAAGGGGTGCAGCGCAGCATACCGGATTGGAGTAAGTTGGACGGCCCTACACCTTGAAGATCAAGTCCAGGTATTTTTTCAACATGTCGCTGACCAGGCCGCGCATGGGGATGGTGGACGCCATCCCGTAGACGGGCGCCATCGTGCCTTTCTCTTCGGGGTGCGCCTTGACGTGTTCCACCGCCTCGCGCAGGTCGGCGACGAAGCGCTGCGCGACCCCGGGCTGGGTATGTCGCAGCGTCACGCACAGGTGGACGCAGGTGGGTTTGTGCAGTCCGTTCAGGCTCCATTTTCTGTGGGACATGAAGTCCAGGACTTTGTAGATGTCGAGCGAATCGGACGTGAAGGCTACCACGAAGAGCGGATCGCCCAACACGCGCAGTTCGGGGATGCGGCGGATGCCTTCCTTGACCTTCGCGGCGGTTTCCAGAATCCGCCTGGTCGCATCGAGGTAGCCCTGCTCGCCGATGGAGGTCAGCGCGGCCCAACAGGCGGCCGAGAGCGCGCCGGGACGGCTGCCCGCGAAGGTGGGCGAGAAGTACAGTCCGCCCGGCCAATCGCTGGCGGTGTAATACTGGTGATGCAACAAGTCGAAGCCGCGATACAGGACGACCGAGGTGCCTTTCGCCGCGTAGCCGTATTTGTGCGTATCCGCAGACATGGAGGTGACGCCGGGCAAACGGAAGTCGAACTTGGGGACTGGATAGCCAAGTTGTTCCGCCCACGGCAGGACGAACCCGCCCAGGCAAGCGTCGGTGTGGAAGCCAATCCCGCGCTGGCGCGCCAACCCCGACAGTTCCTCGATAGGGTCGATGGCGCCGTGCGGGAAGGATGGCGCGGAGCCAACCATGACGACGGTATTTTTGTTGATAGCCTTCTCCGCGGCAGACACATCGGCGCGGAAATTTTCGTCAATTGGGATATGGACGGTCTTGATGTTGAAATACTGACTGGCCTTGTCGAAGGCGGCGTGCGCGGTGATGGGCAGGATCATCTCGGGCTGGGTGACACCCTTCTTTTCCCGCGCCCAATCGCGGTAGGTTCTCATCGCCAGCATAATGGACTCGGTCCCGCCCGAGGAGACGGCGCCGTGAACATCCTGTCCGTCGCCGCCGAGCATGTGGGCCGTCATCGCTACGATCTCAGCCTCGAACTTGGTCGTGCTCGGCCACACGTCCGCGTGCAGGGGATTGCTCTGCGAGTTCAGCGCGTAGACCTGGTTCAGGAATTCGATATGCTCCTGGTCGCCGTGATAGACCGCGCCGGAGACAAAACCGTCCTTCCAGGTCCCCTCCTCGCGGTCGCGCATGGCCTGCATATCGCGCAGGATGTCCGCGCGGGCGCGCCCGGCAGCGGGGATTTGGGCAAAGGCAGGGAATTTATCCTTGTATGGCTTGACCGAACTTTCCAGTCCGTCCATCATGCCGTCGTATTCCTTTTCGATCTTCTGGCTTATGCCAGGGATGGATTTAAGTGTCTTTTCGGCTTGTTTGAAGAAGAGGTCTTTGATACTCATGGTTGACTCCAAAACTCCGAGGTGGTCGAGTAGGCCAAGCGCAAGTCCAGGCCGTACCAAGATCACCACATTAAACTATGCGACGCGGTTCAAGCGCGCAAAAATCTTTTTGTTGCTCTCGTAGATCGCCACAAACTCGGCAAACAGTTCATCGTATAGTTTGCGGTTTTCGGGCTGCGGCTGGAACGTCCTGGCTACGGGGACCTGCGCCCCGATCTCGTCATAGCGAAGGATGCCCAGCGCGGCCGAAGCCAGCAGCGCCGCGCCGCGTACGTTGACTTCGATGGGATCCTTCATCTGGCGAATGGGACGGTCCATCACGTCAGCGTGGATCTGGCACCAGATACCGGACTTGGCCCCGCCGCCGACCATATTGACCGCCTCGGCGCGGCAACCGTTGCACTGCTCCACGTATTTCAAGAGCCAGCGCGAGTTGAAGGCCACCCCCTCGAACACGGCGCGCACCATATGTTCGCGCGTCGTCTGGAGCGACTGGTTGTAGAACCCGCCGCGCACGGTATGATCGTCCACCGGGGCGCGCTCGCCGTAGAGCCACGGCAGGAAGATGACGCGGTCACTCCCAGCGACCGTCCGCTCTGCGATCCGATCAAAGAGTTGATAGGTGTTTTCCCCCCATTCTGGGGACTTTGGACTCTCATCGTCCGACAATTCGTCCTTGTGGAAAAAGATATTGTCGCGCAGGAATTGCAGGCATTTCCCTGCGCATTCCTGTTCATTCGTCAACAGGTAACGCCCAGGGATTCCGGAGGGGAGCGCGGCAATGTTGTGGAACAGGTCGGTCTTCTTGGACGGGACGTGACACGTCAGCCAGGAGGAAGTCCCGATGTAGAGATGCGATTCGAAATCCCGCACCGCCCCGGACCCGACAGCGGCGGAGTGGATATCGGGCGAGCCCATCACCACCTGGACATCCTCCCGCAGCCCCCAGGCGCGCGCCACGTCCGCATGGAGGCCGCCGAGGACAGAGTTGGCCGGCAGCAGGTCGGGGAGTTTGGCGCGCGCGATGGTCGAATAACGGATGAGCGTCTCGTTATACGTCACGTCCGAAATCTTCCTGTTGTCGGTCACCCAGTGCAGGACGATGGAATTGAACGAGGCGGCCATGCGCCCCGTCAGGCGGAAACCGATATAGTCCATCGGCTCGAGGAATTTGAAGGCCCGCTGATAGATCTCGGGATGTTCGTGTTTGAGATACAAAATGTGAGCGATAGGGTCTTTCCCGGCGTTTCCAGGCACGCCGCCAGTCGCGCTGACCCACTTGAGGAGTTTGCCCGGCGCGTAGCCCTGGAGCGGGCCACCGGCGACCTGGCGGATGTACAGTGCGCCGCGCGCGTCCATCCAGATGATGGCGTTGCCGAGCGCGTTTCCCGCTTCGTCCACCGCCACCGTCCCGGACCATTGGCCGGTGGAGGCCACCGCCACGATCTCCTCGCTTGGGGCAAGACCGCGCGCAAGCAAGCGTTTGACCGCCTTGTCGATGGCCTCCCACCACTCGGCCGGGGATTGCTCTGCCCCACCGTTATCGAAGAGCAGGAGACGTGTCTCCTCGAATTCACTACCCAACAGCTCTCCCTGCGTGGAGAAGAGCGCCACTTTGGGACCCGATGTGCCCAGGTCAATGGCAAGAATGAAACGATCTGTGGATGACATCCCGCACCTCTTTTATCAGAATTTTACAACATCCCAATTATTGCACAAAACTCCCAAAAAAGACATTTCTTCCTCACGAATCGTCAAATCCGTTTGATGGTTTCACCTATCGTTGGTAAAATAAACGCAGGCACTTACCTCAAGGAGAATGCTATGGGATACGTCATTGGGCCAGATGTAAGTTTTTACCAGGATGAACCGTCCACGCCTCAAGGCATTGACTTCGTCAAGATGCGCCAGAACGCGGAATTTGTCATCATCCGCGCCGGGCAAAATCTGTGGGTGGACTCCGACTTCAAGGCAAATTGGGCGGCGGCCAAAAAGGCCGGGCTGCCGCGCGGGGCGTACTGGTTCTACGATAGCCGTGCAGACCCAAAGCGTCAGGCCGAGTTGTGGGTGGAGCAATTCGAGGGCGACTTTGGCGAACTGCCGCTCTTTGCCGACTTCGAAGAATCCTACAACGGCCCATACAAGGGCTGGCGGAAATGGTACGATTTCCTCGAACGGCTGAAACAATTGGTGGGGCAGAAAGAAATCTTCATCTACACCGCCTATTACTACTGGCGTGACAACGCCCCCAATGCGACTTCCGATCCCCAGAGCCTGGAATACTTCCACCAGTATCCGCTCTGGATCGCCAACTATGGTGCGACCAAACCCAGCGTCCCAAAGCCCTGGGGAGAAAACGAATGGTTGTTCTGGCAATATACCGAGACCGGCGACGGAAAACTCTACGGCGTGGAAAGCAAGGGGATAGACCTGAACTACTTTAACGGAGACAAAGCCGCTTTCCTGGCAAGATTCAAATTATCCCCCCCCGCCGAAGAAAGATTCCGCGTTGACCTGAACGTCCGGCAAGAAGCAAACTCCAACGCCGCTTCGCTTGGAACACTGAAACACGATGACGTTGTGAAAAAACTGGAAACAACAGCGGACGGTGAATGGGTCAAAATCCTCAGGGACGGCGACAACCTGACCGGCTGGAGCCTGGGCAATTACCTGGTCAGCATCGGCAGCGTAACGCCTCCCGATGATGGCGACGGCGATGACAATGGCGATGATGGCGGCGGCGACGATGGCGGCAATGGCAATGGCAGTGGAAACGAAATCATCGACATGACCGGGAAATGGTACCGAGTGACGGCCACCGCCCTGAACATGCGCGCGGGGCCAGGCACCACCTACGACAAAGTTGGCTCCCTCCAGATGAACGAAGTCGTCGAAGCCCTGCACGCCCTGGCGGACCTGAGTTGGATCGAGGTGCGCCATCCCAATGGCCTGACCGGTTGGTGTACCAGCGATTACCTGGCCAGCGCCAGCGCGCCATCAACAGAACCGGAACATACCCGCATCTGGTATCGCGTCAACGCTGCCAGCCTGAATGTCCGCGAGGGGCCGGGCGCAAACTACAACTCGCTTGGCTTCCTGAAAAAGGATGAAATCGTCTATTCGCAAGACATCACCCCCGATGAGAATTGGGTCAAGGTACGCCGTTTCGACGGCCTGGGTGGTTGGTGCTCCATCACGTATTTGACCAGATTGGGTGAAAACGCTCCCAGCCAGTTGGCGCAGAGAATATTCCCCGGCGTGACATATTACCGCAAAGAGGCCCAGACGCCGCGCAAATTTGTTACGCACGTCCTGGCAATAGACATGAGATCGAACGGCCTGCAATTCCTGGTGACCCCTCCCAGCCATTCCAACGGGACAGTCTGCACACGGACAACCTCCAAATTCCTGGCCGAATTCGGGATGCGGATTGCCATCAACGGGGACGGCTTCGATTACCTTGACCCCGCCACGTACAACCCGGATGATTACTGTCCCAATGGCGGCGACCCGGTCAAGGTGAAGAGTTACGCCGCTTCACGCGGCAACGTGTACTCCGCCAGGCTCCCCGGACGCCCGATCCTGTACATCAACGCGAATAATGTGGTTTCCTTCGATACCCCTTCAGGGAAAGTTCACAATGCCATTTCAGGCGACCGTATGATGGTACTCAAAGGCAAAGCCGTCTCAGGCCTGGACAATACCACCCTGGAACCGCGCACGGCGGTTGGCTTGAACCAGAACGGACGCTGGATGATGTTGGTCGTCGTAGATGGCCGCCAGCCGGGATACAGTGAAGGCGTCACGTTTGCCGAACTGGCCAACCTGATGATTCCCTTGAGCATCTACACAGGCATCAACCTGGACGGCGGCGGCTCCTCAACAATGGTCATCGAAGGCGCAGACGGGAAGCCCTTCGTCATCAATTCGCCCATCGACGAGTTGCAAGCCGGGAAAGAACGAGCAGTTGCCAACCACCTGGGGATCTACCTGAAAAAGTAACGACCCGGCAACGCGCGGTTTTCCCACAAAGAAATATCGTCCCGAAGGTTTTTTGCGCCTTTGGGACGATTTGCGTTCCTGCCACTCAAACGCTCAACGCGCGTACAAGAAGTTCAACTCCTTGATTTTGTCGCGCAAGTCGTCCGTCAGCGCGCCGGCTGCCATGCGCCATTCCCAATTGCCGCCCAACCGGCTGGGGAAATTTATGCGCGCCTCCGTTTCCAAGCCAAGTAGGTCCTGCATGGGCGCCAGCGCAAAAACCGCCGTCGAAGACCAGCCAGCGCGAACCAAATCCCAGGCAAATCTTTCTAGGTTGGTCTGCAAGTACCGGTTGGCAAAATCGCGCTCATGCGCAGGCGCAGTCTCGTACCAGCCGCGTGCAGTGTCGTTGTCGTGCGTACCGGTGTAGGTCACGCAATTGGGCAGATAGTTGTGCGGCAGGAAGGGATTATCCGGCCCGGAAAAACCAAATTGCAGGATCTTCATGCCAGGCAGGGCGAACTGGTCACGCAAGGCGATCACGTCCGGGGTGATCTCTCCCAGGTCTTCAGCAATGATCGGCAGGGTGGTCGTTGAGGTAGCAAGCCCATCCCCATTCTGGGGACTTTCCCCATTCTGGGGACTTTCGCCCAGGTTACGGTCAAGAGACCGGAAAAAGTCAGCGCCCGGCCCAGGAACCCAACGACCCGTTTCCGCTGTCGGGCTGCCAGCCGGCACTTCCCAGTACCCGGCAAAGCCGCGGAAATGGTCCAGGCGGACAATGTCCACCAGCCGCAAGGTAGCCTTGAAGCGCTCCAGCCACCAGGCATACCCGCTCGTTTGGTGCGCCTCCCAGCGATAGAGGGGGTTGCCCCACAACTGCCCGGTCGGCGAAAAATAATCAGGCGGCACGCCCGCAACCACAGTCGGGCGTCCATCCGCGTCCAGGTGAAAGAGTTCCAGTCGCCTCCACACATCCGCGCTGTCATAAGCGACAAAGATGGGCAGGTCGCCGATGATGCGGATGCCATGCCGGTGAGCATGATCGCGCAATTCCATCCACTGACGGAAAAAGACAAATTGGTAGAACGTAAAACGCGCCACCGCATCGGCGTGACGTCGACCTGCTTCCGCTATCGAGGCGGCATCGCGTTTCCGCAGTTTTTCCGGCCACCCGCCCCAATCGCCGCCGCCATAGGCCTCCTTGAGCGCCATGAACAGGGCGTAGTCGGGCAGCCAGGCAACGTTTTCGGCGCAGAAACGGTCATAGTCCTGGCGGACAGGCTCCGGGTCGGAACGGAAGCGGAGGAAAGCCCGTTCGAGCAGGTTCAACTTCCAGGGGATGACCCGCCCGTAGTCCACGTGCTCCTGCGGGAAGTCCACTTTTTCCACCAGGTCATCTGGATGCAGGAAATTGTCGCGCAGCAGGAAATCCGGGCTGATGAGATAGGGGTTGCCGGCAAACGCCGAAAAGCATTGGTACGGGGAATCGCCGTAACCGGTCGGGCCAAGCGGAAGCACCTGCCAAAGGGCGCAGCCGGTACTCGCCAGCCAGTCTACGAAAGCGTGGGCGGAGGGGCCAAGGTCGCCAATGCCATACGGGCCGGGCAGGCTGGTGGGATGCAGCAGGATGCCGGAAGCCCGTTTATAACTCATGCGGCTGTCTCTTCGTTTGAACGAACTGCCCGGCTGCTACAGTTGAACCATCGAAATCGCTGGGGATGACGTCGGTGCCAATTTCTGCGCCCGGTTCCACGACTATACCGGGAGGCAGTTCGGCGCTTTTGCCAACCAAGGTCAGGCGGATGTTTCCATCTGCGATGCCGCCGCCAACACGCGCGCCTGCCCCCACCTGGACGCGCTTATCGAGAATGGCGCGTTCTACCACTGCGCCGCTGCCGATCTCGCAATCGGTCAGCAAGACAGATTCGCGCACCACCGCCCCCGCGCGGACGATCACCCCCGGCGAAAGGACGCTGCTTTCCACCCGCGCACCGGCTTCGATGAAGCAACCATCCGTGACCATGCTGGCGTACACGCAAGCCTCCTGCGGGAAACGCACCGGCGGCCTCTCCTCGGTGCGGGTGTGGATCACCCAGGAACGGTCGTAGAGTTTGAGAGGCGGGTTAGGCGACAGGAGATCCATATGTGACTGCCAATAGGAGTTGACTGTCCCGACATCCATCCAATAACCGGTGTAGGGAAAGGCAAAGACGCGCGCTTTCGATTTGACCAGTCGCGGCAGGATGTCCCTCCCAAAATCATGCGCAGACCCTTTGCGCGTGTGATCTTCCCACAAGGCGCGATCCAGTAAATTGCAATTGAAGAGATAAACGCCCATGTTCGCCAGGTTGGATGGCGGGCGGGCCGGTTTTTCCACAAAGGAGGTGACGCGGTAATCATCGTCTACCGCCAGGATGCCAAAGCGCGAAGCGTCTTCTTGCGCTACGCTGATGGTGGCAATGGTCACATCTGCCTGGTGGTCCATGTGAAACGCGAGCATGGCGTCATAGTCCATGGTGTAGATATGGTCGCCGGAAAGGATCAACACCTGGTCGGGAGAGCCGCGTTTGATGAAAGTAAAATTCTGTTGCACCGCGTCGGCTGTGCCTGTATACCAATCTGAGTCATAGCGCGCTTTGTAAGGGGTGAGGATCTTGATGCCGCCGGTAAAGTCGCGGTTGAGGTCCCAAGGAGCGCCTACGCCAATATGCTCGATCAGGGATTGCGGGCGGTATTGCGCCAGGACCATGACATCGAAGATGCCGGAATTGACGCAGTTGGAAAGGGCAAAGTCAATGATGCGATATTTGCCTGCAAAGGGGACAGCCGGTTTGGTGCGTTTGGCAGTGAGGACGCCCAGGCGGGAACCTTCCCCGCCAGCCAGGATGACAGCGCGTATTTTCATAGGATTCGAAAGGGCTGGTTACAAGGTGCGGGAGGATAACAATTGTTTGTATAACAGATAATACTGGTAAGCGGAATTGGTCCACGAAAAATCCTGGGCCATGCAATTCTGTTGTATCGCCTGCCACGCGGCGCGGTCACGGTAGGTCTCCACTGCGCGCTGGATGGCGGCCATAAAATGCTTCACTTTCGGCTCGATGAACACAAAGCCGGTCTCGCCGTCCGTTACCGTATCGTGCAGGCCGCCCACGGCGCGCACAACCGGCACGCAGCCATAACGCATGGCAATCATCTGCGACAAACCGCACGGTTCGTAGCGCGAGGGCATCAGGAAGATGTCGGCGCCCGCATAGATCCGGCGGGCCAGCCCGGCGTCGTACTTCGTCTCCAGGCGGACTTTGTCCGGGAAATCCCGCGCCAGTTTACGGGCAGATTCTTCGAGTTTGGGGTCGCCCGCGCCTAGAATGACCGCCTGCCAGGGCGCTTTTGCCAGTTTGCGCAACGCATCGATCACAAGGTCGATACCCTTTTGCGGGTCCATGCGCGAGACGACGCCGAACAGCGGCGCGTCTGCATCTGTAGACAGGTCAACCTGTTCGAGCAGGGCAACTTTATTCGCCGCCCGTTCCGGGAGCGAATCGCCGGTAAAATTGGCGGCAATCTCCGGGTCCGAAGCAGGCGCGAAACTGTCCACGTCCAGGCCGTTCAAGATGCCCGTCAGGGTAGCCCGCCGCGTCTTCAAGAAGTCCTGTAGTCCAGAGCCGTATTCAGGGGAAAGCATCTCATCTGCATAGGTGGGAGACACGGCCACGATGGCGTCAGCCGACCACAGGCCAAGCGGCATTGGTTTGAGACGCGCCCAATCGGGCAGGTCGGTTTGCGCTAACGGCACCCCGTACGCATCCAGGATTTCTGATACATCCGGGCCAAGATAAGGAAGGTTATGCACGGTGATGACCGAAGCCGGACGCGGGGAACCTTCCTGCCAGTGTTGCACCAACAGGCCATAGGAAGCCAGGGCAGTGTGCCAGTCGTTGGCATGGACGATATCCGGACGCCACCCTAACTGCCGAGTCAGGGCCAGCGCAGCCAACGAAAAGAAGGTGTATTTTTCGGCGTCAATGGCCGCATTGGAAGAATAGACGGAACCGCTGCTTTCCACCGGGCCGCCGCCGATGAAATACACCGGCATATCCTGGAAGGCGGTTTCGTAGACCTGCGCCACCACATCGCCGCCCTCGCGCGGCACCACAAAAGGAGCCACCGGGTGCAAGGAAGCCGCCTTCGAGCGCAACACTGAATGAAAAGGCAACACGAGGCGGACATCCAAAGGCATATCGGCGGGTGACTGCGGAGACAATGCCCGCAACGCGCGCGGCAACGACCCGGCAACGTCCCCCAAGCCGCCAACCTTGACAAAAGGATCGGCCTCGGCGGCAAGGAATAAGATTTTAATCTGGTCGGTCATGGGCTTAATTGTACATCAATTCCCCGCACAAAAGCCCAAATGATGTTTGCAAACTTGCTATACGACTAACATCACAGCGCAAGGTCCTGGCGATTGCCCAGGAAGGTTGGCGCAAACAGCCGTGAATCCACTAATCTTCACTAATCTACACAAAAAAATTAGCGAAGATTAGTGCAGACAGCGTACCCTTTGGGTATTAGTGGACAAGCCTCCCGCCTTTGCGCTGTAATACTTTTCCTCTATTGCGCTTCTTCACCCGACTGGCTCCAACCATTCATAAAATCTTCCGGCTGGAAGCGCGCTTCGCCCATGTCAACCACTTGCCCTGCAACGACATTGACCATGTACTCGCGGCCGATATTGCGGTAAGCAACCACCACAACCTGTTGCCCGGCCGGGACGCCTTCCAATTCAAAACGACCGGCCTGGTCGGACTGCGCGGACAAGGTTGTACCAAACACAAACACTTCGGCTACCACAGGATTCCCCTGGTCATCGTACACCATCCCTGTTACACCGCCGGTTCCGGTCAGGATGGCAAGTGTGCCGTCCTGCGCCATGTTGAAGAAAGCCAAAGCCACGCTCAAGACCGTCAACCCGACGATCAATGCCCACATCCGCCTGCGTTTATGGGACGGATCGGGAAGACGGGATGGCAACCCATCCTTGTATAAATCCAGGGAGGGAGATTCTTCGAATGCCATTATTCCACCTCCTCACACGCGGTTACACCCAGCGTGAAATCCGTAAAATCCAGTTCGGTGCCATAATTCGAGATCACGCCTGCGCCTCCCTCGGTATATGTCTTGTCGCTGGCGTTCAGCACTTCCTGACCGTCCAGGTAGGCGGTAAAGGTATCGCCTTCCGCCTTGACGCTGATATCCGGCGGATTGTTCCAATCGAAATCGGGCGGCAGGTTCTTCACAGCCAGCGGCGGCTTGATCTGTTTGCCATTCACCCATTTGCTGAAATAGATCTGCGCAGGCGCGTTCTTGTTGACTTTCTCGATCTCGAACATGTAGCCGTTCAAACCCTTCTTGTCATAATCGGCGCGGAAGGCCACCCCGTATCCGTTCCAGGTGGGGTTTACATTTTGGACTTTCACCCCCGACAAGTCAACCTGGTAATCGCTGCCCGAATAGCCTGGCAGCAATCCGCCGCACAACGGACAGACTTCGAAGCCTCCATTTCCTTGCGCGATCCCGCCGCGCCAGAATTTGTCTTCGAAGGCATCCCATACCTTGCCTGCGCGCGCCAGCGGACTGCAATCGGCGTCTTCGCCCCGCAACCCGGCCATCACCTGGTTGTAGACTTCCGGGATAGACACCCCGGCGGCGTTCAGGCCCAGGCCGGTCACAATCGCAATAAGGAGAAGCAGCAACGCATATTCCACCAACCCCTGCCCCTTTTGAAAACGCCCAACGGTATGTTTCATATTCACCTCTTATTATAAAATACTGGACTTTCCACAACCAAACGTGGAACAGGTTTTTGACCTGTCCAGGCAGACCAGAGGTCTGTCCTACAACATTTACGCAAACAATATAAATGTTGCGCAATAATATAGATAAAGTATACAACCCTTGTCCACAATACAACCTTGCAAATCCTTAACGACCAACTTTCAATTTCGTTATCTTGTTCTTCGCAGTCAGGGCGGCAG
>JBMOMO010000051.1:0-26525 GCA_049324135.1 Chloroflexota bacterium
CCGGCGTTATCGCCAACGAGGTTGCCGCGCATTTCAAAGACGGGCACGAAGGCTTCTGGTGCGTCTTCATGCCGCCCGCATTCTATGATTGACAAACCGATGAACTTTGATTTTTTGACAAAAAGTCCGATGGAGCCCCCTTGCAAGCCAATTTATCTGCATTTACAGCGTCCCCTTTGGGAATCTACGGCTGAATCCCCTCGAAAACGGGACAGCCCGATTTCCTTATTGGAGAACCTGGTTTTCCTTATTGGAAACGGAACGGCGCCAGCAAGGAAATGCCGGTTCCCTCAGTGAGGAACGAAGCATATCTCAGTGAGAGAATGAACGAATCTCAGTGAGAAACCGGTCCGCGGCGGGGAGAAGAAATCGGTTGGAGAGGCTTTGCCTTGCCGGGCCTGCAATCGAAATACCATCCGATCCTGGCAAGCGTTATTTTGGGGGTATTGTGGGGAGCATGGCATTTACCCTTGTTCTGGATCGAGGGTTCTGCGCAACAAAGCATGTCTGTCCAATTCTTTATCCTGGCTACGGTAGGGTATTCGATCCTCTATACATGGATTTACAACGGCGCAAGAGGCAGTCTGCTGGTGATGTGCCTATTCCATGCCGCCAACAATACAACGGTATCCTATACGATGTTGTTCTTCAAACCCATCATCCAGGAACCGCTCTTCTCCCTGGCGGTATTGGGATCGTTCGACCTGTTGGTCATCATCGTTACTGGATCAAGATTACTTTTGCAAAGTCCGACAGCGATAGTTGCCCGAAACAGTCCCCACCGATGAACAGCAACCGTAAGGGCAGAAGAAGAATTGGACGAAAGAGAGCCTTGCGATTTATACGGCTTTGCCGTATAATTGTTTTATAGTATTGCCCTGTAAAACTACGCCAATCGCGAAGATTCTTGACGGTAGTGTCACTGCGAGTGTAGCGAAGCAGTCTCCTGGCAGGCGAGGAGATTTCTCCGTTCGAAGAACATTTGCTCGCACAGCGTCCCCTTTGGGAATGACAACCAGGTTTGGTTGCGGCTGGAGGCCGCGCTATGGAATTCATAGAAGCCACTGCCTTTACAAAGTATCTTTACGATTACCTGTCGGAGGAAGAATATATTGGTTTGCAAAGTTTTCTCCTTCAATATCCAGAATCAGGCAAGATAGTTCCCGGCTCTGGCGGTGTCCGAAAAGTTCGTTGGGCAATGTCAGGTAAGGGCAAAAGCGGCGGTGTGCGTGTGATTTACTACTTTAAGAAACGGGATGATGAGATTTGGCTTTTGACCATTTACAGCAAGAATGAGGTAGAAACCATCCCCGCTCATATTTTGCGTAAAACCGCAAAGGAAGTTGAAGATGTCTAAACGTGATATTGGTCAGGAAATCCTGGATGGTATTCGCGATGTAAAGGCTTACAAGGCCGGCGACAAGGTTTTGCGTGTTTACACCTTGCAGGAACCTGCTCCCCCGCAGGTTATCCGGGCAAAGTTGAAGTTGTCGCAATCGGCTTTTGCAGGCATGATGGGTGTAAGCCTGCGCACAGTACAGGATTGGGAACAAGGGAGGCGTAAACCAAGCGGCCCCGCTGTTGCCTTGCTGCGCATTGCGGAGCAGAAGCCAGAAGTTTTCATGCAACTGGCATAAGGCGTGCAATCAGAAGAATTGGCCCATTGGGCCGTTTCGAAAGGCGCAAGCGACGCCAGTCTCATTGCTTCGAGCGCCATTGTCGTCCGTGAAGACCTGGCCCGGTTTTGCTTCCAACCCAGGTGCGAGAACTACGGGCTGGCGCCGGGCTGTCCTCCGCATGTTTCCGGGCCGGCCGGGTTCCGCGCGTTACAGAGGAATCATCCATATGCCCTGGCCGTAAAGATCGAGGCGCCGGTTGCGGCGCTCTTATCGGATGAGCGCAGGGAGGTCATGCGGGGGCTCCACGAAGTCGTTGCCGCTGTCGAGCGCAAAGCGGTGCGGATGGGGTATACAGGGTCACAAGCCTTTGCGGGTGGTTCCTGCAAGACGATTTTCTGTCACGAGCATGAACACTGTAACCAACTGTTTGGAGATGGGAAATGCCTGTACCCGCAGGCGGCGCGGCCATCTATGTCCGGCTTCGGGATCGATGTGTCGGCCTTGATGAAAACCTGCGGCTGGCCTGCAGATTTCATCACAAAAAGGGCAGGGGGAAACGCCGATGAACTCTCATGGATCGCTGGACTGGTCTTGATCGGTTAGCGCGGCCTTTCTCCATCCAAAAATCGGGTATACTTCCCCCCGCCCAGGGCAAATATGACTACCCACATCCGTAACTTCTGCATCATCGCGCACGTGGACCACGGCAAGTCCACGCTGGCCGACCGCCTGCTGCAACTGACCGGCACCATCTCCGACCGCGAGATGACCGAGCAGGTGCTGGATACGATGGACCTGGAACGCGAAAAAGGCGTCACCATCAAGGCTTCGGCGGTGCGCATGGCCTATACTGCCAGGGACGGGTCTGAATACGAACTCAACCTGATCGACACCCCCGGCCACGTGGACTTCGGCTACGAGGTCAGCCGCGCGCTCAACGCCTGCGAGGGGGCCGTGCTGGTGGTGGACGCCACCCAGGGCATCGAGGCGCAGACGCTAGCCAACCTGTACCAGGCCATCGAAGCCGACCTGGCGATCATCCCGGTCATCAACAAGATCGACCTGCCTTCCGCCCGTCCCGACGAAGTGGCCGAAGATGTCGGTAGCCTGCTGGGGGTAGATCCCGAAGCGGTGCTGCGCGTCTCGGCCAAGGCCGGGCTGAACGTCGAATCCGTCCTGGAGGCCATCGTCGCAAACGTCCCGCCGCCGCCGGACGAAAACCAGGCCCCCCTGCGCGCGCTGGTGTTCGACTCGCACTACGATTCTTACAAGGGCGTGATCGCCTACGTGCGCGTGGTGGAGGGCGAGATCAAGTCCGGCGAGGTGCTGCGCATGATGGCCACGCGGGTGGACATGAAGCCGGTCGAGATCGGCATCTTCTCGCCGGGCATGAAAGCGATGAAGAGCCTGGTCGCCGGGGAAGTGGGATATATCGCCACCGGGCTGAAGACGGTGCATGACTGCCGCGTAGGCGACACCATCACGCGCCCGTCCGCTTCGGCCTCCGACCCGCTGCCTGGCTACCGCCACCCCAAGCCGATGGTCTTTGCCGGCATCTATCCCGTGGACGCCGACGACTACAGCGACCTGCGCGACGCGCTCGACAAACTGCAACTGAACGACGCCTCGCTGACCTTCCAGCCGGAGACCTCGCAGGCGCTGGGGTTCGGCTTCCGCGCCGGGTTCCTGGGGCTGTTCCACATGGAGATCATCCAGGAGCGCATCGAGCGCGAGTATGAACTGGATGTGCTGTTCACCGCGCCGTCGGTGGAATATGAAGTGCTGCTGATAGACAATTCCACCGCGCTGATCGACTCGCCGGCCGCGCTGCCCGACCCGAGCAAGATCGTGGAGATCCGTGAGCCGTGGATGCACATCGAGATCATCACGCCCACCGACTACTATGGCCCGATCATGGAGCTGGTCACGCGGCGGCGCGGCGAGTTCCGCGGGCCGGAATATCCCGCCCCGCATCGCGTCCAGTTGAACTACACCATCCCGCTCTCCGAGTTGATCGTGGACTTCTTCGACGAGTTGAAGTCGCGCACCAAGGGCTACGCCTCGCTGGATTACCAGTTCGCCGAGTACCGCCCCGATAAACTGCAAAAACTGGAGATCCTGGTCAACGGCGAGCCGGTGGACGCGCTGGCTTCCATTGTCCACGAAAAGGACGCCTATCACAAGGGCCAACGCTTCATCACCAAACTCAAGGGCATCATCCCGCGCCAGTTGTTCGATGTCGCCATCCAGGCTTCGGCCGGCGGACGGGTCATTTCGCGCGCCAACGTCAAGGCCACCCGCAAGGATGTTCTCGCCAAGTGCTATGGCGGCGACATCACCCGCAAGAAGAAGCTGTTGGAGAAGCAGAAGAAAGGCAAGAAACGCCTGAAGATGGTCGGCAATGTGGAGATCCCGCAGGACGCCTTCATGGCGGTGTTGAAACTAGACGAGGAGTAGGTGAGGATTTACGATTTTTGATTTGCGATTTTCGATTGCCTGATTCGTGATTCGTGAACCGTAATCTTCCGTGAAATTATGAAGGATATCAAACGTTGGTTGCCCGGCGCGCTGGTCAGCGTCCTGCTGATCGCGGCCATTTTGTATTTTGTGGATTTCCGCCAGATGGCGCAGGCCTTCCGTTCGGCGAACTACCTGGTGCTGGCTTTTGCCTTCTCCCTGGCGTTCGTGTGGATGGCGGTGCGCGCTATCGTCTGGCGGACGCTGCTGCGCGAGCGCGCCTCCTACCGCGATGTGTTGCTGACCCTGGGCGAAGGATATTTACTGAACAATTTCCTGCCCTTCCGGTTGGGAGAGATCGGCAAGGCGTTCCTGCTCAGTCGCAAGTCCAGCCTGCAATTCATGGAAATCATCCCAACCATCGTCATCGAGCGCGCGGTGGACCTGGCGTATTCGGCGGCCATCCTGCTGGTCTCATTGCCCTTCGTGGTCGGCGCGGAAGGCGCGGGGCAGATCGGCCTGATCGTGGGCGCGGTGGTGCTGCTTGGGCTGGCGGCGCTGTACCTGCTGGCGCGCAACCGGGAGTGGGCGCTCGGCCTGTTCCATCATCTCAGCCAACGCTGGCCGGCGCTGCAAAGGATCGGGGGCGGATTCGTCGAAGCCTTCCTGGAAGGGCTGGCCGTGTTGACCGACGGCTGGCTGTTCGCGCGCTTCCTGTTCTGGATGACGGTCAACTGGGGCGTCGCCATCCTTTCATACTACCTGATCACCCTGGCCTTCTTCCCGGAGACGCAACTGGTCTGGAGTTTCTTCGGGTTGGGCGTGGCGGCCTTCGGCAACGCCATCCCGTCGCTGCCGGGCGCGATCGGCACCTTCGAGGGCGCTTTCGGCGGCGCGTTGACCATCCTGACCGGCGACCAGTCCACGGCCTTTGCGGCGGCCCTGGCCGGGCGGTTGTACATGTACCTCAGCGCCATCACCTTCGGGCTGATCGGCCTGGCCAGCGAAGGGCAGACGCTTTCGGGCATCTACCAGCAGTTGCGGGAGTTTCGGGTGAAAGAAAAGCAAGGAGCATAAGCGTCATTGCGAGCGCACGTTGTGAAGCAATCTCCCCATCCCAAAACAGGGGATTGCTTCGCTTTGCTCGCAATGACATGCAACGTATGGAGTTCGCATGTCAAAGAACTATCTCATTACCGGCGGGGCCGGGTTCATCGGCTCGAACTATGTCCATCGCCTGCTGGCGCGCGGCGAGCGCGTCGCCATCTACGATAATCTCAGCCGGGCGGGCGCAGAAAAGAACCTGGCCTGGCTGGAGGAGACGTTTGGTAAGGACAGTTTCAGGCTGGTCGTTGGGGATGTTGTGGACGCCATCCGTTTGGCGGAAGCGGCCAGGGATACGGACGTGATCGTCCACCTGGCGGGGCAGGTGGCCGTTACCACCTCCGTTACGAATCCCAGGCAGGATTTCGAGGCCAACGCGCTGGGGACGTTCAACGCGCTGGAGGCGGCGCGCGCTTCGGGGCGGAAGCCGATCTTCATCTACGCCTCGACCAACAAGGTCTACGGCGGCATGGAGGATGTGGCGCTGGCCGAGGAGCCGACCCGCTGGCGCTACGCCGACCTGCCGCACGGCTGCCCGGAATCCCAGCCGCTGGATTTCCACAGTCCCTACGGATGTAGTAAAGGCGCGGGCGATCAATACACGCGCGACTACCAGCGCATTTACGGCCTGCCGACGGTCGTCTTCCGCCAATCGTGCATCATGGGACAAAGACAGTTTGGTATAGAAGACCAGGGCTGGGTGGCGTGGTTCATCATTGCGGCCGTGCTGGGAAAGCCGATCACCCTGTACGGCGACGGCAAGCAGGTGCGCGACGTGCTGCACGTAGACGACCTGCTGAATGCCTACGACGCCGCTATCGCGCATATCGAAACTGCCGCCGGGCAGGTCTACAACCTCGGCGGCGGGCCGGGAAACGTGATGTCGGTGTGGGCGGAGTTCGGGCCGATGCTCGAAAAATTACTGGGACGCAAACTCGAAGTCGCGCGCGGCGACTGGCGCCCCGGCGACCAGAAGGTGTTCTACGCCGACATCCGCAAGGCGGAGCGGGAGTTGGGCTGGAGGCCGAAGATCGGCGTGCAGGAGGGCGTGAAGCGCTTGTTCGAGTGGGTGAGCGAGAACAGGGAGTTGTTCGGCAGCGCCGGTCTTTGACCGGCCCTGCGTCACGCCGCAGGTACGGAGTATGCAGCGCCAATTTTCTGGAAACCCTGGGTTTCTTTTTTTTCGAGCCTGGCAGAGATGGTTTCGAAAAAAGCGATCGTTTCAGGTGTATATAATCTCTCCCCGCAATGCAGGCAGACGTCCGCTTCGACTGCAACAATGGCCGTGTTGCCCCCTCCCGGCACGATTTCTTTGACTGTTTTGTGAATCATCTCACCGCCGCAAATCGGACATTTTGGGAAAGGCATCATCTCATTTTCTCCAGTTAATTCATCTGTTTGAGCCTCTTTACGCGCATGGGAAGTTACCCGGATACGATTGGCTCGAATCGCCTGGAATATATCTGATAGATTCATCGTGAAAAGATTATAGCATAGCGCACACAGAACAACGTAGCGCCGGTCTTCGACCAGCGTGGACAGGTCGAAGACCTATCCCTACGGAGTGATGGTGAAGATCGTCCCTGCGCTGGTTCCCTGCACGTCGGGGAAGAAGGCCAGCCAGGCGCGCGCGGGCAGGACGCGGAATTCGCCCGCATGTGTCGGGATGAGGGTGTAGGTCAGTTCGTACGTGCCGGCCGGCAGGTAGTCGGCGCTCCATTGGATGCGGTCGTCGCGGATTTGCGGCGGGTTGAAGTACCACCAGCCCCAACCGCGCCCGAAGGGATCGTCGGGGTCGTAGACGACCTGGACATCGGCGGCTGGTTGCGCTTGCTGGCTGGTCTTGAGTCCCTGGTCGAGGATCTCGCTCCCGGCGGGGATGTAATCCTCCAGTACCAGGTAGTAGGCGTCGTGGGGCAGGGTCAGCGTCAGGCGGGCGGTGAGATGGGAAGTGGAATCAAGTTGGAGCGTAGAAAGAGGCGGGCAGTCGTCCAAGCAGGCGGCGTCGTACCAGGCGCGGCTGAGGTCCATGCCGCGGTTCAACGGTTGGAGGGTCTCCACCGGGCGTTCGACCAGCAGCGCGGCGCGGTAGTACAAGCGTCCCAGGCCGCTTTCGCGGCTGATGGTCAGGGCGTTGGGGGCGTCTGGCGACAGGAATTCGAGCGGGACGCTGGCCGTGACGGGGGCCAGGATCTCCGTCCCGCTGACGTCGCCGTTTGCAAGCGGCGCGCCGTTGAGCGTGGCGGTGAAGGCGAAATCGGCTTGCAACTCGCCGAAGCCTTTCATGGCCTCGGTAAGCGCCAGGATGACCCAGGCGCTTTCGTAGGACGAAATTAACTCCGTCCTACGGCTGTTGGCGACCAGGTAACGCGCGGCTTCGGTCAGCACCGGCGCGGCAGACCTGTGTTGGGCCAGGGCGTAGACGACTACAGCGGTGGTGTAGAGCGGCGCGCCGGGGTTGCGCCAGGAGGCGGCTTCGCTTTCCCAGTTGGCGCTGCTGGCGGTGCGGACGGCTGTGGCCTCCAGGTTGGCGAGCAGGTCGCTGGCGCGCGGGTCGGTGGGGGAGGCGGAGACAAGTCCCAGCGCAAGCAGCGCCTGCGCCCAGGGACCCAGGCGGTCGCGCTGTTCGTAGAGTCTCCCCAGCAGGGCGGCGTCGGGCAGGCCGCTGCTTTGCTGGAGGGAGAAGGCGGTGAAGGCCAAGCGGTCCAGTTCCCAGGGCTGGAGCGAGGGCAGGACGGCCTGGTCGGGCAGGCTGCCCTGCAAATAAGCGTGCGCGTCCGTGAAGGTTTCGTCCGGCACCTGCAGGCCCGCCAGGCGGACGCGCCCCAGCCCGAACAGGACGTAGGCGGAGATGTACGGGTCGGAGCGGCTTCCGGCCAGCCAGCCCCAGCCGCCGTCGCTGTTCTGGTTACTGACCAGGGCGTCCAGCCCCTCCGCCAGGTATTGGTCGAGGCGGGCTTCCAGGTCGGGGTCGTCTATACCGGAGGCTTGCAGGGCGTGGTACGTCTCCAGGTTGGGGAGAAGATACGAAAGGACTTCTTCGCTGTTGCAGGCGCAGGAGGGCGGCGGCAGGGCTTCCAGGCCGGTCAAGAGGGCGGAGGCCAGCGAAGGCGACATTTCCACTTCCAGCCCGCCGCCGGTCGGCGAGAAGGTGCGCGGCAGGCTGACGCTTTCCTGGCGCGCGCCCGCGTCTGCCAGCATCCCGCCGGTGACGAAGGCCTGCGGCGCAACGTAAGCGCGGATGGGCAGCGCGCCGAGCGCCGCTTTGGCGGCGTCTTGCAGGGCGGCGTCGCTGCTCGTGGCCGAGAAGGTCAGGTCGGCTTCGCCGGCGCCGCCTGCGGTTCCCCACCACGAGACGCGGACGCGGTCATTAGCCGGGATGTCGACCGTCTGCGCAGCCTGCCCCGGCTGGTCGAGCGTGAATCCGCTTCCAGCCAGGCTGACAGTTGCTCGCACGCCCCGCTCGGTATTGTTGTGGACGACGGCGGCCAGTTCCACGTGGTCGCCAGCCACCAGGAAGCGCGGCGTCGCCGGGCGGATGAGCAGCGACCTGGTCGTCACCACTTCGGTCTCGGCCTGCCCGACGCGCGTGTCTACGGTCAGTCCGCGCGCCTCGACGAACCAGGTGGTCAGGCTGTCGGGCAGGGTCAACTTTGCCTGCCCCCGGCCGTCCGAATCGGTGATGAAGGTCGGGTTCCAGTAGGCCGTATCGGGGAACTGCTCGCGGACAGTGACGGGGCCGCTCCCGCCGCCTCCGCCCATACCGGGCGGCAGGTAGACGAAGCGCCCGCTGTGCGCCGCCAACGACAGGCCGGTGTTGACGCCCAGCGCCTGCTGCCCGTAAAAAGCGGACAGGATGTCGGCGGAGTTCGGGTCGGCCAACGCCAGCGCGGCCTTGTCCACCACCGAGAGCGAGAACTCGCCCTGCGCCGGGTTGCCGGCCTGGTCCGTGACGCGCAGGTCGAGGGTCAGTTCGCCGCGCGGCTCGCTGACTTGCGGTTCGGCGGTCAATTCCACGTTCAACGCCTGCGCGGAAGGTTCGACCGCGACGGTCGCGTATCCCTGGCGGAATTCGTCCCCGGGGCCGAGCAGGGTGGCTGCCACGTAGACGTTCGGCGCTTCGGCCTCGGTCAGCGGCAGCGACCAGGTCGAGCCGCTGGCGCCGAGCGTGATGGTCTCGGCTTGCAGCACTTTCCCGCGTTCCACCGTTACCAGGGCCGGGACGCGCTCGCCGAACGGGTTGGGGATGAAAACTTTCGCGGTCTGGCCGGGCTGGTAGGAGTCCTGGTCAGGGGACAGGCGCAGCAGGTCGTTGGCCAGGTCCGGCCAGGCGGCTTGTCCCCCGCCGCCTACCCATACCAGTACCTGCGTCCGCGCGCCGCCCCCGGAAACGTCCAGCATGTACGTCCCCGGCTGGGAGGGCGTGAACGAAAGCCGCGCCTTGCCGTCCAGCCCGGTGGAGAAGGCGCTGCTGCCGGCCGGGGTGTAGACCGGCTCGAAAGTTGGGGATGCGTAAGGCAATTCGGGCGGCGGGTCCGTGCGCTGCCACTCGACCTGGCTGAATTCGGCCTGTAGTTCCTGCGAGGGGCTGGCCTGCCTTTCCCAATTTACAGTGAACACGTCGAAGCCCAGGGCGGTTCCGCCTTGCCCCACCCACTGGTCGGGGCGTAGGCCGATGTAGAAATCGGCCGGGTGCAGGAAGGTCTCTGCGCGGGCGCTGACGGGGAAGCCGCTCTCATCCTGCGCGGTCAGTTCCAGCGTCAGGGTGCGGGGCGACTCAGAGGCCGGGATTCCGTCCAAAGTACCCCGAAGGGGTAGGGCCAGGAGCAGGCCGCCGTCCGGTTCGGTGCGTGTCTGTCCGCTTTGCAATAGCCGGCCAGCATTCCCGTCGTCTGCCCAGTAGGGGCTTAGCCAACCGGCGTCCACCAGGCCGGTCTGGTAGCCGGGGAGGTCGAAATACGCGGGACGCTCGTACAGGCTCCACTGGACGTCCACGTCCCCGGCCGGCGCGCCGAAATAGTAGCGCGCTTCTGACTCAGCCTGAACCTGATCCCCAGCCCTGGCCTGTTCCGCATCGAAAGCGACTTCCAGTTCGATCTCCGGCTTGCGGTATTCGGCCACGTCGAAGGACAGGTGCGCGCCTATCTCGCTGTTGCCCAGCGTGTACCAGCCCGGCTCGGCCTGCGAGGAGAGTTGGTATTCGCCGTGGAATGCGCCATAGGGCGAAAGCGGCAGGTCGAAGGTTTGCAGCGCGCGGCCTTCCCAATCTGCCAGTTCGAGCGTAATGGACGAGAACTCCGGCAGTTCGTAGCGCCCGTCGAAGGCCTGCCGCACCAGGCCGCGGAAATATACGGTTTGCCCGGGGCGGTAGATAGGGCGGTCGGTGTACAGGTACGTTTGGGGCTGCGGCGGCAACTGGCGATAGGGGATGTCGAATTCCCAGGACAAGATGCCGGTATTCCAGGAAGACAGCGCCAGCCCGAAATTTTCCTCGCCGGGTTGCCCCAGCACGGCCAGCAGGGTCGGGCTATAACGCTGGGGCGGTATGTCTCCCTGCCATAGGCCCTTGTTGTCGGTCTGGCCGCTGGCAAGCAGCGTCCCCTGCTCGTCATAGACCGCCAGCGGCGCATCGGCGACAGGGGTATTGTCGCGCAGGTCGGTGGCCCACACCAACGCATCGGTTGCGCCGTTCTTGAAGGTCAGGTTGACGTTGCTGGCGACCACCAGGTAAACGTTCCTGCCCTGGCCGGCGGGACGGGCGCTGACCGCGAAGTCGTTCCCCGCCGCGCCCATAGCCTGGTGCAGTTGCGGCGAGTCCACGCTGACGTAGTACACGCCCGGCGCGAGCGTTTCCTCCTCGGCGGCCAACGGCAGGGCGATGGCTTGGCTGCGGCTGGGAGGCAGGTCGTAGGTTTGCGAGTAGGCGAGCGGGTTCTGGGGCGTAAACGTCTGCATGTTCTCATACCCGCTCGAACCGCTCAAAGAGCGGAAATCGTCCAGGGTGATAGCCGCCACGCTCACGTCCACGCTTTGGAGGTTGACGGCATTGGCTTGCAAAGCGGCTTCGTCCGGGCGGACGAAGAACGCATTGCCCCAGTAGGGAACGCCCAGGCTGGGTTTGGCTGCGGCAGTGCGGAACTCCAGCGCAAACTCCCGATCAAGCGCCTGCCCCCAACGGTCGGCCAGGGCTGGGGAGAGCGCCAGGGTATAGTCCGTTTCGGGGGTGTAGTAACCGCTGATCTGTAAGGTCGCGCCGCTGACCGTCACGTCCAGGCCGGGAACTTCCGGGCTGAGGCTCACCCAGTCCTGCGGGTCGCCAGCCTCCTGCACGGGCGCGCTGAACAGGATGCGCACACTGCCTTCCCCTTTGACGCCTCCCTCCAGTGGGTCGCTGCCGGTGACATCGAAGTCGCCGTAGGTGGTGTACTCGAACTGATGTTCCAGCGGCAGCGGCGTACCGCCCAGGGAGGCCGCCTGCGTGGTGACAGCCAGGGAATACGACGCGCCCCGTTCCAGCAACGCGGAGGGCGTAAAGGTCATCACCGTCTGCTTCTCGTCCCAGGCAAATGCGCCCGCTACCGGGCCGGACGCTCCCTGGAAAGAAAAGCCGCCTTCCACGCTGGCCGCGTCCATGGGTTGGTTGAAGGTCAGTTCGATCTTCGGGTCGAGTCCCAGCGGCTGGGTATTGGACGGTTCCACCGATACCAGGCGCGGCAGGGCGGTCTCGAAGGACCACGCCAGGGAATCCCCGCCTTCATCGAGCGGCGCGCCGGTGGTGGAAACCAGGTCCGTGTTCAGTCGGACGGTATAAGTTTCCCCGCCCGCCAGCGCCGGTTCGGGGTGGAAAATGTACGTGCTGGTGGAAAGCCACTCGCCGCGTCCCTCCACCAGCGGGTCGAGCAGGAAGGCCTCCGGCAGGCTATCTTCCGCGCCCAGCGCCACCACCGGCTGGTTGAACGTCACGGCTACGGCGGCGGTAGGGGGCGCGTCCTGGCTATCAGGAACGGGGAGGAAATTGACGGCACGCAGCAGGGGGGAAGTGTAGAAGGTCAACGTCACCGGCTCCGGCAGCGCCACTCCGCGCGCATCTTTCGCCGACGTGAGGATTGCCACCGTTATCTCAGCCCCCGCCGCCAGCGACGGGTTGGGGGTGAACGTCAGGGTCGAGTCGTCGCTCCAGGTAAGGGAACCAGGCGGAAGTCCGAAAAGAGCCGCTTCCACCGCGGCGCGATCCATCGGCTGGCTGAAATAGAACGTGATCGGGTCGTCCGCTCCCAGCAAACTTCCATCCAGCGGCGAGACCTCGACCAGGGCGGGAGGCAGGGCCGGCTGGGAAGGCGTTGGCGTGGGCTGCGATTGCGGTTGCGGCGTGGGCAGGGCCGGCAGCGCGCAGGAAAATAAGATAGAAGCCGCCAGGATGGCGCTGGCAACTACCAGGAAACGGTTTCGGGAAAGGGGTCTATTCATGGGCGTTTCCACTACATTATAAACCGGTTGGCAATGGTAGGACAAATTGGTCGCGATAGCATCCCCGAAGGGGGACAATTTGTCCTGCGCTCGGCAGCGCGCCGCGAAAATTTCCAGAACTGCGCATATTGTCTTTTCCATAGAACAATAATATGGTAAAATTGTCCTGTGAATGCGTTTCTAAGGACACTTTTGTACGAATGGAAAGACCGAAAACTGCCTCTCACGCTGGGCAGGGATATCCAGGTGGACACAGCGAAATACCACGGGGTTGCAAATGCAACGGTCATTACCGGTTTCAGGCGGGTGGGAAAGACCTACCTGCTCTATGAAACAATCAAAAAATTGTTGGAAACATACGAGCGCGAAGATGTCGTTTATATCAATTTCGAGGATGAGCGCATCTTCACACGAAACACCGATCTTTTGACCGATCTCATCCCTGAGATCCAGGCGACCTATGGACGCAAGCCTACATACCTCTTCCTGGATGAAATTCAACTCATCCCAGGCTGGTCGAAATGGACTCGCCGCATGTTAGATACCGAGGAAATGCAACTGTTCATCACAGGCGCTTCGTCGAAACTCAGCAGCCTGGAACTGCCGACCGAACTTCGCGGGCGCGCCTGGGAGGTATATGTTCCCCCGCTTAATTTCAAGGAGTTTTTGCAGTTCAAGCAAACAACGGTGGACTTCGAAAAAGCCATTTATGTGAAGGAGGAAGCGGCGCGATTCCGCTTCCTGTTCGAGGAGTATTTGATATCCGGCGGATTGCCGGCGGTTGCGCTTGTCCCTCAAGAGAAAAAGAACGAGATATTGCAGTCCTATTTTCAAACAGTGGTTCAAATGGATATTGCCGAACGGCATAAGGTAGAAAACCTCCCCCTTTTGCGGGTCCTCTTGAAGTTACTGCTCAACTCAACGTATTTCACCATTTCCAAAGCCCACAACACCTTGAAGAGTTTGGGATACGCCGTCGGCAAGTCCACAGTGGACCATTACATTTCTTACATAGAATCTTCATACTTCATGAAGGAAGTGTACTTTCACGCCGCCTCTGTTGCGAACCAGGCGCAGCGTCCTCGAAAATTGTATTTCATAGACAATGGGTTTATCACAGCGCTTTCTACACAATATTCGAAGAACATGGGCAGGCTGCTGGAAAACGTTGTCTTTCATCGACTGTCCCAAATTCACAAAGACATATCCTACTATAAGGACAGCAGGGACTATGAAGTTGACTTCGTCGTTTGCGAAAACGGCAAAGTCATAGCACTATACCAGGTGTGTTTCGATCTCGCAGACGAGGAGACACGAGCGCGGGAAATCCGCTCCCTCGTCAAGGCGGGCGCGGCGCTGCATTGCCCGAACCTGCATCTCTTATACATGGATAAGCCGGATGAGATCGAATTCCCGGCAGGGATCAAGGCGAAATCCATGCTGCAATTCCTGGCGTGATCCTCGAAGTGAAAGGTTGGGGTGGATTCAGCCATTCAAGTATGTGTCCAAATAGCGTTCCATGTTGGCATGGAATGATTCCAGCCAGGATTCGATGAACGTTCGGGATTCGAACATCGGGGACAAGTCCACCGCAAGGTCAGAGGGAGAGATACCGGCGATCTTTTCCTTCAGCGCCAGCATCGCCGAGTGGACAGTGTAAGGCTGTGCGCCGTCTTTGGCAAGTTTTTCCTCCAGCGGCCGGATGCCCTTCTGCATGAACCACAGCAGGTCGTAATAATCGCGTCCCTTGACGAACGCGCCCGCCCGTCCCCGCTGAAAATTGCGCTCCAGGCAGGCAAGAATCTTCCCCGCCATCATGGTTTCCAGCGAAAAATGGGACGGGACAAAACTTCGTCCCAGGTAGAAGGCTGGCGTATTTTGAATGACCGCCACCTGCCGGTGATGGCTGATCTCCACTTTGAGATGCAATGCCGCGTTGGGATGAGGCGAAAGCCCGATGGCGTTCAGCACGGGAAATTTGAGGGTGACACGAAAAATGCCCTGTTTGCCCTGCTGGATCGCGGCCTGCGCGGGTTCGTAGCCCAGCGACTTCCGAAAGGTTCCGAGCAGATGTTCCTGCAACTGGGACAGGTCAATTTGCGCGGAGTTGTCGAAATCCAAATCCGCGGACAGGCGATTCAAATCGTATAGCACATGCAGGCAGGTGCCGCCGTAAAAATTCAGGCGGCGATACTGCGGATGGTTGTACAGGAAATCCAGGACATGAGCCTGTAAGACCTCCTTGAGCAGGATGCGTTTCGTCTCCAGCGGGAGGAGCGGGTCGCGGGATTCGAGCGCGTATTGCAAAGTCTGGATCAGGGACGCCATGCGTGGCTCCGAAAGTTGTTCAGGATGTCCGTCATTTTGCGGGAGCGGCTTTCGTCCACGAAGCGGGAAAACTCCTCTCGTTCCGCGGCGGACAGTTCGTCCAGGTTGAGGCGGAGTTCCCCGGCCAGGTCGGTCTTGGGACTCCGAAACGGGACGGGGAGGGGGCGCAGGTACAGCCAGTCGAACAACGCCTTGGCCGCGCCCGCCCGGGCGACGCGAATCCCGAAATATTCCGAAATGGAAAAGCCGCGGTAGAGGTCGCCGCGGATGTGGCGGTACCAGAATTCGCCGATGGGATTGGAAATCCGCCGCGTGTTCTTGGTCGTGACGAAGGTGATCGGATAGGTGGCTTCGGTGAGCAGGGCGCGTTCCTGCAGGATGAATTCGAGCGAGAGATAGGACTGCGGGAGCAGGATGGCGCCGACCGCGGCGGAGAACAGGGAATCGCCGCGATGAAGTTCGTAAAAGCGGCGCGTCATGTACGTCCCTTTTTTGAGCGGGAGGATACGCCCGGCCTTCGCCCAGCGGTAGAGCAGGACGCGCGCCGGGTGCGGCGGCTCTATCCCGGCAACCTGTTTGAATCCCTCCAGGGTGAAATAGGGCATGGCCTCGAAGGGCTGGAGGCGGTTGAGTTTCATTTTATCTCAGATAATATACAGTTTATGTATATTATCCGATATGAAAAGAGATTTGTCAAGAAAGTTCGGCATGGCGTCCTCCCTTCACAGCCAGCAGGCCACCCAATGCTCGTCTTCGACCTCCTGGAAATCTGGCTCGGCCTGCGCGCATTGGTCCATGGCTGCCGGGCAGCGCGTGCGGAAGCGGCAGCCGCCGGGCAGGTCGAGCGGGCTTGGCACATCGCCGGTCAGGATGACCCGTTTGCGCTTCAGACGCGGATCGGGGATCGGGATGGCCGACATCAAAGCCTGCGTGTACGGGTGCAGGGGCTTGCGGAAGAGGTCGTCGCGGGCGGCCAGTTCCACGATCTTGCCCAGGTACATCACTGCCACCCGGTCGGAGATGTGTTCCACCACGCTCAGGTTATGGGCGATGAACAGGTAGGTCAGGTCGAATTCGGTTTGCAGGTCTTTCAGGATATTCAGGATCTGCGATTGGATGGATACATCCAGCGCGGAGACCGGTTCGTCACAAACGATGAACTTGGGCAGTAAGGCCAGGGCGCGCGCGATGCCGATGCGCTGGCGCTGTCCGCCGGAAAATTCGTGCGGGTAGCGGCGCGCGTGGTAGGCTTCCAATCCCACTTTGCGCAGCACGTCCAGCATGACCTGGAAACGTTCTTGCGGGGCGCCAATCCCGTGCAGGTTCAACCCTTCCATGACCGATTCGCCGATTGGCACGCGCGGGTCCAGGGAAGCGTACGGGTCCTGGAAGATGATCTGCATTTCGCGGCGCGCGTCTTTGAGTTCGCGTTCGTCCAGGTCGAAGATTTCCCTGCCATCGAACTCGACCGAACCAGAAGTCGGCTCGACCAGCCTGAGCATGGTGCGCCCAACGGTCGTTTTCCCGCAGCCTGATTCGCCGACCAGCCCCAGGGTTTCCCCTTCGCGGATAGTGAAACTGACGCCGTCCACTGCCCGCACCCACTTGGCCACACGCTGGAACAGGCCGGCGCGCACGGGGAAATGCTTGACCAGTTCCGCGACGCGCACCAGGTCCCGTTTGCGAACAGGAAGCCGGTAGCGTGGATCGTACATGTGACGTTTCCTTAACGCAAGTGACAGTCACCTTTGGTGACTGTCACTTGCGTTTGTTCGTTCTTTACTAACTGCTCATATGCGCCAGGCGCGGGTCGAGCGCATCACGCAGGCCGTCTCCCAGCAGGTTGAAGGACAGCACCGTCAGGGCGATGGCTGCGCCGGGATAGAAGACCAGGTGCGGGGCGGTGAAGACCTGGTTACGTTCGGAGCCGAGCATGGAACCCCACTCCGGCGTCGGAGGTTGCGCTCCCAGGCCGAGGAAGGAAAGCGCAGCGGCGTCGAGGATGGCGGTGGCAATGCCGAGCGTGCCTTGCACGATCAGCGGCGTCAACGCGTTGGGCATGATGCGCTGGAACAAGATCTGGAAGGAGTTGCCGCCCAGCGCGCGCGTGGCAGATACATAGTCCATTTCGCGCACCGAGAGCACGCTGGCGCGCACCACGCGGGCATAAGCCGGGATGGAGACAATGCCGATGGCCAGCAGGGCGTTGATCAACCCAGGGCCAAGCACGGTCACGATGGCAATCGCCAACAAGAGCGAGGGGAAGGCTAATAGCACATCCATCGTGCGCATGATGACATTATCTACCCAGCCCCCGAAGTACCCGCTCATTGCGCCCAAGACAGTGCCGATGATGATCGCAAATGTAACAGTGGAAAAGCCCACCATCAGGCTCAGGCGCGCGCCGTAGAGCAGGCGGCTGAACTGGTCGCGCACGTTGCCGTCAATCCCTGCCAGGTGCTGGGGTTGGTCCTTTGGGCAACCAAAGATGTGAATACATGGAGCCTGGCGAGACTTTACAGATTCGACGCCCAGCAATACCTGGGTTGGCTCATACGGCGCGATCCATTGCGCAGTCAGTGCAATAAAGACCAAGAGCCCCAAAATGAACAAACCAACAAGAGCCGATTTGCGTTTGAATAATCGCCGCCAGGTGATCTGCCACAGGCTGACGGACTTCAATGAAAGCCCTTCTGCATCCAGGCTTGCGATTTTTATGTCTGTCTGTGTCATAAATGATTACTCCAACCGGATACGGGGATCGAGATAGGCATACGAAAGGTCAACCAATAAGTTCAAAGCCACAAAAAATACTGCTATAACAACCGTGAAAGTTTGCACCACGATGTAATCGCGGGCGGTGATGGCATCATAAAGGGTTCGACCCAAGCCAGATAGGCCAAAGATAGTTTCAGTGAGGACCGCGCCGCCAAGAAGGCTGCCCAGGGACAAACCAATAACCGTCACAAGAGGCAAGAGTGAGTTGCGGAAGGCATGTTTCATAATCACTTTCTGCTGCGTCAATCCTTTTGCGCGCGCCGTGCGGATATAATCTTGCCCCAATACTTCCAACATGCTGGAGCGCGCCATGCGGGCGATCAGCGCCATAGGGATGGTGCCTAGGGCCAGTGCTGGCAAAACCAGGTGCTTGGTTGCATCTTCCAGGAGTTCCCAATTGGCGCTTAAAAGTGCATTGAGAATGTGCATACGGCTGAGGAATAAAAGGAAAGTGTACCAGGCAGTTCCTTCCGCAAGCGCCAGCCCCCAGACTTCGAAGAACGGATCATCCGGCACGCCCGGACTGACGCGGCCGGAAGGAGGCAGCCAGAAAGGGGTATCTTTCAGAAGTAATGAAAATATATAGGCTAACATGAGACCCAGCCAGAATACTGGCATGGAAACGCCGGTATTGGCCCACACCATTGTGAGTACATCTACCCACGAATTGTGTTTAACCGCTGAAATGACCCCTAGGGGAATCCCAATCAACATGGCAACAAGTAATGCTGAAAAACTGAGTTCAACCGTGGTTGGGAGGCGTTCAAGAAGCAGGCGGGTAACAGGCAAGTTGTAGCGGATGGAATCGCCAAAATCACCTCGAAGCATCTCTCCCAGGTAAACCCCGAATTGGATAGGAATAGGCTTGTCCAGCCCTTTTTCTGCAATGAAACGGGCGCACACTTCGTCAGTAGCCTTTTCCCCCAAAATCGCCCTGCAGGGATCGCCGGGTATCAAACGCGCCAATGCAAAGGTGACCAGCAAAATGCCAAATAAGACCGGAATGGAAAGGAAGATTCGACGTACGATATATTGGAGCATGATAACTTGACTGCCTCCTGTCTAAATACGGGATGGTGGAGCGCTTCCACCATCCCGTATTGTAACCTATCTTACGAACTCTTTGAGACTACTTCCACATCAAGCCCCAGAGATAGTCGTAGTAATCCCACAGGTTGGTGTTACCCTTGTGGGTTTCTGAACCCGGGTTCAAGCCCATGTTGAAGGAAGCAACGACGTCTTCGGCATCAAAATCACTGCCGTCATGGAACTTGACGCCCTGGCGCAGGGTGCAGACCCAGACAGTCGAATCTTCGTTCGGGTCGCAGGATTCAGCCAGCGCAGGCTTGGCATCTGTGCCATTGACTTCGTAGGCGTAGAGGCCTTCCATGATCTGCTCGCAAGCGCGCAGGCCCTCGCCGTCGGTCTCGTCGGCGCAGAACAGGGTGTTCGGTTCAGCGTTCTGCATCCAGACGAAGACATCACGGTCGCCGGGCTTGGAGTAAGCGAAGACCTCGCTGGTCAGCGGGCTGGCCTGCGGGTTTTCAACATCGGCGCGGTAAGCAACCGCCGAACCACCGTGGGCAACCGGCACCATCGGAACGAATTCCTTGATGGCGTTGTTCGCGGTTACGTAGTATTCCTCAGCCTCAGCCGGGACACCAATCTGGCCGCCGGCAACCAGGGCTTCGTAGATCTCGGGATAGGGAGTGCCGAACTGCTGGTTGGTAGGACCAAAGTGGTAATCCAAGAAGTTGGTGACGTGCGGGTAGTCCGCGCCCCAGCCCAACAGGTGGAAGCCGTCAAGGCGGCCAGCGCCGGATTCTTCGATGAAAGCGCCCGATTCCATGACAACGATCTCGGCATCGATGTTCAGGTTTTCCTTCAACTGCGCCTGGATGTCCTGCGCTACGTTCGCAACTTGCGGCAGGTAGCCGCGCACCACGTCGCGGTAGTACAGTTTGGTCTGGAAGCCATCCGGGAAGCCAGCCTCGGCCAGTTTGGCCTTGGCAGCAGCGGGATCGAAATCGTACCAGGCTTCGCCTACACAGGCGTTGGGGATCGCGCAGGGGGTGAAGTGCGAGGCTACTTCGGAGCCGGTGGGGTAGAACGTGTCTACGATGCGCTGGCGGTCAATGCCCATGGCCACGGCTTGACGGACTTCCTTCTGATCGAACGGCGGGAAGGAGTTGGTCATGCCGATGTAGAAGATATTCAATGCCGGGCGGATCGCCAGTTGCAGGTTGGAATCGGCTTCGATGCCAGCGAAGTCATCTGGACCTACGTTGTCGAAGCCATCAATTGTACCGGCCTGCAGTTCGAGCATGCGGGCAGCCGATTCGGTGGACCAGCGGAAGACCAGGGTATCAGCAGCCAGGGGTGTCTCGCCCCAGTAATCAGGATTCTTGACGAAGGTAATGCTCTCGCCGCGATTCCATTCGCTGACCATGTAGGGGCCTGTACCGACTGGTTTTTCTACACCTTCAGTGGTGCGGAATTCGTCGCCAGATGTGGCTTCAAGCCATTCCTTCGGGTAAATGGCGAAGGGGCTGAAAGCAATCTTGGAGAGGAAGGCCGGATCTGATTTGCACAGCGTAAATGTAACGGTGCTGGCATCGGTAGCCTCGATTGATTGGAAGAAGCCGCCATATTCGCAATCTTCAGCAACCAGGCTGGCGCCATCATAGGTTGCAACCGGGACCTTTGGGGGCGGGGTGGGTTCCGCCGGGGCTTCGGTTGCGGCCGGTTCTTCCGTAGCAGGCGCTTCGGTAGCAGCCGGTTCGGCAGGGGCGGCGGGTTCTTCCGTCGCGGCGGGCGCGCAGGCCGCCAGCAGCAGGCTGGCCAGCATCACCACAGACAACAAAATATAGAGTTGGCGTTTCACAGTTTTCTCCTCCGAGAAATTTGGTAGGGTGGATACGAACATTGAAACAAGGGGAATTGACCTGGTGATCTTATGATGCAGCGCATCACCTCCTTAACAAGGGATTAACAGATTATACAGCAAAATTCGGTCTAATACACGATTTTTGGCAGACCAAATCCACCCAATTTTACATCCTGCGGGTCGTTTGGCCACAGACCGGCGATCTTCGTCCCGCACTTCGGGCAGGTCCCCTGGGCGGTCAGGTGGTATTCCGCGATGACATAGCCTGCGCGCCGGATCAGCCTGCAATTACAGTGAGGGCATGCGGTGCTCTCATATTCGTCCACGCGGCCGGGCAGGTTGCCCGCGTAGACATAACGGAGGCCGGCCTCCCGTCCGATTTCCGAGGCGCGCAGCAGGGTCGCGGCCGGGGTGTTGCCTGGCGCTGTCATCTTGTAGTCTTTGTGGAAGGCGGTCACGTGCCAGGGGATGTCGGGCGAGACCGAAGCCAGGAAGCGCGCCGCGTCCCACAGTTCTTCGTTGCTATCGTTGAAGCCCGGGATGACCAGCGTGACGGCCTCCACCCACAGGCCCAGGTCGTGCGCTTTCTGGATGCTGTCCAGCACGTGCTGGCGCACGCCGCCCAGTTGGCGGTAGTTCTTGTCCTGCATGGACTTTAAATCGATTTTGTAGGCGTCCAGGTAGGGACGCAGGTACTCCAGCGCTTCGGGCGTAGCGTTGCCGTTGGAGACGAAGGCGCATCTCAACCCGGCGGCCCTGGCCGGCTTGAAAATGCCCACCGCCCATTCGCTGGTGATGAGCGGCTCGTTGTAGGACGAAACGATCACGGCGGCGTTCGTCCGTTGCGCGGCGGCCAGCATTTGTTCCGGGGTGATGCGCCGCACGAATTGCGCCGAAACATCCGAGGCCGGGTCGCGCAGCGCCTGGGAGGTCAGCCAGTTCTGGCAATACTGGCAATGCAAGTTGCATCCCAGCATCCCAAACGTCAGCGCGTTGGCGCCGGGCAATACGTGGAAGAAGGGCTTTTTCTCGATGGGGTCGGATTGCAGCGCGGCCACGTAGCCCCACGGCGCGCGCAACTGGCCGCCCTGGTTGAAGCGCACCTGGCAGATGCCGCGCTTGCCCTCGCGGATCAGGCAACGGTGCGCGCAGGCATAACAGCGCACCGAGCCGTCCTCCAGGCGCTCGTACAATTCGGCTTCTTGGGTCAACCCATCCAGGATATTTGCCAGGGTACTCATCGTATAATTGGCCTATGCTCTCTATTGTAATCCAGGCTGGCGGCGAATCGCGGCGCATGGGGCAGGACAAGGCGCTCATGCCGTTCCTCGGCCGCCCGCTCATCCAGCGCGTGGTGGATCGCCTGGCGCCCATCGCAGACGAGGTCATCGTGACGACCAACCGCCCGGACGACTACCGCTTCCTGGGGCTGCCGCTCTTTCGGGACCTCAGGCCTGGTCGCGGCGCCCTGGGCGGACTCTACACTGCATTGTCTTCGGCCGCCTGCGATGTGGTGGGGGTGGCGGCCTGCGACATGCCTTTCGCCAGCGCAAAACTCATCGAAACGGCGGGCAGGCTGCTGGTCGAAGAAGAAGCGGATGTGGTCATCCCCGAATCGGGGGAGGGATTGGAGCCGCTCCACGCCGTCTACCGGCGCGCAACCTGCCTGCCGGCCATCCAAGCGGCCATCGCCGCCGACCAGTGGAAGTTGATCGCCTGGTTCCCGCAGGTCAGGGTGCGCGCGCTGCAACCCGCAGAAGTGAAGTTGCTCGACCCATCCGGCCTGGCGTTCTGGAACCTGAACACGCCCGAAGAGTTTTCCCGGGCCGAGGCCTTATCCAAACGGATGGGCCTTTAGCGCACGATCAAAACCGGGCAAGGCGCATATTGTAGTATTATATTACCGCGCGACATTTGCATCGTTCGCGCAAATCTTTTCACCACAAAGGCACAGAGCGCACAAAGGTTTTTCTTTGCCTGCACTGAGCCGCCCTGGCCTGTCCTGCCTGCACCGTGCCGCCCTGGCCTGACCGCCAGGACAGGCAGGCACAGGTGGACGGACAGTTCAGGAGACAGGCAGACGCACGTGTGACCACGAAGGGATTCTCTGTGAACTTTGTGCCTTTGTGGTGAGATCAATTCAGTTTGGTTGCGGCTGGAGGCCGCGCTATAATATTGCTCTTGATTTGTAGCGCGAAATTTATTTCGCTTTTGGTTGCCTGCCTGTCGGCAGACAGGCGGAAAAGTCCCCAGTATGGGGAAAGTCCCCAGTATGGGGATGAATTCCGCGCTATGGTAAGATAAGGAAAAACCCATGTCCACAGCACCGAAATCCGAAACCCTCAACCTGGCCGGGCTGGTCAGTTACCAGACCGGTTCGGTCGTCAGCCGCCAGATCACCAAAGCCGACAGCGGCAATGTCACCCTGTTCGCCTTCGACGCCGGGCAGGAATTGAGCGAGCATACTGCCCCGTTCGACGCGCTCGTCCACGTGGTGGAAGGCGAAGCGGAGATCATCATCTCCGGCAAGCCCTTTCGCCTGAAGGCGGGGGAGGCCATCATCATGCCCGCCGATGAGCCGCACGCCGTCAAGGCGACAAAGCAATTCAAGATGCTGCTGACGATGATCCGCGCGGCCTGATGACCAGTTCCTCGTAGCCGGACTTTTCGCACATTTCTCGCGTGTAGACCACATCCGCGAATATCCCAAGCGCCAACTCGACCGTCGTGTACACCTTGCAGCCCGGCGCGAGGTGGCCGCCGATGGTCTTCCCGTCCCCGTCCGAGATCGAGATGTGCAGGTGCGAGCCGTGAACGGATACCGTCCCGGTCATCGAGACGATCTCGAAATGGCCGTCGTATTCCGAGTGGAAATCGCGGTTTGCCAGCCGGAGCGTGGCGTGGGTCAGGCTGCCAACGGCGCTCAACACACAACCGGCCTCGATGTTTTTCTCTGTGACGAGCCTTTCTATTTGAGCGAATAGATCCTCTCCCGGTTCGAGACGAACGGTCAATGCCTGCATAGGAACCTCCAGGCCGGATTATACAGGCAATCACTTAACAAAAATGCAAGGTCGTAGGGCAGGAATGTAAGGAATCCCGTCCACATCATGTAAAATTATCCTACCGGGCAAGGCGCTGCCATGACGGACATCAGGATCACTACGGCATCCAGTATCCATGAAATAGCCCCTGTCATCTGGGATCGGTTTAGCGGGATGCGCCCGTTCCAGAGCCATCGGTGGTATGCGTTTGGCGAGCGCGTCATGGCAGATTGCCGGCCGACCTATTTCCTGGTCTACGATGGGGACGACCTGGTTGCGCGCGCCGCGTTCTGGCGCGTCGCTAACGAGCCTCTCCCTGACCTGCCGCCTGCCCTGCGCACCCTGGCGGCTTCCCTGCTCCGGCGCTGGCCGCTGTTCATCTGCCGCTCGCCGCTGGCGAACACCACCGGGCTGCTCCTGCGGGACGGCGCGGGGCGCGCGGAAATCCTGTCCGTGTTGGGAGAGGCCGCCATAGCGGAAGCAGGCCGCAAGGGCGCGTCCGTTGCGCTGTTCGACTATCTCGATGAGGCCGAACTCCAGGGCTGGCCGTCCGCCTTCCAGCCGGTGACCGTCTCCGACCCCGGCGCGATCCTGGAAAACCGCTGGCAGGGTTTGGACGACTTCCTGGCATCTGGCAATAAAAAGGATCGCCAGCATTACAAACGGACCTTGCGTGAAGCCCAAAAGTTGGGCATCCGGGTGACGAAACACGCCCACGCGCCGGACGTAGAGGCGGCGCTGGCGCTCATCCGCGCGGTGGACCGGCGGCATGGCAACATGCCCAACCCCTGGGCGCGCGGCCTGCTGGAAAACCTGGGCTGGATAGGCGGCGCCTGGCTCGAAGCGCGCATTGGGGAGCGGCTGGTGGGCGGCGGCCTGGTCTTCGAAGATAACGCTGCGCAAATGATCACCGCGCTCGGCCTGGCTGGTGACGTACCTTACGTCTATTTCCTTCTTTTGTACGCCAGCCTGGAAGCGGCTTTCGAGAAAAAAGTGCGCTGGCTGCGCTGGGGCAGCGGCGCGTATGAAGTGAAACGGCGCTTGGGTTTTACATTGGAGCGGAACAACCACGCCATGCTGGCAGGGATCGGCGCTTTCCCGCGCCTGGTGTGTAAACTATTTCGATAAGGGTGACGCATGTTGACCGGCAGTTATCAATCCATCGCTTTCCTGGCTGCGGCCCTTCTATACTACGGGCTGGATTTTCTCTTGATAAAACGTTACGACCGCCAACGGCAAGACCAGCGCAGTGGGCGGGCCTGGGATTTCACCGTGATGATGCTGGCGGCTGGCGGCTTGCTGGTGTTGCAGCCAATTTATCTTCCGCAGTTGGGATGGCGCATTCCAGGGATCCTGGGACTGGTCTTTCAGGGCATTGGGGTCATGCTATTCGTGGCCGCGCTGGTTTTGCATGCCTGGTCGCGCTTGCACCTGAGGCACTATTATGCCGAGCGGGTGGAAGTCCAGCCCGGCCACCAGGTGATCGATACAGGGCCTTATGCCCTGGTGCGCCATCCGGTGATTACTTCCTTTTTCGGTATGGCGGTTGGTTTGCTGCTCCTCAACCCGTCCATCCTGACGGTGATCTTGCTTGCCTACACCATCTGGGATTTTTCGCGGGCGGCTCGCCAGGAAGAAGGATTATTGAGCGAACAACTGCCCGGTTATGCAGCCTACGCCGCGCGCACTCCGCGCTTCTTGCCCCGCATTTGGAGGCGTCCATGATCGGCCTGGATGAATTCTTGCGGTTGTCGTCCGAAGAGATTGCGCGCCTCGTCAGGGGATCCGGGCCGAAAGTGGTCGTCTTCCCAATCAACGGCACCCGGCGCTGGTTCATGCTGGAACACGGTCACGAGCAATGGGATGACCCTGTTGAAGCCTACCTGGATATTGTTGGGAAACAAACCATCGAACTTTCGAAATTGATCTTCGAGCACGGCATCGATACCCTGCTGATCCCGGTCATCGGGCATGAGATGCTGGAAACGCGCGAGAATTATATGGAGGAATTGGGCGCCAGGGGGCTGGCGCGCATCGCCAGCCATCCCGATTTCCTGTCCTTTTACAGGGAATACGGGATTCGCGTTCGCTTCTACGGGGATTATCGAAAGAAGATATCGCATACACCCTATGCCCAACTGGTCACATCGTTCGACGAGGTTTGCGAAAAAACCAACCAAAATGGTCGTTACCGATTGTTCTATGGCGTGTTTGCCGATCATGCTACGGATACGATTGCGGACCTGGCCATCCAATACCACAAAAAGCATGGAACACCTCCCGACAAGAATGCCCTGGTACAGCAATATTATGGAGAACCTGTCAAGCCGGTGGATATTTTCATCGGCTTCGATAAATTCGCTGTCTACGACTACCCGCTCTTGGGGTGGGGAGAAGAGGACATCTATTTTACGGTTGCCCCCTCCTTGTACATGACAGACCTGCAACTTCGCGCTATACTTTACGATCATCTCTATACACGTAAGGAAGTCCAGGCAGAATACAGTACGCTTTCCATGGAAGAATGGAAAAATTTGCGCCAGTTCTACCAGGAACATCAACATTTCACCTTTGGAACAGGGAGCATAGCAAACCGAGTTTGGGTTCCAAATTTCGAAGGTTGATCGAAATGAGAATTCGTATGCTCGAATCTATCCTCGAACCACACGTGACAGGCCCAACGACCGATCCGGATGACATCCGCCGGCGAAGGTTGCTCAACATTTTGTTGTTTGGGTTTTTCCTGGCAGCGATTGGCGGTTTTTTGGTGCTGGTTACGGATGCGCTGACCACAAAAAGGATTACGTCGGAGGAAAGCCGGTGGCTGTGGGGGATTGTGGT
>JBMOMO010000052.1:0-3471 GCA_049324135.1 Chloroflexota bacterium
CAACAATATCGTCCTCCAGGCCAAGGGTATCACCAAGCGCTTCCCCGGCGTGCTGGCGAACGACAAAGTGGATTTCGACTTGAGGAAAGGCGAGATCCATGTGCTGCTCGGCGAGAACGGCGCCGGCAAGACCACCCTGATGAACATCCTGTATGGGCTGTACCACCAGGACGAAGGCGAGATGCTGGTCAATGGGAAGCCGGTCAAGATCAAAGACCCGAACGACTCGATCGCGCAGGGCATTGGCATGGTGCACCAGCACTTCATGCTCGTCCCGGTCTTCACAGTGGCGGAAAACGTGATGCTGGGCGACGAGACCACCAAACGCGGCTTCCTGGACCGGAAAACGGTCTCCGCCAAAGTGAGGGAACTTTCGCGCCAATACGGACTGGACGTCGACCCTGACGCCCTGGTCGGGCAGTTGCCCGTCGGCGTCCAGCAGCGCGTCGAGATCGTGAAAACCCTGTATCGCGATGCGCAGATCCTGATCCTGGATGAGCCGACCGCCGTCCTCACGCCGCAGGAAGCGGATGAACTCTTCGTCATCATGCGCGGGCTGACCGAGCGCGGCGTCTCCATCATCTTCATCACCCACAAACTCAAGGAAGTGCTGGCCGTTTCTGACCGCATCACCGTCATGCGCGCCGGGCGGGTGGTTGGCACTGTCACCCCGCAGGAGATGAACGAAGCCAAACTGGCCTCCATGATGGTGGGGCGCGAAGTCATCCTCAAGGTCAAGAAAGAGCCTGCCAAACCGAAGGAAGAAATCCTGAAAGTCGAAGACCTGCACGTACAGGACGACCGCGGACTGGAAACCGTGCGCGGAGTCTCGTTCGAGGTGCGGCAGGGAGAAATCCTGGGCATCGCGGGCGTGCAGGGCAACGGACAGACCCAGTTGACCGAAGCGTTGACCGGCCTGCGGGTCACCCAAAGCGGCCGCGTCACCTTGAGCGGCAAGGATGTCACCGGCAAGACTCCGCGTCCGATCATCGAGACCGGCCTGGCGCACATCCCCGAAGATCGCCAGCGGCATGGCCTGGTGCTTGGCTATAGCGTGGCAGACAACATGGTGCTGTGCAACTACTACCGGCCGCCCTTTGCCAGGGGGATGGCGCTCCAGCAGGAAGCCGTGGACGCCAACGCCCGCAAACTGATCGAGGATTTCGATGTGCGGACTCCCTCGCCCTTCGTGCCGGCCTCCAAGTTGTCGGGCGGCAACCAGCAAAAGGTGATCGTGGCGCGCGAACTCAGCCGCGACGTGAAACTGCTGATCGCTTCCCAGCCGACGCGCGGCCTGGACGTGGGTTCCATCGAATACATCCACAAAGAGATCGTCCTCATGCGCGACCGGGGCATCGGCGTCCTGCTCATCTCCGCCGAACTGGACGAGATCATGGCGCTCTCCGACCGCATCGCGGTCATGTATCGCGGGCAGATCGTTGCCACTGTGGACAGCAAAACGGCCACCCGCGAACAACTCGGCCTGTGGATGGCTGGCGCGCAAGCCTGATCTCCCTTTTTTCGATGATCTGGTAGGGCAAGATTTTGTCTTGCCCTATTATTTTATTAGGAAAGCGGGGGTATGGCGGGCGGGAAATCTTAATGTAAAATAAGCCCATCACCTTATCGTTCTAGAGGAATCAAGAGGAGAACATCATGAACAGAATCAAATTGTTTGGCATGTTCCTGCTGCTGGCGCTGGCGCTTCCAGCCTGCAACCTGCCATCCGACGCCCCCCCGACAGCCGAGGGCGCGGATACCGTCCTGACGGCCGCCGCGCAAACCGTGGAAGCCAACCTGACCCAGGCCGCCATCCTCAACCCGCCCACCATTCCCCCTACCAAAGCCGTTTCTACGCCTGCGCCTACGATCACGCTGGCGGTCCCAACCGTCAGCGTCGCCTCTCCCACGCCGCCGCCTACCACGCCCTGCGACGTGGCGCAATTCATCGACGACATCACTGTGGATGACGGAACGATGTTCGAACCCAACGAGAGTTTCACCAAGACCTGGCGCTTCAAGAATATCGGCGCCTGCTCGTGGACCCCGTCCTACGCGATCGTGTTTGGCAGCGGCGACGCCATGAGCGGCCCGGCCACCCAGGCGCTGACCGGCAACGTCAACCCCGGCCAGACGGTGGACATTTCGGTCGATCTCAAAGCCCCGGCTGCTGATGGAACCTACAAAGGTTTCTGGAAACTGCGCAACGCCTCGGGGGTGTTGTTTTATGAAGTCTGGGTCTTGATCAAGGTCAAGACGCCTGATGCGCCCGCTCCTGTGAATATCACCCTCAACGCGGTCGGCGGCACAGAAAGCGGGACGGTATACGAACCGGCCTCTGGCCTGGCGGTTGTGCATGGCACCATCCTGGCTGGCGATACCGGCTCGGACCACCTGGCGCGCGGCTATATGAGTTTCGACATTTCCTCCTTGAGCGGCAAGACCGTGACCAGCGCGGCGCTCGACCTGGGCAGTTGTTCCCAGGCGCAAGACCCGTTCGGCAGCCTGGCTGGCATCTGGGTGGGCGAGGTGCAATACGCCCTGCCGTTGGATCAGTCGGACTATAACATTTCGGGAACCGGCATCCAATTGCTCAACGCCCTGCCGGGCGGTTCGATTGACGTCAAAGCGCTGCTCCAGGCGCGCATCACCGAGGGCAAGAGCCGCTTCCAGATTCGCTTGCACCCGTCTGGCGCCACCGA
Source organism: Chloroflexota bacterium (assembly GCA_049324135.1). Classification (GTDB taxonomy): domain Bacteria; phylum Chloroflexota; class Anaerolineae; order Anaerolineales; family Villigracilaceae; genus JAABUE01. Next base: position 2,703 of record JBMOMO010000052.1, read on the forward strand.
CGGCGACGGGCAGGCCGACTACATGTCATGCGGCGGAGGCACGCCCAAACTGAACGTCACATACCAGCCATAGTCAAGCGTTTCGTAGTCGTAGGGGCAAGTCTCAGACTTGCCCCTACTTACCCCTACAATTTCCAGGCGGGTTTATGAGTATTCTTTAATCTCAGGGCGGTATAATATCTGGCTGGCAATTCTTGTACCCTTGCCGAAAGGAACCAGGATGAAAAGAAACGGACGATCCATCTTTCTATCCATCTCGATGCTCTTGACCCTGTTGGCCGCCTCCTGCGGGGGGACGGGGGCAGACGACCCCTCCATCACTACCGCCGTTGCGATGACGGTGGCGGCGCACGAAGCGCAAATTGCCGAGGCCGCCTCCACGCCCACTTTCGCGGAAGCAGGCCCCACGTCCACGCCCGAAGCGGGGGATGCGACGCCGACGCCGACCAGGCAGGCCCCAGGCACCTTTTCTCCGCCCACGGCCCCGCCCGCGGTTGGCTCCACGGACCCGTGCCTGCTGGCCAACCTGGTCAGTGAGACCATCCCCGACGGGCAGATCATGACGCCGGGGCAGTATTTCTGGAAGACCTGGCGGCTGAAGAACGGCGGTTCTTGCACCTGGGATTCTACGTACAAGATCGTCTACTGGTCCGGCGAGTTGATGGGAGGTAACTACGACGGGTATCCCTTTCCCGAAGTGGTGCCGCCGGGGGACGAGGTGGAGATTACGCTCTACATGCAAGCGCCGTCTTCCAATGGAAATTACACC
>JBMOMO010000053.1:0-25711 GCA_049324135.1 Chloroflexota bacterium
CGGGCAAGGGTCATCAGTCCTCCGGGGAATGGTAGTGTTCGGTGAAATACGTCCTGATCAGCCAATCGGCAATTCCTGGGAAGGTATTCTCGCCCCAGATGACCGGCGCAAACCACCAGGGAATGACCACGCTGCGGCGCGGGCGCCTGGCAAGTTCCACCACCCGCTGCGCGACTTTTTGGGACGGCATGAAGATGCGTTTGAACGGCTGCAGCCGCTTTTGCATCTTGTGACCGTTCCTCCAGCCGAATTCGGTGTGCGCCGGGCCGGGGTAAATGCCAGAGACCTGGATGCCAAAGGGCGCCACCTCGCGCCGCAGGGCGTCGGTAAAACCGCGCACGCCGAACTTGGAGGCGGCATAGACCGTATACGTGGGCGCGGCAATGCGGCCAGCCACCGAGGACATGTTGATAATGTGCCCCTCCTGGCGCTGGAGCATAAAGGGCAGCACCGCGCGCGTGACCTGGATCATGCCGACCAGGTTGACCTGGATCTGGGTCTCGATGTCCCGGCCGGGGTCGAGTTTCTCCAGCCAGTCGAGGCGGCCGAAACCGGCGTTGTTGAAGAGGATGTCGACCTGCTCGTACACTTCCATCACGGTCTGCGCCATCAGGTCCACCTCAGCGCGCTGGGTCACATCCACAGGGACAGCCAACGCCTCGCCCCCTTTGTTCTGGATCTCCTCGGCCAGGGCCTGCAAGCGGTCCAGGCGGCGGGCCGCCAGCACCACCCTGGCCCCCCGCGCCGCGAAGAGGTGCGCCGCATCACGGCCAAACCCGGATGAAGCGCCCGTGATAAGGACAACTTTGTTGTTGAGGTCTACTGGCATGGCGCACCCTCGTAAATGATATGGGACAGGAACGGCCCGGGAGACAACGGCGGTTATTCTTCCTGCTGTCCCTCATCCTGCGCCGGTTTGCGCGGACGGGGCGGCGGGATGACGACATCAGGCGAAAGCGCAACCTCCACGACTTGATCCATATGCGTAACCGGGATGATCTTCAGTTCGCTGCGGGCGGTCTTGGGCACGTCCCACAGGTCTTTCATGTTCTTTTCGGGCAGCAAAACGATCTTGATCCCGGCGCGATGCGCGGCCAGCACTTTCTCGCGCACGCCGCCGATCGGCAGCACGCGCCCGCGCAGGGTGACTTCGCCCGTCATGCCCACGTCGCGGTAGACCGGGTGTCCCGTCAGCGCGGAGGTAATGGCAGTGGCCATGGTGATGCCGGCCGAGGGGCCGTCCTTGGGGATGGCGCCCTCCGGCATGTGGACGTGGATGTCCATATGCTCGAAGACTTCCAGGTCGATGTCGAATTGCGCCGCGCGCGACTTGACGTACGTCATGGCGGCCTGCACGGATTCCTGCATCACCTCGCCCATCTGGCCGGTCATTTGCAGGTTGCCCTTGCCCTCCAGCACCGCCACTTCCACCGGCATGATCTCGCCGCCGTTCTCCGTCCACGCCAGCGACTGCACCACGCCGACCTCATCCTGCCGTTCGGCCTCAGTGGCGAAGAACTGCTGCGGGCCGAGGAACTTTTCCACGGCTTCGGGGGTGATCACCGCCGGGTATTTCTTCTCTTCCGCCTTCAGGCGCGCCACTTTGCGGCAGATGCGCCCGATCTCACGCTCCAGGTTGCGCACCCCGGCCTCGTAGGTGTACTCGCGGATGAGTTTTTGCAGCGCGGGGGTCTCGAACTTCAGGTGGATATCTTCGATTCCGTTCTCTTCGATCTGGCGCGGGATGAGATAGCGGTTGGCGATCTCCAGTTTCTCTTCCTCGATATAGCCGGGGAACTCGATCACTTCCATGCGGTCGAGCAGCGCCGGCGGGATGGTCGCCAGGGTGTTGGCGGTGGTCAAGAACATCACTTTGGAAAGGTCGAAATCCAATTCCAGGTAATGGTCGCTAAAGGCAAAGTTCTGCTCCGGGTCGAGTACTTCGAGCAGCGCCGAAGCGGGGTCGCCGCGGAAATCGGAATACAACTTGTCGATCTCGTCCAGCATGAAGAGCGGATTGCCCGTCCCGGCGCGCTTCAAGGTCTGGATGACGCGCCCGGGCAGGGCGCCGATATACGTGCGGCGGTGGCCGCGGATCTCGGCCTCGTCGCGCACGCCGCCCAGCGAGACGCGCACGAACTTGCGTCCCAGCGATTCGGCAATCGAGCGCCCCAGCGAGGTCTTGCCGGTGCCGGGCGGCCCCACGAAGCACAGGATGGGCTGGCGTTCCTTCTTGGGCTTGAGCGACCGCACCGCGATATATTCCAGGATGCGCTCCTTGGCCTTCTTCAAACCGTAGTGGTCGCGTTCCAGGATCTTCCCGGCATGTTTCACGTCCAGGTTGTCCTGCGTGAACGTCGTCCAGGGCAGGTCGAGGATCCAGTCAATGTAGGTGCGGATGATGCCCACTTCGGGCGCCATAGGCGGCATCTGGTTGAGGCGCTCGATCTCCTTCAGCGCCACTTTTTTCGGCTCTTCGGGCAGTTGCGCCTCTTCCACCCTCTGTTTCAGTTCGGTCACATCCCGCGTCCAGATGTCGCCCTCGCCCAACTCGGTCTGGATGGCTTTCATCTGCTCGCGCAGGTAGAACTCGCGCTGGCTGCGGTCCACCTCGGATTGTACTTTGTTGTGGATGTCCTCCTCCAGTTCCAGCACGTCCACTTCCTGGGCCAGCAGGCTGTTGACGCGCTGCAAACGCTTGTGCGGATCAGACATCAACAACAGTTCTTGCTTCTCGACATAGTTCAGCGAAAGCGCGGTGGCGATCATATCCGCCAGCCAGCCCGGCTCGGAGATGTTGAGCGCGAACAGGTGCGCCTCTTCTGGGATGGAGCGGTCCAACTGCACACAGCGCTCGAACAGGCCCACCGCCGAACGCATCAGCGCCTGCACGTGCCGGTCTGCGGTTTGCGCCTCGAAGATCGGGCGGGCGCGCACCTGGATGTAAGGCCGCGTGCGCACGAACTCCACGATCTCCACCCGGCGGCGTCCCTGCACCAGCGCAGAATGCGCGCCATCCGGCATCGAAAGCAGGCGTCCCACCGCCATCTCCACCCCAACCGGCAGGAAATCATCCAAGCCGGGATTTTCGATCTCCGGGTCGCGCTGGGTCAGGCCGATCACGGTCTGGTCTTTCATCTGCGCTTCCTGCACGGCCAGCAGCGAAGCCTCGCGCCCCACGAAAATAGGCGAGACCATGCGCGGGAAGACCACCAGGTCGCGCAAGGGCAGCACCAGGGCTGTGATCAATCCCTTGGCGTCCGGCGTCATGGTGGGGATGCGGTAGAGTTCCTCGGTGCGCTGCGAAAGCGCCAGGTTGAAACTATCTTCTTCTTCGTCGTCCCAATCGGTATGATTATTCATTCGAAATCCATTATTCGTGATTCGGGAATCGGCCTTCGCGCTTCGGGAATTCGCTGACGCCCGATTGCCAATTTACGCTTCCCGCGCCAACCTGTCCCATGCGGTCATCACTTCTGCTGTGACGAACATCGAACCGGCAGACAAGACAATGCTACCATCTTTTTCGGATAATTCCAACGCCCGGCGGAAAGCCGCTTCGACCGGTTCCACCGCTTCGGACTCCACCCCGGCCTGCCCGGCGATCTGACAGATCACCTCCGCCTCCAGCGCGCGCGGATGGTCGGCGCGTGTGACGATCAGTTTCTTGATCTTGGGTTTCATCTCGGCGAACATCCCGGCCAGGTTCTTATCCTCTGACGCGCCCAGCACCAGATAGACCGGCCGGCCGGGGAAGCAGGTTTCCAGCGTCTGGCGCATCCTGGCAAACGAATCCTGGTTGTGCGCCGATTCGAAGATGACCGGCGGTTCGCGGCGCGCGATCTCGAAGCGCGAGCGCCACTTTGCGGCGGCAAATCCCTGCTGGATGGCTGCGTCCGGCGCGTTCAATCCGCTAACTCGGAGGGCGGCGTAGGCCGCGGCGGCGTTCTCGACCTGGTGAATGCCGAGGAGGGGAATCGCCAGGTTCAACGGCGGCAGGCCAGGGGTCCAGACCCGAAGCGTTTGCCCGTCTATCGAATGGGAGAGCGGTTCGAAGCCCAGGTCGCGTCCCACCAGGGTGAAGTGACAGCCGCGCTCGTCCGCTGCCTTGACCAGTACGTCCAGCGCCTCGTCCTTTTGCGGCGAGGAGACCACCGGTACGTCGGGCTTGATGACGCCGGCCTTTTCGCCCGCGATCTTTTCGAGCGTGTCGCCCAGCACCAGGGTGTGGTCGAGCGAGAGCGAGGTGATGACCGAGACGCGCGGCGCAACGATGTTGGTGGCGTCCAGCCGCCCGCCCAGGCCGACTTCGATGACAGCCGCGCCGCAGCCCCGGCGGGCAAAGTACAGGAAGCCGAGCGCGGTGGTGATCTCGAAGGTGGTCAAAAACGGAATACGCTCCACGGCTGGTTTTATCTCTTCCACTAAATTTGCTAACTCAGCATGTGGAATAGATTCCCCATTGACCTGGATGCGCTCGGCGTAATCCTGCAAGTGCGGGGAGGTATACAGGCCGGTCTTGTAGCCGGCCGCCTGCAACGCGGAGGCGCACAATGCGCTGACCGAGCCTTTGCCCTTCGTCCCGGCCACGTGGATGATGGGATATTTGTCGTGCGGATTGCCGAGCATCTCCATCAGCGCGAACATGCGGTCGAGGTTGAAGTCGGCCTTGGCCAGTTCGGAGGCGTGTTTGAGGCTATAATCTACGAATGAGTACAGGTAGTCGAGCGCGAGGTTGTAGGCGGTTTCGGTGTCCATGCGATCTCAAATGTCACTTTGATTGGTTTGGATGACGCCCCAAACGAGCCTCTTCATTGCGAATTGCAAGGATTAGTCTTCGATTCATCTGCAATGCTTCCGCCGTTGCGCGCCCGGTTGCGGTCAAGCCGACCAGGTAAATGCCATCCCAATGAAAATGCTCATCCCACATATCCCTGCGCGGATTGTAGAGAGGGGCTTCTTCCCCACTCAAAGGATCTATTGCCTTTTCACGGGCGGCCTTGCGCAAAGAGCAGGATACACAGGCCAGCGCCAGATTCTCTGGAACAGTCTCACCGCCAGCGACAACAGGGATAACGTGATCTACGTGAAACGTGGCCTCCTGGCCCTCTTGGGATAGCCCACAATATTCACAACGATTTGCGGCTCGCTGGACAACCAGCCTTCGAAGCCTTTCGGTGACTGGCTGCATTTTCAGGATTCCCGCTGCGCCCGTTCCGCGCGCAAGCGTAGCAAGGTCAGTAACTCGCTCAAGTTGACAAGTCCTTCGGCTTCCAGGCGTTCCGCTGGGGTCAGTTTTTCACCCTGATCCTGGCGGTTCAAAAGGGTTTGCAAACGTTGGTCAACCCCTTCAGGCAGATGAAAGCGAACCAGATCGGAAGGCACTTCAAGTTGAACCATAATTTGTTGGGGCATAATCTGATCTCCTGGCAAACCTGCAAACGCAAGTAGAGTATATCATTCTGCGTTAGCACGTTTCGAAGCGTGTTAGCGACTATAATCTAAAAGAGTAGAGACAACCGAGCGCGAGGTTGTAGGCGGTTTCGGTGTCCATTGGAGATGATTGTAAATCGTAAAACGTAATTCGTAAATCGTAATCGGAAATCAAAAGTCGAAAATCTGACTTGACATGGGTTTTCGAGAGACTTACAATCTGTACAAAATGTACACTTTGTACAAGGAGCGAAAATGTCCCTGACCAAAGTCAAAAGCGGCGAGGCGCGCGCCAAATGGCGCGACATCCTCGACCAGGTCTTTGCAGGCAAGGGAGATGTAATCATCGAGCGCAATGGCAAGCAGGTCGCCGTCCTGGTTTCTGCGGCCGAGTACGAGCAGTTCCGCGAAAAACGGGACGGCATCCGCGTCGTCCGCGAGTCTTCCGCGCCTTACAAGACCCTGAAGCCCGGCGAGGCAATCATCGACGCCGAGGCGGGGACGGCCACCGTCTCGCTCGACTGGTATAACGAAATACTCGCCAGACGAGAATCGCTCTTCGATGTGATTCGCGAGATACAGGAGAACGCGCCCGATCTCCCCGAAGAGGAGGTTCAGGAAATTGTGGAGGCGGCAATAAGAAAGGTCAGGGCGGAAAATGCTGCGCGCAGTTCTTGATACCAACGTAATCATCAGCAGCATTCTGTACAAGAAGGGCGTTCCGTCTCAATTGATGAAGGCTTGGTACAATGGCAAATTCGAGCTTGTGACATCCCGAAAAATCATTGAAGAGGTGGTCCGGGTCATCTCCGAACCGCGCTTGAAGGATACGTTTCGAATACGAGATGAGCGCATTCGCCGCCTCGAAAAGGCGCTCAAAAGAGATGCCGTTCTTGCCATTCGCAATGCCGATACGAGCGGCGCGATTCCCGAGGATCCAAGCGACGAAATGTTCCTTTCAGCGGCTGTTATCAAAAAGGCAGCCATCATCGTCAGCGGCGACAAGCACTTGCTGAATTTGAAAGAATATCGAGGCATCCCTATCCTCACCCCGCGCCAATTCCTGGAACTTTTGGGATCGGAATCGCAAGCGTAAAACCGATGATCGGCCTGCTCACCATCCACCTGCGCCTGCCCGGCTGCGCTTCGCTGAAAGAGAAGCGCGGACGCCTCAAGCCGCTGCTCAGCCAACTGCACAAGAAATTCAACGTGTCGGCGGCAGAGATGGACCGGCAGGACATGTGGCAGGAGGCGGTCATCGCCTGCGCGCTGGTCAACGCGGACGCGGCGCAGGTCCAACGCTCCCTGCAAACGGTGGTCAAGTGGGTCGAAGGCAATTGGCCGGATGGGGATGTGGTTGATGATAGGATCGAGATAATTTCATAGGCCAGACGCATCGAAAGGAGAAAAATGGACTTAGGACTGAAGAATAAACGCGCCCTGGTGGCCGGCGCATCGCGCGGACTTGGATTTGCTACCGCGCTTCAACTGGCGCGCGAGGGCTGCCGGGTGGCCGTCAACGGTCGCGACGAGGCCAAGGTAAAAGCCGCGGCGGAGAAAGTACACAGTGAAACAGGCGTACAAGTTTTAGGGCTGGCAGGCGATGTCAGTTTGCCGGATGTGCCTGGAAAATTGATTCAGCAAACCGTTGCCGCTTTCGGCGGATTGGACCTGTTGATGACCAACGCCGGCGGACCGCCGGCCGGGACTTTCGAGTCGTTCGACGAGGAAACGTGGCAGAAAGCGGTGGAACTGTCTTTCATGAGCCACGTGCGCCTGATCCGCGCGGCGTTGCCGTATTTGCGGAAATCGGAAACGCCCAGCGTGTTGACGGTCACTTCGATGTCGGTCAAGCAGCCCATCGCCAACCTGGTCCTGTCGAACAGCGTCCGCGCGGCTACGGTGGGACTGACGAAATCGCTGGCCATCGAACTGGGCAAGGAGGGCATCCGCTTCAACTCGATCCTGCCCGGCTGGACGGAGACGGAGCGAGTCGGGGAGTTGATGTCCGCCCGCGCAAAGGCCAACCGGTCCACGGTCGAGGAGGAGATCCGCAAGCAGTCGGCCGAGAGTCCGCTGGGAAGGATAGGCCGCCCCGATGAGTTCGGCAACGCTGCCGCCTTCCTGCTCTCGCCCGCGGCGTCTTACATTACTGGTGTGATGCTGAACGTGGATGGAGGTATGTACAAAGGGACGCTTTGAACGAATAGATTGCGTAGGGCGGATTGACAATCCGCCTTACGTTTACGGGGTAGCGGTGGGAACGAATTGGATCTGCCCCATGTCTACCGTCTCGCCGGAGACTACCTGGACCGGGAATTCGCGCCCGAGGGAATCGTCAGCCACGATCAGCAGTTGGGGGCCAGCAGGCGCACGGTCCAGGAAGAAGCGCCCGTCGGCGTCGGTAGTCGTCCGCAGGTCGCTCCCCAGCACGAAAATCTCGCCCTGGAAGGGACTTCCATCCTGGCCTACGACCGTACCCGAAACCGCGCCGGTGCCGGTGAGGATGGCCGCGCTCTTGGAACCCAGGAAGTTGATCGCGCTCAAAGCCAACACCAGCAGCAAGAGCGCCAACAGGAGCAGCCGGAAGCGCTTGCGGCGAATGGCTGGGTCGGGCGGCGGCTCGGGCAGGCCGTCTTTGTATTGGTCGAAGCCGGGGGATTGTTCGAGTTGCATCGCAGCCTCCGTGATCAGGGTGCAGGAAGGAGGGAATACCCGCCAGAGCAGACCTGGGTGCTATCCCACGAGCGCAGCCCAACGCCGCCGCTGTCATATGTGCTGTCGGTGGCTTGTAAGACCTGCTGGCCGTCCACGTTGACGGTGAAGGTATCGCCTTCGACGATGATTTCGATGTCGTGGGGCGTATCGTATACGCTCCCGTCTGGGAGGGGCGCAGCCGCAATCGGCGTCCACACTTCCCTGCCGTTGACCCAGCGCCGGATGATGTAGGCGCCGTTGGGAGCGTACCCATGATATTTCATGCCGGGATCGTATTGGAAGATATAGCCGGAAGCGCCATCGCTTGTATCGGTAGTGCGGAAAAAGACGCCGTAGCCGTTGCCCTTGTCCAGCACCACGTCGTCCATGCGGATGACGTAATCGCCCTGCCCCTGCTCCATAGAGCAGTTGTTGAATGTGCGGTTTTCATCTTGCAGGCATAGTTTCCCATCCTGGCTGGTGGGCTGGCCGAGCGCCGTACGCCAGGCATCCATGCCGCCGGTAAAGTCATCGCCGCAATATTCCTGGGGCGCGCAGGCCGGGCTGCCGGTGATGGCTTCTATTGTCCTGCAATAGGCTTCGCGCACCGAGATGCCCATCAATTGCAAGAGCAGGAGCACCCCAATGGCGACCAGCACCAACAAGAGGGCGTACTCTCCCAAGCCCTGGCCGCGTTGCGAGGAAACCCGTTGGTTCCGTTCCATCAATTACCTCCTTGCTTTTGTTTGGCCCTGGCGCGCTCGCGGACGCGCACGTATCCATCTGGCAATGGTTTGGGCGGGTTCTTCTTGTGCTCTTCCTTGCTCCAATAATAGGCCAGGTCTTCGAACAGCGCCCCTACCGGGGCAGTTGGCTCGGCAAAGGTGGGCGGTTTGCCCAGGGTCAACGCCGCTACCAGCGTCTCGTCCGCGTGAGGGAAAACCACGTCGATCTTCTGGCTGAGGGTTTTCTCGATCTCGGCGCGCGGCAAGCCCTTGCCCTTGAAGGTCCAGTTCAGCACCAAATGGATTTTGTCCCTGGCATACCCGATCTGGTGGAAGGCATCCAGGGCGATGCTGGCGCAACGCACCGACGCCAATTCGGGCGCCAGCAGCAACAAGATGCGATCCGCCTGGTCCAATGCGGCCAGGGTCGCTTCGCTGAAATCGTGCGCCAGGTCAAGGATCAAGTAATGGGATTGGCGGCGAAGCAACTCCAGCACTTTCGTTACCTGCCCGCCCTTGAGCAATTCCGCTTCTTGCGGACGCCTGGGGGCTGCCAGCACCTGGAGGCCTGACTCGTGCTTCAGCAGCACCCGGTTTACGACATCCTGTTCGATCTCATCGGTTTTGATAGTGGCAAGGTCCGCCCAACTGTTGCGCAGGGGCAGGTCGAGCATCAGGGCGCTCGTCCCGTTGACCAGCGACAGGTCCACCAGGGCAACCGGCTGCGCCCAGATCTGCGCCAGGCCAACAGACAGGTTGGTCGCCATCGTGGAAACGCCCACGCCGCCGCGCAAAGAGAAAATGGCTGTCACTTCTGCCTGTGTTTCCTGGCGCACGGCAGCCTGCGGCGCGGCGCGGCGCAGCAAGACCTTGACGCGCGCCGCCAATTCCTGCGGCTGGAACGGTTTAGCCATGAAGTCATCTGCCCCGGCTTCGAAGGCTTTCAACCGTTCGTCCAGTTCGCTCAAGGCGGTGAGGATGATGATGGGGATGGCGGCCGTATCCGGCCTGTGACGGAGGATGCGGCACAACTCGAACCCGTCCATATCCGGCATCATAACATCCAGGATGGCAAGATCGGGTACGCCTGATTCGAGCGTCTGCAAGGCTTTGGCCGCGTCGAGCGCCGTGACAACTTCATAACCGTCCCTGGTCAAGACAACCGACACCAGGTTGAGGTTCATTTCGTTGTCGTCAACAACTAGAATTCTCGAGGACATAAAGGCTACCTTTTTTCTATTGATGATTATAGCAAGATTTCGACGATGATGGGATTTCAGTTTGATTGTTGATTGTCTTGCAACCTTGTAATTGAATCATAATAGACTTGCATGGGAGAAAATGTATAATAAAGGCACGTAATAGACAGCTTGTTCCTGCTTGCGAAAAGAAACCTCATGAAGAAAACTTCCCCTGTCTCCCTCTCCACGCAGATCGGGATTATCGGCCTGGTCTTTGGCCTTTTTTTCCCGATCACGGCTACTTTGGTCGAGATATGGAACCGGGGGTTGCCTTTCTCGCTATCGGTGATCGCGCAATTGCACCAAACCAGTTACTTGTTGCGGATCATCGATACTGCGCCCATTTTCATTGGGCTACTGGCTTACCTGATAGGTATTCGGGAACAACACTTACAGGAAATAAAAGAAAACCTCGAAACCCTGGTAACGGAGCAAACCAACGAGATCAGCGCGGCATACCAGACGCAGACCATCCTGAACTCCCTGTTGAGCCTTTCATTCGAAAACCTCTCCCTGTCTGAAATCCTGGAACGCGCGCTCGATATCATCCTGATCATTCCCTGGCTGCCGGTCCACCCACAGGGCGGTATTTTCCTGGTCGAGGAACGCACCAATACGTTGGTCTTGAGGACCGCCAAAAACCTGGAGACTGAGATACTGCGCCTGTGCGCGCGCGTTCCTTTCGGACATTGCCTGTGCGGACGGGCTGCTGTCGGCGGCAAAACCCTGTTTTCTGGCTGCGTTGGCGGCGAGCACGAAAACACCTTCGAAGGCATGAAGCCGCACGGCCATTACAACGTCCCTTTGATGTTTGGACGCCAATTGTTGGGGGTACTGGTGCTATACCTGGAAGAGGGCCACCAGGGTTCTGCCCGAGAGAAGGAATTGCTGGAAGCAATATCCGGCGCCCTGGCGCTCATCATCAAACGCAAACAAACGGAGGAACGCCTGCAATTGCAGGGCGTGATGCTGGAAACCGCCGCCAATGCCGTGCTGGTCACCGACCGGCAGGACAACATTGTGTGGAGCAACCCGGCCTTCAGCCGCTTGACCGGTTACACGCTCGAAGAGTTGGCCGGAAAACACCTCGAAATCCTGCGCTCCGGCCAACATGACGCCGAATTCTACAACAATTTGCGGGAACGTGTGCTGGCCGGCGCGATCTGGCATGGCGAGGTCATAGACCGGAGGAAAGACGGCAGCCTGTACATTAATGAGCAAACCACTACCCCGGTGATGGATGAAAAGGGGGAAATCGCGTACCTGATATCCATTATGCAGGATGTGACCGAACGCAAAAAAGCCGAAAACGAAATCCGGCGACAGAAGCAGTATTTCGAGACGTTGGTGCAGAACAGCCCGGTTGCCATTGTCACGACTACAAAGAGAAATATTGCGGCTTGCAACCCTGCTTTCGAAAAATTATTTGGCTACAAGGAAGAAGAGATCATCGGGAAAGACCTGGATGAGATCGTTGCCCCGACAGAAAACCGGACGGCGGCCAGGGAGTATTCCAAACAAGTCATGCAAGGCCAGGTCATTCACGCCATCGAACAAAGGAAACGAAAGAATGGCGACCCCATCGAGGTCGAAATCTTTGGCGTCCCGGTCGTGGTGGACAATGAGCAAATCGGCATATTGACCTTGTATCACGACATCACAGACCTGATGGAGGCGCGCCGCCAGGCGGAAGCGGCTGCCAGGGCAAAGTCAGAGTTCCTGGCAAACATGAGCCACGAGATCCGCACGCCGCTCAACGCCGTCATCGGCATGACCGGCCTGCTGCTCGACACCCCCCTCGACAAGGAGCAACACGACTTCGTGGAGACTATCCGCGCCAGCGGGGATGCCTTGCTGGGCGTGATCAACGATATTCTCGATTTTTCCAAGATCGAAGCCGGTAAATTGAGTTTGGAACGACAACCTTTTTACCTGGCGTCGTGCGTCGAATCGGCGCTCGATCTGTTGACCCCAAAAGTGACAGAAAAAGGAATCGAACTGGCCTACCTGGTTGGTGAAGGCGTGCCAAACAAACTGCGGGGCGACGTGACCCGTCTGCGCCAGGTGCTGGTCAACCTGCTCGGCAACGCGGTCAAGTTCACGGAAAAGGGCGAGGTGGTCGTATCTATCTCAGTACAGAGCAGTGAAGGAGACCTTTACGTCCTGCATTTTGCGGTGCGCGATACCGGCATCGGCATCCCCAAAGACCGCATGGACCGGCTTTTCCAGGCCTTTTCACAGGTGGATTCTTCCACCACGCGCCGGTTTGGCGGCACCGGGCTGGGGTTGTCCATCAGCCGCAGCCTGGTCGAAATGATGGGCGGCAAGATTTGGGTCGAGAGTGAAGAAGGCAAAGGCTCGACGTTCCATTTCACCATCCAAGTCGAAAGCGCCCAGGCCACTTCCCATTTCCAACCGCGCGGCCTGCAGCCTGACCTGAAAGACCGCACCCTGCTGGTCGTGGACGACAACGAGACCAACCGCTTGATCATATCGCGCCAGACCAAATCCTGGGGGATGAATGCAACAGCCGTTTCGTCCGGGAAAGAAGCGCTGGAACAACTGCGGAAGGGGGAGCGTTTCGATGCGATCATCCTGGATATGCAAATGCCGGAGATGGATGGACTCACGCTGGCGGCCGAGATCCGCAAATTGCCATCTGGCAGCGAATTTCCCCTGGTCATGCTTACATCCCTGGGAGCCCGCCCTGGCGAGGCGGAAGGCCTTCATTTTGCCGCCTTCCTGACCAAGCCGATCAAGCCTTCACAATTGTTCGAGACGCTGGTGTCTGTGCTGACCGAGCGCCCGCGCGTTGCACATCAAAGGCCGGAAGCGATGCTCCTGGACCACCTGCTGGGCGAGCGACACCCGCTGCACGTCCTGCTGGCCGAAGATAACGTGGTCAACCAAAAGGTAGCGGTCAGCCTGCTGCAACGCATGGGCTACCGGCCCGACGTGGCCGCCAACGGGCTGGAGGTATTGGAAGCGCTGCGCCGCCAGGAATACGACCTGGTGCTGCTGGATATGCAAATGCCCGAAATGGACGGGGAAGAGGCGGCGCGCCAGATCATCGCCCACTGGCTGCCTGCAAAACGTCCGCGCCTGGTGGCTATGACGGCCAATGCGCTCGAAGGCGACCGCGAACATTATCTCGCTTCCGGCCTGGACGATTATGTGAGCAAACCGATCCGGATAGATGAGTTGAAACGCGCCCTGGAAGGGACGCGCCCGCTAAAACCTGCTGGAGTTCCGGCCAATTCAAAGAGGAGCAAATGATGAGTCTCGACCCGTCTGCTTTGGATTCTTATCGCGAGTTCATGGGCGAGGATGCGCAAGCCTTCATCGCCGAAATCACCGCTACCTTTATCGAAAGCGCGCCAACCCTGATTTTCAATGCGGAACAGGCCATGGGGGCCGGCGACCAGGAGACCTTCGTCCGCGCTATGCACAGTTTGAAATCGAATAGCGCCACGATGGGGGCGGCCCTGCTGGCTTCCCTGGCAGCCGAGATGGAACGGGAAGGAAAAACGGATCACTGGAACAGCCTGGGCGGCAAACTGGCAGAAGCGAAGCAGGAATTGGCGCGCGTGATCGAACTGCTGGCTGCCGGGCAGGAATAGAGCGGCGCAGATACGCCAATAGTGATGATCTATCGCAATAGCGGGGCAATCGCATCTTTATGCAAATTAAGACGATTCAACGCTCCGGGCATCTACCGGCTGCTGAAGATGCAATCCGCTTTACGCACTACGCTTCACCCACTTCGTATCGTATATCCCTTCACCCCGATGATATTCGTATACTTGCGCTCCGGCAGGCGGGCGATGAGCGCCTCCCAATCATCAAGCGGAGTTGCCTTCCCGCGCGGCCTTTCTTTCAATTCATACAAGGTAAAGCCCAGGTCTGACAGCATGGTGAGGTAGGCAATCGCATCCCCGCCCGCCTCGCGCAGTCCCTTCGGCCAGAACTCGGTCATCAGGATCACGTTTTCCGAGCGCGCCAGGGTCTCCTGGAAACCGCTGATGGCGTTCTGCTCATAACCCTGGATGTCTATCTTGACGAAGTTGACCTGCTGGATGCCCAGGTCGGCCAGCACATCGTCCACCGGACGTCCTTCCACGGGCAGCGTCTTCCACTGCTCGACCTTGCCCTGGTAGGTGCCCTGGTACAGGCGGTTGTCGCCGCGGTTCTCTGGGTTCAGGCGCAGTTCCCGGCGTCCGCGTTCCGGCGTTGCGGCCAGGTTCAAGGCCTCCACGCGGCATTGTCCCCGAAGGGGGGGGCCAGCCTGGGCGTCGGCCTGGTTCGCGGCCACGTTCTTTTGCAGGAAAGCGAAAGAGCCGGGGTGCGGCTCGAAGGCTACGATACGCCCGGTTGCATCCAATTGGCGCATAGCCAGCGCCGTGTACAGGCCAACGTTGGCGCCGATGTCCACCAGCGTCATGCCGCCGCGGCAATATTCCTGGAAGAAGGCCAGTTCGCTCGGCTCGAACACGCGCAGCGCGAGCGCGCCCGAAACGACCGGGTCCGACAGGTCGAGATGCAGGGTGGCCGGTCCCACACGCAGCGTCTTGGGGATGATGCGCAGCAACACGGCGTTTGCCAGCGCCTTGAGCGGCCTGGGCTTGAGGATTTCAGTGTAAATAAATTCAGGGAATGACATAGCGGGGCGAATTATATCACCGCCTCCATAGAACATTCATGCTATAATTGCGCCAGGAGACGCCATGCAAAAAATATCCCGCCTGCCGCTTTTGATCGGATTGTTGATGCTTGCCGCATGCCTGCCCGTGAATGGGGGCGACTCGTCGTCAGGGACGCCGGCCCCGCCTCTGACCCAGCCGCTGCCTGGCGCCGTGACCCTGACGCCTTTCCAACCTTGGGGCCTGGTCCCGGCCAACCCGCCGGCCGCTTATGGCGCGCGCGGCTCCTGGATAGAGGTCTACTTCACCGACCCGCAAAACCCGCTCTCTGCGCAGGAGACCGGCGGGGTGGATAGTGTCCTGGTTGCCGCCATCGACGCCGCCCGCCTGAGCGTGGACGTTGCCATTTACAACCTCACCATCAACAGCCTCCGTGATGCGCTCATCCGCGCATACCAACGCGGGGTGCAGGTGCGCGTGGTCATGGAGAGCGACAACCGCGACAAGGACGACCCCGAAATGCTGATGGAGGCCGGGATCACCGTGCTGGGCGACCGGCGCGAAGGGTTGATGCACAACAAGTTCGTCGTCATCGACCGTTCCGAAGTGTGGCTGGGTTCGATGAACTTCACCAACACCGGCGTGTACAGCGACAACAATAACTGGCTCCTGATCCGTTCGGTCAAGATGGCCGAGAATTACACCAAAGAGTTCGACGAAATGTTCGTGGACGACAAGTTCGGCTCCGACGCGCTCCCGGCCACACCCAACCCGGTGCTGACCATAGACGGCACGGTCGTCGAGACCTACTTTTCACCGGACGATTCGGTCGCCCTCAGCCTGCTGCCGCTGCTGGAAAACGCCCAGCAAAGCATCTACTTCATGGCCTATTCGTTTACTTCCGATCCGCTCGGCGAAATGATCCGCGCGCGCGCCGCCGCCGGCGTGACGGTGGCGGGCGTGATGGACGCGGAGCAGATCAAGTCGAACATCGGCACGGAGTATGATCCCTTCCAACAAGCCGGGCTGGATGTCCGTTCAGACGGCAATGCCCGCTTGATGCACCACAAAGTGATGATTATCGATGAAGAGATCGTGATCACCGGTTCGTACAACTTCACCAACAGCGCCGAAACGCGCAACGACGAAAACCTGGTCATCATCTACAACGACCAGGTAGCGGGTTTTTTCCTGCAAGAGTTCCAACGGGTATTTGCGCAAGCGCAGCCTTGAATGCAAACGTCCCGAAGGTTCGAACCTTCGGGACGTTCGTGATGCGGAAAGGTGGCTTATCTTGCTAGGTAATACTCGATCAGCAAACGCGGCCGCTCTGCCAGCCCGTCATAATCGCCGCTGTAAAAGCGCAGGTAGTCATCTCCCAGGTCATCGTTGTCGTCCAGTTGGAAGCGCAGGCGCAATTGTGTGATGCCGCGCAGGTTGACGTATGGGAATGCCCCGCCGTCCAGCCAGGCCCAGTACCAACTATCCAGCGGATTGTTTTCGATGACGCCGGCGGCGTCCATGCTGGCGGGGCTCTGGAAATCGAGCGCCTGCAAGCCGCGGAAGGGGAACGGGCCAAAGTAGCCAAACGCGCCGGGGCGGATGTCTACCAGGATGTTCTGGTGGGTGGTGAAAGGATCCTCGCCGACCAGGCCTTCCTTCTTGATCATCAAGAGCGCGCGGGTGATGACGGCATTGTCGGGCAGGTAGTGGGTGGGGAAGTGCAAGACAGCGCGGAACTGGCGATCCTGGGCGTCGTCGCCCAGCACGAAAGTGGCGGCGGTCGAGTCCCTGAAGCCGCCCTGGTTGCTGTCTTCGCTCGATTCGAGCACCCAGCCGTCGTTCGCGCCGGTGGAGCGGGTGGTTTCGATGATCTTGTTGACCGGCGTGCGGGCAAAGGTGTAGGCTTCCCCGGTCGTGAAATTGCCGTTGCTCGCCCCGCTCCCGCCCAATGGGTTGCCGCTGGCGTCCAGGATGCTGTCATCGTCCAGGATGTCGAGCCGCAGCGTGCCGTCGCCGGTTCCAGTGACCACTGTGACGACATATTGGCTGCCCGAACCGCTGACGCCGGAGATGGACGTGCCAGCCAATCCGCCCGTCCTGGTCAGGACGAAATCGCTCGGGTCTACGCCGCTGACTGCTTCCGTGAAATTGACGGTGAAATTGACGATGGCGGCTGTGGTCGGGTCAGGGTCGGCGCGCAGGCTGCCGGTCGCGAGGGGAGCGGTCTTGTCCACCGTGTAGGCTTCGCCGGTCGTGAAGTTCCCGTTGCCTGCGCCTTCGCCGCCCAGGCGGTAGCCTGGGAGGTCCTGGATGCTGTCGTCGTCCAGCACGTCCAGCCGCAGGCTACCGTCCCCGCTGCCGGTGCCGACCGTGACGGTGTAGGTGCTCCCGCTGCCGGTGACGTTCTGGATGGACGCCCCGGTGAGCGCGCCGGTAGCGGTTGGGGTGAAGTCGCTCACGTCCACGCCGTTGACATCGGTGGAGAAGGTCACGTTGAAGTCCACGCTCCCGGCGCTGGTCGGATCGGGGTCAGCGCGCAGGCTGGATGTCACGGTGGGCGCGTTCCTGACGATGGTGTAGGCTTCGCCCGTCGTGAAGTCCCCATTGCCCGTGCCCGGCCCGCCTAAAGGATTATCGAAATCATCTCGGACGCTATCATCGTCGATCAGGTCCAATCGTAACGTGCCATCCCCCGCGCCAGTGTTGACCGTGACGGTGTGGGAGTTGCCCATGCCGGTGACATCGACCACCGAAGCACCGCTGAGACTACCGGTAGTGGTCAGGACAAAATCGCTTGCATCCACCGGCCAGACCCCTTCGGAAAAGGTCACTGTGAAATGGACGGTCTCGGCGGCGGTAGGATTGGGATCTGCTAATACAATGCTGGAAACAGTGGGCGAATCCCTGTCGATGCGGTATGCGTGGCCGTGGTCGTAATTGCCGTTGGCGGCCCCCGCCCCACCCAGCGGGTTGAGCGTCGTATCGAGGATGCTGTCGTCATCGATCACGTCCAGCCGCAGCAGGCCGTCGCCGCTGCCGGTATCCACGCTGACCAGGTATTGGGCGCCGGAACCGCTGACGCCTGTGATGGAAGCGCCGGTGATGTTCCCGCTTCTTACGCTAAGGGAGAAATCTTCCACCGAGACGCCGGTCACGAACTCTGAAAACTGTACCATATACGTCACGCTGGCGGGAGTAGGAAATGTACAATAATACTCGCCGCACTCGGGATCCGTAGTAATAACGGTTGGGTTGCGCTCGGGACCATAATCTGCTTCGTAGACAAAGATGTCGTCAGCATCATTGGTATCCCCGCTGACCAAATTTGGGCGATCTGATCTGAAGGCAACGATCATCCCATCGGCAGAAATGGATGGCGCCCTGGATAAATAGTCGGTGCCATGCGTTACTTGGACGGTTGTACCTGTCTGCCGGTCGCGCACATAGATATTGAGGTTTGGCATCCCCTCGCTTTTGTCATAGAAATCGAAAGCCAGGTAGCGCCCATTGCTGGAAAGGACCGGGTTTTCGGCCGTGCCGATTAACTGCCATCCATCCGAAGACAGCGATTCGCGCGTGGTCTGTCCGGTCTGCCGGTCGTGCACGTAGATATATCCTTCCCAGGTGAAATCCGGGACCAGGTTCTCCGCGCCTGAGAAGAAAGCCACAAAACGCCCATCACCGGAGATGGCAGGGTCGTAGGATGTGTGACCGATTGTTTGCGCGCCGGTTGAGGAGACGGAAACCCGACTCGTGGCGCCCGTCTGCCGGTCGTGTACGAAGACGTCCGTTTGGTCATTTGTGTCCCCAGCGACCAGGTTGGGAGCGTTCGATGAAAATGCGACATAGCGCCCATCGCTGGAGATGGATGGCGAACTGGATTGTCCGTTTGCCTGCGCGCCGGTGGAATCGACCGAGATGCGCCCCGTTTGGCCGGTGTCGCGGTCATGTACGAAGACATCGCCTTCGTTATTCGTGTCGCCGCTCACCAGGTTGGTCGCTTGGGATGAAAAAGCCACATAGCGGCCATCGCCTGAAATGGCAGTCCCCCATTCACTTGAGTAGTCATTCGCCTGTGCGCTGCTCGAGTCGACCGAAACGCGCGTTGTCTGGCCGGTAGTGCGGTCATGCACGAAGATGTCCGTTACCACGTTGGTATCACCGCTCACCAGGTTGCTGGCGTCGCTTGCAAAGGCAACGTATCGCCCGTCGTATGACAAGGCTGGTGAATAAGAGCCGCCATTGGGCTCCAGTCCGCCCGAATCGACCGAGACGCGCGCGATTGCGCCGGTCTGGCGGTCATGCACGAAGATGTCACCCACCCCGTTGGTATCTCCGCTGACCAGGTTGCTGGCGTCGGATTTAAAAGCCACATAGCGCCCATCGCCTGAAATGGCGGCCTGCTGGGAACCCCCAATTGCCTGCGTCCCGCTCGCATCGACCGAGACGCGCGTGATGTCGCCGGGCGCAGCGCGGGCCGTCAGCGCCGCCCCAGGCAGCGGCCCTGCCAACACAGCCATAACCAGGAAGACAGCCAGGCTGGAAAAGAAGATTTTCGGATATTTGGGATTCATGTTTTTCTCCTGCTATGAAACCCGCCCAATGGCAACAGAGAATTCGGCTTTACAGACGAAGGTTCCACAAGCCAATGTGAGGCTGCCCACAACACAGGAGCGCCTCACGAGATGGACAACGCTCTTGTTTGGTTCAACGAACAACAAATATTGTTCTACAAAATTCATTCTACAAGATTTCATTCCGCTCTTCGATAACAATAGCATTGCACTCCCAGCGCGTAACAAAATGCCACGCACTTTGGGAGTGCGTGGCGCTTTGCTTTGATTCGGCTATATCAAGATTGCCTTTACAGGTAATACGTCATCCTTTGTAAATGGGTGGCCGGATCGATGTGCTGTACTTTGACGCCTTCCGGTACGTTCAAACTGATGGGCGCATAATTGAGGATGGCGCGCACCCCTGCTTTGACCAATTGCTCGGCCACCTCCTGCGCAGCGGAGGCTGGTACGGTCAGCATGGCTACTGTGATGCCCGCATCACGGACCTTTTCGACCATCCCTGCCGCATCCATGACAATGTACTTTCCGACCTTTTGTCCGACCTTCCTGACGTCGTTGTCGAAGACCATTGTGATCTGGAAACCGCGATTGACGAATCCCGGATAATTGGCAAGCGCGTGTCCCATGTCGCCCGCGCCGACAATGGCAACGTCCCAGATGCGGTCTACTTTCAGGATTTCGCGCAGTTTCTCGATCAGGTAACTGATCCGGTAGCCGGTTCCCTGTTTGCCGAACTCCCCGAACTGCGAGATGTCCTTTCGGATCTGGGCGGCAGAAATGCCGACCCGATCTCCCAATTCTTGCGAGGAGGTGGTTTGACTCCCATTTTCGGCCATGCGTTGCAACGCGCGCAGATAGATGGGCAGGCGACCAATAATAATGTCAGGGATTTTGTCTGCGTTCATGGGAACCCTCACCAATATAGGATAATTTGCATAGACTCTACCATAAAATGCCTGTTTGTACAATTCGCCACAAGTAATTTTTTACGGCCTGGCTCGCACGGAATAGATCTCCCCGCGTTCACTGGCATAGACCAACCTCAAATCCGCGATCTCGGCCAGCAGGTCCGGCGGCGCGACGTGCTTGAACTCGTTGGGCAGGAACCACAGGATGTAACCCGGCTGCCCGCCCGGCCAGCCTGCAAACTGCTCGCGGAATTGCTCCGGCGTCAAGCCGGCCGAACGCGGCATGAGCGGGGCTGTCCGGCGCGTGTAGAACCACATCCCATCCGCATAATTGCTGTAGAAACTTGCTTCCGGGTGCGCCCGCGCCAGCGCCTGGATTTCGGCTACCGCCGGGTTCTCCCGGAAGTAACGGTTATTGTAATAGTTATAGTTGCTGGCCTCTCCCTCTACCAGGGAAGTGGACAGGTACTTGTACAGGCTGAAAGCCGGATAGGCCAGGAACCAGGCACCGAACAAAACCGCCGCGAGCAAGCGGCCTTTGTTCACGTCCAGGCGTAGGCGCGGCAGCAACAGGTCGTCCAGGGTGAGGAACGCCAACACGATCACCGGCGCCAGCAAGCCGACGTAATACCGATCCGAATACGGGTCGCGGTGGTCGGCAGTAATGACGTTGAAGGCCATCCCCAGCAGTGAAAGCGGCAGGAAGAAGACCGTGGGCCATACTTCCGGCCGCCACAGGTCCCGCCGCCAGGCGATCCACTCCTGTCGCCTTGCCGCCAGGAGCAGCAAGAGCGCGCCCAGTCCAATAACCGCCAGCGGATGGAAAAGCGCCCACTCCAGGCGCGGGTGATACGGCAGGAACCAGTGCAGCATCTTCGTCAGGGAGTATTCGAAATTCACCCACACGTCCAGCGGCGGCGAATCATTGCCCCAAAAGGTCTGGTATTTTGCAATATTATGGAAGTAGACCCAGCCCGCTATAGGCAGCAACGACGTCCCCATCCAGAGCCAGTCGCGCAGCAGGCAGCGCCAATCTTTCCAACGCGCCGCCAGGATGACAACCCCGCCCATGGCCAACAGGCCGGCCCCCAACCACCGCTGGAGCATCGCCAGCGCCGCGCACAGCCACATCACCGCCAGCGCCTGCCACGACTTGTCCTGCAAATAGCGAATCGCCGCCAGCAGGAAAGCCAGGGAAAACGTGATGTACAACGGGTCTGAAGCCACATTGGCGTGGATGCGCAGCGCCGACTCCGAGCCAGCGACGAATAAACTGCCCAGGTAAGCGTACAGCGGCCTTTCGCGGAAAGCCGCATACACCAACGCCCCACCCAGGAAAGCGTTCACGACCATCAGCAGCAGGTTCAAAACCCACCCCACCGCGAACACGTCCCAGCCGCCCGGCAGGCTGATCCCCGCCAGCAGCAACGGATAGAGCGGCGGCCAGTACACCAGCGGGATGCCGGCGTGGTCGAAGAAACCGCGCCCGGCCAGCAAACTCTCGGCGGTAGACATGTTCTTGACCGCGTCCGCCGACACCCCGGCGCCATACCGCCAGGTCGCCGCCAGCGCCAGTCCGCCCCCGGCCAGCGAGAGCAAAGCCAGGACAACCCAAAACGATCTCAACGCGCGCATAGGCCTGGATTCTACCATGCCAGCAAATCTTCTTTATAATTGGGACATGCCAACCGATCCTGCCCAACTGACCATGACCCAGGCCCTGTCCCTTCTCCGCAAGGGCGACCTCGCGCCTCACGCCCTGACCGAGGCCTGCTACCGTCAAATCGAGCGCCTCAACCCCCTCATCAACGCCTTCATCACCGTGCTGCCGCCCTCCTCCAAAGGGACGCCGGTTCAGGGCGCGCTGGCCGGCATCCCCATCGCCGTCAAAGACCTGTACGACACGCAGGGCATCCGCACCACTGCCGGTACGTCCTTCTTCGACGACCATATTCCCACCCAGGATGCGGTCGTCGTAAAGAAGTTGAAAGATGCCGGGGCCGTCCTGCTCGGCAAGACCAACACGCATGAAGTTGCGCTGGGCGTCACCAACGTCAACCCGCATTACGGCGCCTGCCGCAACCCCTGGGACGCGACGCGCATCAGCGGCGGCTCCTCGGGCGGGTCGGCGGCGGCGGTGGCGGCGGGCATGTGCCTGGCCGCGCTGGGCACGGACACGGGCGGTTCCATCCGCATCCCGGCCTCGCTGTGCGGCGTGGTTGGGCTGAAGCCCACCTACGGGCGCGCCAGCCTGCGCGGCGTCTTCCCGCTCTCCTGGAACCTGGATCACGCCGGGCCGCTGGCGCGCAGCGTCCGCGATGCGGCTTTGTTGCTGCAAGTCATGGCCGGCTACGACCCAGACGATCCCGCCAGCGTAAACGTCCCGGCGGGCGATTACCTGGAGGGCATCGAAGCGGGCGTCGAAGGTTGGCGGATCGGTCTGGCCGTTGGGGAGTACATCGAAGAAGCCAGCGACCCGGAAGTGCTGGCGGCTGTGCGCCAGGCAGCGCAGGTCTTTACAGACTTGGGGGCAATTGTTGATGAAGTGGAATTGGATTGGCTGCACGCGGCTGCGCTTGCCAACGGCCAGATGACCCAGGCGGATGGGGCGGCTGTCCACCGCGAGCGGTTGGCGAAGCAACCGGAACGATTCGGCGCGGACGTACGCCAGCGGCTGGAGACCGGGCGGGCGCTCTCCTCCACAGAGTATAGCCTGGCGCGGCGCACGCAGGCCGAAGTCCGGCGGAGAGGCGCGGGTTTCTTCAACCGGTATGACGTCCTGCTTCTGCCCACCACGCCCATCCCGGCGCCCGCCATCGAAGGCGAAGACGCCATCCAGCGCGCCCGCCTGCTGACGCGCTTCACCGCGCCATTCAACCTGGGCGGGCTGCCGGCGCTGTCTATCCCATGCGGCTTCACGCAAGACGGCCTGCCGGTCGGCTTGCAGATCGTCTCCGGCGCCTGGCAGGAGGCCAAAGTCCTGCAAGCCGGGCAGGCTTACGAGCAGGTCGAAGATCAGACCTACAAGCAGGTTAAAGGTCAGATGTAAACGACGCTGATCTGTTCCTGCTTGTCCTTTTTGCTGGCATTCATCGCTTGAGTGGCGCTCTGGATGAAAATATCGATTTCTACGTAAGCGTTGATGTTTTGGGTGGAGGCGATGCCGGCGTTGAGGTTGACTTCCAGGGCGGAGCCGTCTTTCGTGGAAATCTGGCTGGTCTGGACGCTGGTAAGGATCCGCCTGGCAATCTTTTCGGCGTCGATGCTGACCGTAGCGGGCAGGATGACGATGAACTGATCCCCTTCCCAACGCCCGATACAATCGTACGGGCGGCTCTTTTCCCGGATGACTTGCGAAACGATCTGCAACACTTCTTCGCCGATGGCGCTGCCGTACACATCGTTGATGGTTTTGAAATTGTCTACGTCCATCGCGATCACGCTGATGCCCTGGGCAAGACGCCGCGCGCGTTCCAACTCCCCTTGCGCCACCCGGTAAAACGCCTGGCGGTTCAGCAGGCCTGTCAGGGTATCGTACATTGCCAGGTTTTCCATTTGGTTGCGCGCTTGCAGGAGGTCGTCTCCCATAGACAGGATGCGCGTGCCGACCAGGACGCGCGCTTTCAGTTCTTGGGGGGCAATCGGCTTGAGGAGGTAATCGTCGGCTTCCACGCCCAGGGCAGCGACCAGGCCACCATTGCGGCCCTTGGAGGTGAGCAGCATGATGTAAACCCGTCCTATGGAGGCAGCCACACTGCGCACTTTTTCGATCAAAGGGTGAACGCCCTGTTCCTGCGCTTCTGCATCCAGGATCATGAACCGGAACGCGCCTTCCTTGATGCGCCGCCAGGCATCTTCTATGCTATGGGTAAATGTAACCTGGTGGCCGCTGCGCTGTAATACCTGCTGGATAACGGAGCGTTCCATTACGTCAGAAGTCAGCACCAATATATCCATAAAGTTTCCTTTTCTCTCTCGACAATTATACTGGTGATTGCCTGTTACTGGAAACTCTAACGGGTGTAGTAATGATTCGTCAATGCGCAGGGAACGCGAAGGGCAGGGCGCATCCTCATGGCATGACGGTCTGGGCGGAGGCGCTGGCGGCGTATTGCGTGTAGGTGGGGATGGGCGTGCGCGAGGCGGTAGGCGTGGGTGTGGGCGTGTCGGTGGGCAGGAAGGCTGGGTCGCCCTGCCAGGGCAGGAAGGCGGCGAACTGTTTGGTGTCGTATTGGCCTTTCACGTCGCGGCGCTGCAACCAGTACAGGTTGCTGCTGCCCTGGTCGGAGGTGAAGCCCAGTCCCATGGCGGCAACGTAGCCAGCAAAATGAACGTAACTACCGACCGCATTGTTCATCAGGCCGAACGGATAGGCAAAGGTCGTCACCGGCGCGCCGGTGGCCTCTTGCAGGTCTATGCGCGCCTGGACGATCTCTTCACGCTGGACTTGCGGCGGCAGTTTGGGCAGTTCGCGGTGGGAGCGGCTGTGGCTGCCGATCTCCCAGCCTGCGGCGGCCAGTTCTTTGATCTGCTCGGCGCTCATGTAACCGTCGGTGTTCATGTAGTTGCCCACGATGTAGGCCACGCCGGTCAGCCCATATTTTTGCATGATGGGGAAAGCCGTGGTGTAGACGCTGATGTCGCCGTCGTCGAAGGTGATGACCACCGGGCGCGGCGGCAATTCCGCGCCCTCCTGGATGGCTTTGACCAGCAGTTCGATGGGGATGACGGTGTATTCCCAATCGCGCAGCAATTTCATCTGCGCCTCGAACTTTTCTGGCGGGACGTAGTACTGGCTGTCGATGGGGGAAACGGCAATGCGGTGGTAGAGCAGGATAGGGATCACCACCGCGTCTGGCCCCTGGACGACGCGCGTGGTGGTCGGCGAGGGGGAGACGGTGAAGGTGGGGGTGATGGTGGGTGTTGACGTAACGGTAGCAGTTGCAGGAGGCGGCGCGGAAGCGGTCAAAGTCGGCTCACGCGCAACGTTTACGGCGTTGCCGCAGGCCGTCAGCAGGCTGGAAACGAGCAATAAGGAAAGCAGGCGATACTTCATAGTTTTCGATCTTGTCAAGGCAGGATGATGATGTTCAGGGAACCGCGATTGTCGTACAGGCCTGTGTCGCAATCGTTGACGCGCACTTGCAGGCTTCCCGCAGCCGGCATGGAAAGCGTCTTGCCGTTGCCGATGTAGAACACCTCTTGCCCTACACGGCCTATCAGCGCGCCGCGCGGCGCAGACGGCAGCGGCTCGCAACAGTCCTGGCGGCCGCACACATACCCGTATCCGCTGGCGTCGGGCATGGCGGTCTGCGCATCGCTGGTGACGCCGGACAGGTAAGCGATCTGGACCGCCTGGTTCTTCCTGACCAGGAGGCCGGTGTCCATCCAAGCCTGGTCGGCGGGCAGGTTGAACGTGTAACCGGCCACCGGGGTCAGGGAGAGCCTCGCCGCCCCATCTGCAGGCGCGGACAGGGCGCGGCACGC